>NZ_KI669454.1:358634-717268 GCF_000507845.1 Helicobacter macacae MIT 99-5501 | reverse complement strand
AGCGAAGCGCAGTTTCTTTAGCAATCCACACGCCAATCGTCATTACGAGCGAGCTAAGCGAGTGTGGCAAAACAAGCGAAGCGCAGTTTCTTTAGTAATCCATAAAAAAAACATAGATTGCCACGATTTGACTTCGTCAAGTCTCGCAATGACGAATAAAAGCGTGGATTGCTTCTTTGTGGCTTCACTACTGCTTAGCAATGACGGTGTAATAGATTGCCACGAGAATCCTCACGGATTCTCTCACAATGACGGAAATCCACCCACCCCCTTTATCCCCCTCCGCAAAGGGAGGGGGAATCTTTGGAGCATAGATTACTAAAAACTGCGCTTTGCGATTATCTCAATGACGATATGGTGGGCTATCACGATTTTGCTACGCTAAGCCCACAAAAGATACCAATCCCCAAACCCACTCTGCAAAGGGAGGGGGCTCAAAAAGGCAAACCACCTCGCGCCAAGAAAAGAGGCTTCACAAAAATAAAACCCAAGCCACCACAATTTTATCATTTGTAGAGGGGCTTAACAAAGAAAAGTCCCTCCCCGTAGCCGAGGGATTTAGGGAGGGGTATTTGCAATGGTATGAAAAATAATTTTTCTGTCATATAAAAACTATCTTTTGCCATATTGAGCGAAGCAAAATATTCAAAAAAAATGTGAATAAAATAAAATCTTTTGGATACTTCGGTTTCTTGCGAAACCTCAGTATGACAAGGGATTGCAGTATGACAAATGATAAAATACTTTGAGATACCTCACTATACTATGACAAATAATCTCACTAAGACACTAAGTATCCCAAAAATACAAGAGTGGCAAAAACCTCAATACATATAAAACACAACAAAATCAAAGCAAATCGCCCAAATCTAAATCACGCGCCACGCTATTTCTGCTATAATCACAGCTTGATTTTGGCACATACTTGAAGCGCATTTGCGTGTATTTGAGCAATTTGGCTTGCGCCACACTTTATAAGCTGTGCTTTGCAAATATTTTTGCAGGTTTGGAAGTGGATTTGAGGTTTGTAGATTTTAGCTAGATTTTGGAGGTGCAAAGATGAGCTATCACATTATTGCGATTTTGGGACTAGCGGGGAAAAATAGGGAGGGTAGTCTTACAAAAAGCACTTACAGTAAAGATAGCGACTTAAAAATCAGCGAACTTTTAAGTGGTGAGTTTATTAACTCTACGCATTGTTTGATAGAGAGTTTCGGAGAGAGTGCGACTTACACGCTTATGGGCACAAGCGATTCGATAGCATTTCAGCAAAACATTTTTGCAAATCTCCCGCAATGCAAAGCGATTTTTGATAAATATCCACCCGTTGAATCAAGCGACATTGAGGACATTTTCCACCAAATCTTAGAATCCATAAAATCCGCAAAAGAAAATAATATCATTTTAGACATTACGCACGGATTTCGTCATCAGCCTATTATTGCTAGTTTTGCAAGCACTTTGGGGCAAATCAATACCAAAAAATCCATAACTTTGCTTTTTGCCAAAGAGATAGAGCAAGGCAAAAAATATCAATATATCAGCTTAGAAAAATACTCGCAAATCAGCCTTATAGCACTTAGTTTGCAAACATTCGTGCAGACTTTAAGTGTGCCAGATATGGAGCTAAAAGAGCCATTTATAATCTCACTTAGTGAGTTTTCAAAGTCTTTGCACGCAAATGATTTCAATCACATATTTGCAAACCTTGACAAAACAAGTGATGAATTGCAAAAAGCAAAAAATAATGCGGAATTTAGGGGATTGGAAAATATTTTAGATAAAGTAGAAAAAATTTTAAGTGATTTTGTGGATATAAAAAACACACAAAAAGACTATCAAAAACACTATAAAATAGCAAAAATTATGCACGAAAAAGGCTACTATCTCATAGTTGCGACTTACATTTATGAAGCTATTGCACTTTATATCATTGATGATTTGAGTGGGCAAAATCTCATTTGTAAGCGCGGATTTAGCGAATATGAGCTAACAAATGCTGTTAGGTTTTATGTTTTGACAGATATAAAACCAAATGACACCAAAAATGGCAAAAATGTTTTTGCAGATTTCACAGAGATTCAAACTTATAGACAAAACAATCAAGCAAAGTTTGAATCGTGGAAAAACCTAATAGG
This sequence comes from Helicobacter macacae MIT 99-5501, assembly GCF_000507845.1. Classification (NCBI taxonomy): domain Bacteria; kingdom Pseudomonadati; phylum Campylobacterota; class Epsilonproteobacteria; order Campylobacterales; family Helicobacteraceae; genus Helicobacter; species Helicobacter macacae. Next base: position 715,130 of record NZ_KI669454.1, on the reverse strand, counting down.
ACAAATAAAAACTTTTAGAAATGATTTGGCACACATTAGCAAAGACAAAAAATATGATACCAAGATGATTGGAGGTGAGCTAAAAAAAGTGCTATCAAATTTAGAGCAAATCATAAGCCAAAATCCACATAAGCAAACCCTAGCCACAAAACCAACCGCCGAAGGCAAGCTACAAGATGGCTTAAGAAAACTAAATAAATAAAAGAATCTCTAATGCCAAAAACGCTTTTTATCTTGCTAAATCACGCCCTCACAGACGCACAAAAAAGCGAAGCAAAAAAGCGATTTGGCATAGAAAATTTTGTAAATATCACAAATGAAAAATGGAGTAATATCCCGCCAGAGCTAGAAAATATAAGCGAATTTTTAAGCGAGTTTGCACTATCGCTAAAATCAAATGCCAAAAAAGGCGACTATCTACTTATCCAAGGAGACTTTGGAGCGACTTACGCGCTTGTGCGATTCGCACTAAATTTGGGCATAACGCCCATTTACGCCACCACGAAGCGAATCTCGCTAGAAGCAATCGAAAATGGCATAAAAGTCATCAAAAAATCATTTATCCACGAGCGGTTTAGGGAATTTAGAGAATTTGACTAAATGCGACTAGACAAACCCAAAATCACGCAAATGTTTGAGTAAAAACTACAAATGATAAAAAGCCATTGGAATCGCAAATGACTAACACACTTGAATTTTGCAAAATCTCTGTGCTAGCGCGTGATAGCTTCAAGCCACCATTTTTCATCGGCTCATCAGTTCGCGGGGCTTTGGGACACGCACTAAAAAGCATAGTCTGCATAAAAGACACTGCGCAATGCAATGGCTGTGAGTTTGCCAAATCCTGCGTGTTTTTTGGCTTTTATGAATGCAAAAATGTCTATCACAATTTCCGCTTTGACTTTGAGCTAGGAATGCCTCGCTATGATTTTGGGATTTTCCTCTTTGGCAAGGAAGTAGAAAACGCCCCTGTGATTTTGGCTGCCCTGCACAAAATGCTATGTGAAATCGGGCTAAAATCTAGCGACAAAACTTTGCGCTTCAAAGAGATTTTTATATTTGTAAATGATGAGTTTTGCTTCGGTGGCAAAGATAGTAGCAATATCAAAATGCCACTTGAGTTTGGGGAGAGATTTGACACAAACGATTTTGCTACACGCGTGAAAATCAAGCTAATCACACCACTTCGCATAAAGAAAAATAATGTCTTTGTGCGTGATTCTAGCTTGGAAGTTGGCGATATATTTCGCTCTATCTATCAGCGCAAACTCGCTATTTTGGGCAAAGAGCGGGATAAATGCCCCCCTTTTAGTGGCGCAATCACTGCCAAAAATCTGCGCTATATCGAGCTATATCGCAAAAGCTGCGCTCAAAAAACGGCGATGAATCTAGGCGGACTCATAGGCGAGATTGTCATAGATGATTTGGACAAAGACAGCTATGAACTACTAAAGATAGGCGAGCTAGTCGGCATAGGCAAGCAATGCTCATTTGGACTAGGCAAAATCACGATTTGTGAGGATTGATTTGGGGCTTAAGTCGCAAAGTTTGCAAATTTTACAAGCCCCATTGCAGTGGCTTGAGTGGATTAGATTTTGACTTGCAAAACAAACCTAGCCGCGAAGCCTAAAAGCTAAAAGCATATCTCGCAGTAAAATTCCAAGTATGCTTTAGTGTTGCTTGCAACCCAAGACTTTCTTGCTCTACAGAGGCTTGTAGGTTTACTATTTCAGTTGATAGAAATGGGACTTTCGCGGCTAGCTCTATGCCGTGATATTTTGCGATGTTTGTGCGTAGTCCTAGATTGATAGCGACATCAAAAGCACTTTTACCAAAATGTGTTTTTATGCTAGCATTTGGCAGTGCCCTGACCATATCTGCAAGTTGCTTACCTGAATCTATTTGGGCATCTATATCTTTACCTTGCCAAGTGTTGCCCCCAAGCCACAGCCCGACAAATCCACCAAAATCAACCACCGAAGTGCTAAGAAAATTCCCTAGAAAATCCACATTCACACCATAAGTGAAAAGATTTGCCCTCATAGAGCTTCCCTGCTCGCTAAACTTTGTGTGCAAAACATCAAAATTCACATAAGAGCGCAAGCCAAGATATGGAGTAAAAAAGTGCTTATACCCCGCTACAAGTCCATAATAAACACCATCGCTTTTTACCTTTGCCATTTCTTTCAACTTCGGCGATATTTTTCACTTGATATTGTGCTTCTCCGTATCCTACCTCTACACCTACAAAAGCACCACTTTGCTCGGCCAATACCAAACTTGCACTTATAGACAACCCTGCTAATGCGGAAACTATTTTTGCTGTGTGTGTTGCATTTCTCATTTGATTTTCCTTTTTTTGTTTTTTTTATTTCTTTTTGATTTTTGGTTGATTTTTGCTTGTTAAGTTATTTGGCTTGTTTAGTCGCTTATCAAGTGTATAAATCACTTATCAAATGCAAATGCCACCCGCTACAAATGCCAAAAAAACCAAAATCTAAAAACCAAAAAGAAACAAAATCTAGCGTGAAAGAAATATAGTGTGATAGGGAATCTAGCCTGTGAGAACTCCCCCCTCCTATCAATCCCCACGCCTTTATTGCGACTATACCCTAGCCTGCATTCTAGGCTTATATTTTGGGTTTATGCTTTTGCTACCCTGCCAACTCCTGCCATTTCCGTGCCTATTTTTTTTTTACGCTTATTTTTCTCGAGCTTATTTTTTCTCACTTACGATTTCTACGATATTATCGCCCACCATAAGCGCGATTTTTTCCATAAATTCTGCTGGGCTTGTGAATCCCACACAAGAGCAGTTTATCTCGCCTAGCACATATTTATCCGCGCCGTTTTTATCCGTATCTAGGATAAAGTCCGCTGTCCAAATCAGAGGCAAGTCATAGTTGCCAAGTTTGGAGCGGATTTCTGGCAACTGCGCCAAAAACCAATCAATAAGGCTCTGCCAATCTTTTGGCTCATCGTAGCGATATTTCGCCCCGCTAAAGAGTGTCGCGGAAAACGCATCGCCACCTTCAGCTGGCTTTTTATGCACGACATACACAGGTGTTTTATATAGCATTAGGATTCTGATTTCGCCCTCTTTTATGCGTGGCAAAAATGTCATATCCACAAGCATTCCGTTATCGCCTTTCAAATACACTTCACAAAAGTCCATAAACTCGCCAAGTTGTCGGTTTTCGCTGTGGTTGTCCTTTGCCTCTGTGCAGATGATTTTGGTATCAAGTGGAAGTGAATCCACCTTGTTGTATGCACTCGCGTCCTCTAGCCTCACACGCCAGATTCCCTCGCCTGTTGAGCCACGATTTTGCTTAAGCACGCGCTCACCCTTTGCCAAAGTTTTTGGGAAATTTTTCTTAAAGTCGTGCTCGCCGCCTGCTTCCCATTTCACACCGATTCGCGCCGCTTCGTTTGGCTCGTAGTATGCAAGCGTGTCAGTAGGCACAAGCTCGGTGTTTCGCAATTTTGTAAGCGCGTCTTTTGCGCCATAGCCTATCATCGCATCAGGGTGAGGCATACCCACCAATCCCGCATCACAGAGCTTTCGTAGCACATCAAAATAGAGTTTTTCCTCTTTTAGGTTGCCCGGATTTACGCGAGAAACATAGCCATCAAACTTCGCCTTTGCTTCCTCATAAATCTTGTTACGCTCGGATTCATTGCGCAAAATATCATCGGTAAAAAAGATTACCTCCGCATTCCAGCCTTTCGCCTTAAGCGCATTCACCATAGGCATAGTGTCCTTGCGATACCCATCAGGTCCTTTATCGCTACCGCCCTTTGCTTCAAAAAATACAATGCTTTTTTTCATTTTATCTCCTTAGTTAAGAGTTTTGGATTTTGCGTTTGGTGTCGCCACACTCGCGTTTTTAAGTGTCGCTCACACTTTAGACTTGATTTGCAAAATTTTTAGCAAAATCACAACTTAAATGATTATGCCTTTGCAATCTAGGCAAGATTTTAGCGAAAAAATATGAATATTGCGATAAAAGGTGTTTTGTGGCTCGTGTTAGTTTGGTAGTGTAGATTTTGTAGCTAAATTTTGCAAGTGGTTTTTTGCAAATTACTAGATTTTGCCAAATTATAGTGCTGTATTTACTATTCATTGAGGGGGGGGGGGCTAGCATTTTGTTTATCTTAGATTGTAGTTATTCAAGCACAAAAGGAGTAGGAAATGGCAATGCAAATGACACGCAGTGATTTTATGCGTAAGGATTATGAGAGTATGGCTAGTGAGCTAGAAGTAGAAGTCCAAACGCTCACAAAAGAGCAATCTTTGCGTATTGAGATTGATAGCGAGCTAGAAAATGCGCTAAAAGAAATGCAATCTTTGCAATCCCAGCTACCAAAAGAGCAAATGAACTCACTTTTTGAGCAGTGCCAAAAAAACGCTATTGACGCGGTGGTGGGGCACTTTGGACTTGCAGCGGTGGTGCTAAATAGCAAAGACGGCGGAAATGTCAATACTACGCATAATGTGAGGAAAGGAATCTATGCAAGTGAGACAGAAAAACAGCGATATGAAAATCGTGGCGAGTATGATTCAGGGCATTATCACACGGATAAAAACTACATAGCCATAAATAAAGAGCAAAGCGAGCTAAAAAAGCAAGGCCAAAGCATAGATTATATGACAGGCGAAAGGATTAGACTAAATGATAGCACAGATTTAGACCATATAGTTTCAGCAAAAACGATACACGATGATAGGGCGCGAGTTTTGGCGGAAGTAGATGGTGCAGACTTGGCAAACACTCGGGATAATCTAACTCTTACCGATTCAACGCTAAATCGCTCCAAAAAGGCGATGACTGCCGATGAATTTATAGCACATAAAAAGCGTAGTTTAGATGAGCTAGATAAAATCTCAAAGACAAGAGATTTGACAGATAGAGAAAAAGAGCGCAAAGCAAAACTTGAATCTATTGATGATGATAAGCTAAGAGAGAATTACGCCAAAAGCAAAAAAAATATCGATAAAAAAGCCGATAAAACCTACTACACAAGCCCAAAGCCCTACAAAGAGGCACTTATCACAGGTGGAATCGATGCGGGCAAAATGGCGATTCACTTCGCTATCGGCGAGATTCTAAAAGAATTTATCATAGGTATGAGTGATGAGCTAAAAACGCTTTTCAAAGAATTTGGCAATGAGAGTTTGGGGGATATTTTTAAGCGATTTGCCAAGCGACTAAAGCAAATTTGGGATAATCTACGCGCAAGGTGGAAAGACATAATCGCAGGTTCATTTGAAGCGGGAATCGTGGCATTTTTTGGCAATCTCGTGGTGTTTGCGATAAATATCGTCTTTACGACTATGAAGCGAATCGTGCGAATCATTCGTGCTGGATTTGCCTCGCTATATCAGGCGGTTAAAAAGCTATTTGACAAAAATACGCCTGAAAATGAGCGACTATTTGAAGCCTCCAAAATCTTTGTGGCAGGGCTGATTAGCGCGGTAACTATGCTATCGGGCGAATATATCACAAAGTGGCTTTATGCGATTCCCGGTCTAAATGCGATTTTGGGGATTCCACTGCCGTTTTTAGACGAAACTATTGGCGATGCGCTGGGGCTTTGCATAAGTGCAGCTTTGGGCGCGGTGCTAAGCACGATTGCGATTTACTATATGGATAAGTGGGCGAATGATAAAAAGATAGCAGGATTGCAAATCCAAATGATGACAAAGTCTGGTGAAGTGGTAAATCTAACGATTATGCAAACTTGGTTCGCCTTTAAAGACGGCTTTGATTATATTGCAAAAGAGGCAAATAGCTTTGGATACTCTATTGCAGAGACAAAACTAGCGATAGTCACAAATGGACAAGAAACCGATAAAGAGCTAGATTCGTGGGAATCATCGTTAAAAGAATTAGAAAATCTAACAAAAGGAGTTTAAAATGAGTGATATTGTAGTGCAAGATATAAAAAGTCGTGGCATAGAGGCGTTTAGCTATATAGATTCAGATTCGTTGCCACAAAGCACAGCTGAGATAAGAGAGATAGCAAAACAAGCAGCAAATGCGATTTGTCAGCATTTTGAAAAGCTAACAGATTTGCAAGAGGAAATGCAAGATTTAAGCTCGGAGGCAAAAAATGCAAAGTCGGATTTGAAAAATAGATTTTCATTAGGCTTACTTGGCGAAAGCAAAAATGATAAGAGAATGAACCTACTCACAGAAAAAAGTATATTGCAAGATGAGCATAATATCGAAATGGCAAAATTGCTACAAACAAGTATAAGCCTAAGTTTATTATCTGCTAAATTAAGCTCTGCAATGATAAGCGAAATGCAAATGTGCGTCAAAAAAGGTTTTAAGGATAATGACGGACGCATTAAAAGATTAAGCCAAAATAGCGAACAACAAGCTAGACTACTAATACAAAATCTAAAACAAACAAAAGGCAAGGCAAGTAAAATGGGCTGGATAATAGCTGTCGTTGTTTTTGTGGCTGTGGGTTTGGGAGCATTTATAGCGGTTAAATTTGCAATGTAGTTGCGATTTGCCACGAATCTATGGGTTTATTTGCATTGGTTGCTATTGCTCTATCTGTGGCAAGTTTGAGCATAAGTATTTTTGTCTTTTGAAATAGTTTGCAAGTAGATTTTGCACTAAAGCAAGCCACTAAACAAACTAGGCTGATTTTTTGTTGCTTTTGTGGTTCTTTTTGTAGATTTTGGCTTGCTAGATTTTGCGTTGCTAGAATCTGTTCTATTAGATTGTAGCTTGCTAGATTTTGCCTCTCTAGTTTTTGCTTCGCTAGATTTTTGCACGCTAGATTTCACAAAATCGCTAGATTCCCCACATTCCCCAAAGAGCGTAGAATCCAAAGAACGACTAGAATCCAAAAATTTCCCACAAAAGCTAGCGCGATGAATGGGCGAAAGCCCGTATCTAGCGATAGATTCTATATGTGCTTTTGTGCCATATCCTGCGTTTGTGGCTAAGTCATATTGCGGATAGATTTTATCTAGCTGTGTGCTTTGAGTGTCTTTGGCACATTTGGCATATATCGATGCACACGAGATGAGAGGCACTAGCGCATCGCCTTTGACTATGCACTCTAGGGATATTTTTGTAGTAGATTCTATACTTGGCACGCTTGCGCCAAATGTGCTATTGCCATCAAAATAAAATCTTATCAAATCCTCCTGCGGCAAATCTAGCAAATCGCCTCCGCTAGATTTGCCTAGCTCCTCATTTTTATCGTTTGGCTTTTTTATCACTTCGCTTTTTGCCGCGCTTACCACCGCTTGCATTATCGCTTCTAGTGCTTCTTTTAGGCATACGCTTAAGCCCTTTGTGTCGATTTCCTCTGCGGTTTTTTCTACTACGAAGTGGGATAAATGCAAAATCTCATCTAGCCTAGATTTTAGCTCGTATCGCTTGTGTTTGCTTAGCTTTTTGCTATCTTTTATGCCCATTTTTTGTAAGTCTTTAGATAGATTTTGGCTTAGCACTTCTTCATCGCACACCACGCCCGCGACAAATAGCGAGCCTGCCAAGCACCCCCTACCCGCTTCATCGATTCCACATATTAGCATTTCTCCTCCTTGCAAGTTTTACTTACAGATTGTGCCAAGTCGTGCAGATATTTTTCGCTAGCAGATTTTAGTGCAGATTTGGTATTTGGGATTTGCTCCTCTATCACAGCGCGTAGCAAAAAGTCCAAAACCTCGCCGACACGCTTGCTTGATAGACTATCTAGGCTATGTTTTTGCTTGATTTTTTGGAGTATGGATTTTACCTCATCGCCCTTTATGGCGAGATGAGAAAGACAAAAGCATTCTTTGTGGTAAAGCACTTGGCAAAAGCTAGATTTTGCTTGCGCGATTTTGGGCTTAGAATCACAAATGATGTCTAAAAACTCAAATAACGCTAGCATTTTTTGCTCTGCGATGAGTGCGTTTGGAGCGCACTCTTTGGCTAGGAGTTTTAGCGCGATTTTTAGCGACTTTTGGCATTGCCCTGCCTCATAGATTTTGGCTAGTGCCACATTTGCAAAGCTCACCAAAAAGCACACTTGGCTAGTGATTTCATTGCTATATCGTAGATTTTTTAGCGCGTTTTTTAGGGTGGAGTTTGTCTCGCTAGATTTTGTGGCAAAATCTTTGCCAAAATCCTTTGCAAAAAGCCCATAGCACAGCACGCTTAAGCGCGTAACCAAATCTTTTGGCGCGTTTTTTAGTGGGGCTAGCAGGGGTAATTGTGGTGGAAGTGTGCCAAGTGTCGCAAGCCCCTCCAAGTCAAAATCCAAGCTAAACCCCAAAGATTCCCTACAACTCCTCATAGTAGATTCCCCAAATATCACGCCTAGCACCTCGCTATACTCACTTAGCACCTCGCAAGCAAAGTCCCCCAAAAGTAGCTTGCTAAATTCTGCATTTATCCGCTCTTTTGGCAGATAATCTAGCTTTTGGATTTGCTTCTTTATCGCTCTTTTTGTCTTAGGCTCTATGGCAAATCCAAGCACAGAGCTAAAGCGCAAAGCTCGCAAAATCCGCAAATAATCCTCGCTAAAACGCTCACTTGGATTTCCCACACAAGCTACGCGCTTACGCTTCAAATCCTCTACCCCTCCATAAATATCAATGATTTGTCCGCTATTTTGCCCCCCCTTATCGCCACTCTTATCACTTATCTTTTGTGGTTTGTGCGGTGCTAATGCAAGGGCATTGATAGTAAAATCCCTGCGTGATAAATCCTCACAAATGCTCTTGCCAAACTCCACGCGTTGAGGGTGTCGCCCATCTATGTATGCGCTGTCTTTGCGAAATGTCGTAATCTCTACAAAATCACTCATAGCTTCATCGTTTGTGGCTTTTATGGCTTCGCTTCTTTTTTGAGATTTTTCTATGCTTTGCATATTTTTTGGGCTTTTTTGGGTTTTTGGGCTGTCATTTTTCGCGCTATCATTGGTTTTTATGGGAGTTTTTGACACAGAGATTGTGCCGTATTTTTTGCCTATTTCTAGGCATTTATGCCCAGCTTTATCAAATATATCCACCACCTCGCTAGGCAAAGCATCTGTGGCTATGTCAAAATCTTTTGGTGGGATTCCTAGTAGCATATCACGCACGCACCCTCCCACGATAAACGCACTAAAGCCATTTGATTCTAGCTTCTCTAGCACAGCTAAAATCTCGCTACTGATATATTTGCTAGCTATTTGCTCCACTTCCAAAATCCTTAAAGATAAAATCTACATTGCAGACTAAACCAAACAAATTTTGCAATTATAAAGCGATTCTCTTTAAGGAATTATCAAATTATCAAGGAAACTATAAAGAAACTATTGTATAATAAGCGGTTTTAAAAGCAAGCTAACAACGCTACAAAATCTACTCTATCAAAGGACACAAATGAGACACAATGCCAAAAGAAGCGAGGAAATCACAGCAGCCGCACTAGAGCGCGTAAATAACGACCGCTACATTCTATCCAATATGATTTTTAAGCGCGTAAAGCAGCTAAATAATGGTGCTGAAATCCTAGTAGAAGCAAACCCTAGAATCGAAAAACTAACCGACATTGCCCTGCGCGAAATCGCAGAGGGCAAGCTATCACTAGAGCGCATAGACAACCCAAGCGAAAATCTATTTTAAGAGGTTTTTAGGTTTTGGTAGTGGCTTTTGTGATTTTTGCACTTGTGCCAAGCTAGCCAAAATCCACACTAAAATTCACTAAGCCTAAAAAGCATTCACAAAGCAAAATCTACGCAAGAAGCCTTGCAGAGATTTTGAAATAAAATCCCCAAGAAGTGTAGATTCTAAAATTCTTTGCCTAGATTTTATAAGCCTTGAATACCGCCTTTTGTAGTAGTTTTTCTTTGAAGGAATCCATTTTGGAAATCTTTACCCAAGTCCAACAACTAAGAACCTTTGCAGATGCAAAGGCGTTTTTATCTAGCCTTTGTGAGATTACCCCAAATATTTCGCGTGCCATAGTATGCGCACAAGAAAATCACGAGGGGCAGTTTCGCAAAAGTGGCGAGCCCTACATCGTGCATCCGCTTTGTGTGGCGTGCTTGACGGCGTTTTATGGTGGCGATGAAGCAATGGTTTGCGCTGCACTGCTTCACGATGTAGTAGAAGACACAGAGATAAATTTGGACAATGTAAAAAAAGACTTTGGCGAAGCTGTGGCACTGCTTGTCGATGGGCTTACCAAAATCGATGAAATCCGCGAAGAAGAGCTAGGGGCAAAAAGTGCAAATCAAAGACTTGCCATAAGTGCGCTAACCTTTCGCAAAATGCTAATCGCTGCGGTAAATGACCCACGCGTGCTTGTGATAAAAATCAGCGATAGACTTCACAATATGCTGACTTTGGATAGTCTAAGCGAGGAAAAACGCTTGCGAATCGCAAAAGAAACGCTTGTCGTATACGCGCCAATCGCACATAGGCTTGGAATCTCAAGCATAAAAAATGAACTAGAAGATAAAAGCTTTTTTTACATTTTCCCCCAAGAATACGCCAAAATCCAAGATTTCCTAAAAGACAATAACCAACCCCTTACTTTGCAGCTAAATGACTTCTCACAAACTATCCAAGCCCTGCTTTTGCAAAACGGCTTCACAGAATCTAGCTTCAAGCTAGAATACCGCATAAAGCGTCCATACTCAATGTATCTAAAAATGCAGCGAAAGGGCATAGGGATTGATGAGATTTTGGACTTGCTAGCTATGCGCGTGCTTGTAGGAAATGTGCTTGATTGCTACAAGGTGCTAGGGATTGTCCACAGCGAGTTTAAGCCCATAATCTCACGCTTCAAAGACTACATAGCCTTGCCAAAAGAAAACGCTTACCAAACCATTCACACCACCGTCTTTGACAAATCACGAGTGTTTGAAGTGCAAATCCGCACCTTTGATATGCACAAAAATGCCGAGTTTGGCGTAGCGGCTCATTGGAAATACAAAAGCGATGGCTCTATCTCGCCAAGCCTAGAGTGGCTACAAAATCTCCAATACCAAAACAACGATATTGAGGAGTTTTATGAACTAGCAAAAAATGACTTGTATAGAGAGGATATTGTCGTATTTTCACCCGATGGCGATACATTTAGCTTGCCTTTAGGTGCAGTGGCACTAGATTATGCCTACCTTATCCACACAAAGCTAGGCGACCACGCAAAAACTGCCTACATAAACAACCAAGAATCCTCTCTTTTGCAGAGGCTAAAAAGTGGCGACATAGTGCGTATCCTAAGCGACCCACAAGAAAATCCAAAATGCACTTGGATAGATGCTGTCAAAACCTCTCGCGCCAAAAATCAGCTCAAAATCCAAGCCCAAAATCGCATAAAAGAAGTCGAAAAAAAAGCTGCGATAAATATTTTAGCCACCATTTTTAGCAAAGACCCTACGATATTTGGACGATACCTTAGCATAAGGGGGCTTGATAGGGATTTGGTGCGGTGTGTGAATGATGAAGCATACCTGCTAAAAATGTGTGAGAAAATCAAAAGTAGCTTTGCTATCGGCTCAAATCCATTTGTCAAAATCCGCTTTAATATGCTAAAGCCAAAGCACATTGAGCTAGATAACTTCATCTTTTGTAGCAACCACACTATAAATGGCGTGGGATTTGACTACTGCTGTCGTCCAAAATACGGCGACTCCATAATGGGCGTGCTAACAAGCCAAAAAGTCATAGTTCATCACAAGCTATGCGACAAGCTAAAAGACATCATCAAAGAGGGACAGACAATGGTGCAAACCAAATGGGCACAGATAAATAAACACGCCTATAAAGTCATCGTATCCCTAGAGGATAAGCAAGGTATGCTCTCCACCTTTATAAACACCCTCGCAAAGCAGGGCTGCAATGTGCTAAGTATAAATTATAGCGGGTATAATTCCCAAACAGCATCATACTGCGAAGTGATTTTTGACACCGAAGATAAAAATTACAAAAAAATTAAAGACATACTTAGCACAAAATTTAGTATTATTGAATTTAGCAATTTCAAAGACGCCTACAAAAGCTAAGATAAGCCAAGAAAGCCAAGTAAAGTCAAGCTAAGAAAGGAAAAAAATGCCAAAATCTAAAAACCTAGATTCTAAGCAGATAGATTGCGCGCTAAAGCATACAAAACAAGCACTATCTAAAGAGACACTAGAAGCTATGGCAGAAATAAAGCGCGGGATTAGCGAATTTATCGGGGAAGAATATATCGCCTTTCTTATAGAAAAATATTTCCAAAGCAAAAAAAACGCGCAATCTAGCAAGCAAGCAAAAGAAGCGAGGTTTGTAGTAAAGGCTGGCTTTGACCCCACTGCACCAGATTTGCACTTAGGACACACAGTGCTACTAAACAAACTCGCCACTTTCCAAAAATACGGCGGAAATGTGAAATTTCTAATCGGGGACTTTACCGCGACTATCGGCGACCCAAGTGGCAAAACACAGACAAGAAAGCAACTAAGCAAAGAAGAAGTCTTGCAAAATGCCAAAACTTATGAGAATCAAGTTTTTAAGATTTTAGACCCCGCATACACTCAAGTATGCTTTAACTCCGAGTGGATAAACGCGCTAGGCATAGGCGGGCTTGTAAACCTCACGGCAAATTTTTCAGTAGCTAGAATGCTAGAGCGAGATGATTTCACTAAGCGATATAAGCAAAATTTGCCAATTAGCATTATTGAGTTTATTTATCCATTGCTTCAGGGGTATGATTCTGTGGCTTTGAGCGCAGACATAGAGCTAGGGGGGAATGACCAGAAGTTTAATTTACTTGTAGGACGGGCTTTGCAGCGAGCTTATGGGCTACCAAAAGAACAATCCGTGCTTACTCTCCCACTGCTTGAGGGACTAGATGGCGTGCAAAAAATGAGCAAATCTCTAGGCAATTATATTGGAGTTACAGAAAATCCTAACACAATGTATGCTAAAATTATGAGTATCTCTGATGAGTTATCTTGGAAGTATTATGAATTGCTAAGCCTAAAGAGCAATCAACAAATAGAGGAGATAAAGCAGCAAGTAACAAAAGGCACGCTTCACCCAAAGGTAGCAAAAGAAATGCTTGCTTTAGAGATTACAAGCAGATTTCATAGCCTAGATTTGGCAAATGAAGCAAAGCAGGCGTTTGATAGTGTATTTAGCCAAAAAGAAATCCCTAGCGACATTACAGAATCTACTTTCAAAATAGATGATTTTGCTAATTCTAGCGAAAGTGGGATTTGGGTGTGTGAGATTCTCTCAAAAAGCGGGCTATGTCCCTCTAGTAGCCAAGCAAGGCGCGAGATAAAAGCTGGAGCTCTAAAAATCAACAAAGAAAAAATCCAAGATGAAAACCTAAAACTAGGCAAAGGCGAGCATATTATCCAAGTAGGCAAACGCCGATTCTTAAAAGCAATAATCCAATAATCACAACAAATAAAGGACTGCTAAGATTATGAAATCCCAACTAAAGCCTTTACAAATCGGCAAACACACCATAACATTCCCTATATTTCAGGGTGGAATGGGTGTTGGCATTAGCTGGGACAATCTAGCGGGCAATGTCTCAAAAGAGGGCGCACTTGGAATTATTTCCGCCGTTGGCACGGGGTATTATCATCAAATGAAGTTTGTCGAAAAACTCGTGCTAAATAAGCCATTTGAAACGCTAAATTTTTACTCAAAAGTTGCGCTAAATGAAATATTTAAAAACGCTCGCAAAATCTGTGGAAATAAACCACTAGGCGCAAATATCCTGCACGCAATCAACGACTATGGTAGAGTGGTGCGAGATGCGTGCGAAGCGGGAGCAAATATCATCGTTACAGGTGCGGGATTGCCGACAAATATGCCCGAATTTACCAAAAACTTCCCCGAAGTCGCCCTTGTGCCTATCGTATCCTCTGTCAAAGCGATAAAAATCATCTGCAAGAGGTGGGAAGAGCGATACAAAAAAATACCCGATGCCTTTATCGTAGAGGGACCGCTAAGCGGAGGGCATCAAGGATTTAAATACGAGGATTGCTTCAAACCTGAATGTCAGCTAGAGGCGATTCTCCCCCCCATAGTTGAGGAGACAAAAAAATGGGGAAATATCCCTATCATCGCAGCGGGCGGGATTTGGGATAGAAAAGATATTGACAAGTTTTTGGCACTTGGTGCAAGTGGCGTGCAAATGGCAACACGATTTTTGGGCACATTTGAGTGCGATGCCAAAGCCTACCAAGAGATAATGCCCTTTGTCAAAAAAGAGGACATAGAGCTTGTCAAATCCCCTGTGGGCTACCCCGCAAGGGCGATAAAAATCGGCGTAATAGAGCGACTAAAAGAGGGCAATGCCCCAAAAGTCAAGTGCGTAAGCAACTGCGTAGCCCCCTGCCACAGAGGCGTAGAAGCAAAAAAGGTGGGGTATTGCATAGCGGATTCTCTAGGTAAAGCCCATCTAGGCAACACAAAAGAGGGGCTTTACTTCACAGGTGCAAACGGCTACAAAATCGACAAAATCATCTCAGTCAAAGAACTAATAGAAGAACTCACAAAAGGCTAGAGCTATGAGGCGGATTTTGCTAGCCCTAGCCATATTTCTTGCCTATCCGCTTGCAGCGCAAAATCTACGAATCACAAATGCTGTCCCTTTTGGTGCTAGTAGCTTAAAAGTCGTTTTTTCAAACGACATAGATTCTCTTAGCCTAACCCCTATCAAACTCAATCAAAACTCTTTCTACATAGACATAAAAGCAGTTCTTGACATTGGTAGAAAGGTGTATTTTTTTCCGCGCAATGCCCAAGTAACAATCGCCCAAAACACCCCCGAAATCACGCGCATAGTCATCACAAATGGCAATGGTATGGAATACCAACTAAAGCCAATGCAAAAAAATCTCTATCTATCCTTTGTGGATAAAATCCCATCTAGCACCACTCAATCCACCACGCAACAAAAAACAGAGCCAAAAACAGAACCTAAAGCCCAAAGCAAACCTCCCCAAGCCCAGCCTGCTCAAACCAGCCAAGCCAAACAGCCTCCAAAACAACCCGCCAAACAAACTCAAAGCAAACCTACTCAAAATCCAAAAACTCAAAAAAAAGAAGTGCAAAAAAATGATTCTGCAAAAAAAGATTCCAAAAAATCAGCACAAAAACAAAAAAACACAAAAACCACACCAAAATCCACACCCAAAACCCCACCACCTCGCACGATTGTATCAACCACCCTTGCCACACCAAGTAGTAGAAAAGGGCTAAAAGTAGTTATTGATGCAGGGCACGGGGGCAAAGACTGCGGGGCTTTTGGCGTTACAAAAGTATGCGAAAAGCATATCGTCCTAAAAGTCGCCCTAAAAGTGCACAATGAACTAAAAAAAAGAGGCTATGAGAGCTACCTCACGCGCGATAGGGACATTTTCATAGAGTTGCCCGAGCGCACCAAATTTGCCAATGCCAAAAAAGCGGATTTGTTTATCTCTATCCACGCAAATTCTGTCCCTGTGGGCAAAAAATCCCCACGAGGCATAGAGACATACTTCCTCTCCGCTGCTCGCACCGAAGATGCTAGAAGTGTCGCAGCAAAGGAAAACCAAGCCGATATTGAGATAATGAATTTTTATAGCAAACAAAACTTCTTAGATAGACTAGAATCTCATCGCATAGTTTCTTCCAATCGATTTGCTATCGACATACAAACAGGGCTTATACAAAATCTGCAAGCAAACTATCCGCCAAGCACGATTGTGGATAACGGAGTGCGCGAGGGACCATTTTGGGTGTTAGTAGGTGCTTTAATGCCATCTGTGTTGGTAGAAATAGGGTATAATTCTCACCCGCTAGAAGCCCAAAGACTAAATGAGGACACATATCAAAGGGTGCTAAGTTTGGGCATCGCAGATGGCATAGATAGTTTTGTAGCAAAAAATTTCAAAGAATGATTTTGTAGTTTTTGCTTGTTTGTATCATTTGCAGGTGGATTTTATCAAGTAGATTTTTACATTAAGCAGATTTTCAAGTAGTTTTTGCGGTTTAGATTTTTATAACGCGGATTTTAGAGGGCAGATTTTTACAAAGCAATACCTCTAAAGACTTTTAAGGAGCAGTGATGACTTTTTCTAGTAGCCGTATTTTTTCCTCTCTTTTCTTTTTCTTTGCGGTGTTTGTGTTTTTGTCCCTGCTTGTCTCGCAAATCTCCCAAAACTTCAACCAACTTTTTCTCATTTTTTCTTACCCTCATCGCGCTTTTGATTTTATCAGCAATGTCTTGCTGTTTTTGTGGGTGCTTATGTGTGTGGGATTTTGTATCTATATGCGCAAAAGGCGACACCACAAATCCCTAGAATCCATTCTTGGCATTTTTATCGCGTTTTTTGTAAGTATCGTGCTTGTATTACGAATCATCAAAAGTCAGCTTGAATACCAAGCCGATAGCATAAACTACGCAGTAAATGACACCATAAGTGGCTTTATTTTGTGGAAGTTTTTTGATATTTTTGTGTATTGCGTGAGCTACGGACTTTTGGTATTTTTGCCACTACTATTGCTTGCTTTCAAACTTCGGCTAAATCCATTTAGCAAATGGGGGAATCTACTTGAGAAATACAAACCATCAATTTGTGTAAGTCTTTTTGTGCTTTTTGCCCTTGCGTTGCAGCCCTACTATGCCAAAAAAAATCTACTATTTTACTTTGATGTGGCATTGTTTTATGTGGCGTTAGCACTGCTTATCATCTCGCTTTGGCGCAACAAAGAGTTGTTTTCTTTTTATGAATACGCCAATATTTTGTGGCTTGTCGTTGGTGTGCTCTCCTTTAGTGCTAGCTCCAAAATCATTGCCCAAGCTGATTATAGCAGTGCTAGGATTTTGTTTCTCATCATCGCGCTAATGGCGTGGTGTGGGGATTTTATGAGCGCGATTATAAATGGCAAATTTCCTCCAAGCAGCCTGCGTGAGTTTTTGCCAAAGTCGCTAAAATCTCGCAAAAAGAAAAATCCCCCACTACCCTCACCCACTTCATTTCCAAAATCCACAAAAAATTGATTTTAATCCACTTAGTGTAATAAAACGGAGAATCTAAATGCTACCAAGTTCTGCTAAAAATCTGCAAAGCACGATTCCAAAAAAAATCTGCTTTGTGTGTCTAGGCAATATCTGTCGCTCCCCACTCGCAGAGGGAATCGCAAAGCATCTTTATGCCAAAATGCCTAAGCAAAGCAAAGCCAAAATAGAGTTTTGCTCGGCTGGGACCTCCGGCTTTCATAATGATGAGGGGATAGATTCTCGCTCTATTGGAATTGCTAGAGAAAATGGAATAGACATTTCGCGCTACACTAGCAAGCAAGTAAGCCTCTATGGACACAGCGATGTGGATTTGTTTGTCGCAATGGATAGGCAAAACTACGCCACTTTGTTGCGACTTGGGTTTGAGCCTAGCAAGGTGGTGCTTTTGGGGGATTTTGGGCTAGGAGGTAAGGAAGTGCCTGACCCATACTATGGAGGTAGTGATGGCTTTGCCAAAGTCTATGAAATGCTTGAAGCCGGGATTGCAAACCTGCTAGAAAACTTAACCCTAGAGAGCTTAAATAAAGCAGACCTGCCAAACAAATAAACTTGCTAGCAATCGCTAAAAATCAAAACAAAGGATAGACAAATGAAAAAGTGTGCAAAAATCTATGGGATTAGAAACTGCGGGAGCGTGCAAAAGGCTCTAAAATTTTTGGAACTAGCAAATGTGCGATATGACTTCATAGACTTCAAACTAAACCCACCAAGCCAAGCAGATATTACTCGCTGGTGTGAAATATTTGGCATAGAATCTTTGCTAAATTCCAAAGGAATGACTTACAAAAAACTAGGCTTAGGCAAGCAAAATCTAAACCTAGAGGACAAACTAAAGCAAATAGAGCAGCACCCCACACTTATCAAACGCCCTATAATAGAGATATATGAAACACTAGATACAAAACAACCCAAAGAATTTCTAATAGGCTTTGATGAAACAAAATACAAAGCTACATTTAGCGATTCCTAAAATTTAAGCCTTTTTACGCAAATCAGCAAATATGGAATCTAAATATGCTATATAAACTCGCTATATCAAGCAAAATATCACAGATTTTTGCAAAAAATACTCGCAAAAATATTCTCTCAAAATCTTGCCCAAATATTTGTTTAAAGCCTTGTTCAAATTCTCGCTTGGATTTTGTGCCAAACCCAATCTCGCGCCTATCTTTGTGCGCGTGGTGTGCGTGGGTGTGTTTATTTTTTAGCTCTTGTGGGATAAAAGAGATAAACCTCCCTGCAAAAGACCCAAGTATCTACTCCCAAGACGCACTAAGCTATGTAGCAAAATCTAGCAAGCAAAAGCCCCAAGACAAAGACGCCAAGCAAAAGCTAGAATCTCTAGCCAAGCTATACCTAAAAGAGCATTTTTCTGCGTGGGAGATTACAAAAGCAAATCCTGATAAAAAAAGTGTCTTTTGGGCGCAAGACTCCCTGCTAAAAAACACAGGTTTTGGGGAAAATCTATTTCCAAACTCACTAGAGAGCACCAAAGAAATCTATGAGAGAATGAATATCAAAGCCTACCCTAGCACGCTTACAAAGGCTATCATCATAGAAACTACCGATGTCCGCGCCGTGCCAAGTGATAAGCCACGATTTAAAAGAGCTGATGATTATCCATTTGACCAGTGGCAAAATTCACTCATCTTTGCCAATACCCCTGTGATGATTACGCACTATGACACTTCTAAGGAGTGGGCACATATCCAAAGTGGTTTTGTATATGGCTGGGTAAAAGTGAGGGATTTAGCTATCATAAACACCCACGAGCGCGAAATTCTAACCAAAATCAAAACCTATATTCTACCCGTGCGAGATAAAATCCCTATCTATGACAGAAAAGGCGAGTTTTTGACACACGCTAGAGTGGGACAGATTTTGGGTGTGGCTAGCGTGGTGCGGGGGGATTATCTAGTCTATATCGCAAAGCGTGAGATTTCAGGCAAAGCCACTCTCATAGAAGCAAGACTAAAGCCAAAAGATTTTATGCTTTTTCCACAGAGTTTTAGCCCCACACTTACCGCACAGATAATCAACACGATGATAGGACATAAATACGGCTGGGGTGGCTATCTAGCGAACAGAGACTGCTCTGCATTTATCCGTGATATTTTTGCAAACTTTGGGCTATATATGCCTAGAAACTCGTATTCACAAGGTAGATGGGCAAGAAATATGATAGAGCTAGACAAACTTGACAGAAAGCAAAAAGAGCAATATATCCTAGAAAATGGCGTGCCTTTTGCAAGTATTTTGTGGCTAAAGGGGCATATTATGCTCTACATTGGCGAGTATAAAGGCAAGGCTATGGTAGCACACAGCTCGTGGAGTGTCCGCACAAAGAAAAAACGCGTAGCGACAAAAAGCCTACTAGGTGGCGTAGTCATCACTAGCCTATACGCAGGAGAAGAAAACAACGCAAAGGATAACTACACACTACTTATAGATAGAATCTTAGGCATTTCAAATTTGCAAGATAAACTCCAAGAATAACGCCCTAAAAAAGCAATATTTAGAGTGGATTTTGCAAACCTCTTGCAAGGCAAAAATAAAAAACAAAAAAGTTAAAAAAAAGTTAAAAAAAGTTAGAATTTAGTGTATTTCATACTATAATAAACGCCAATCTAAAAACCTAAACAATCACACATAAACACAAATAAAACGGCTACAAAGCCAAAAATTATAGGAGAATCCAAATGGAAAAGCATTTTGATGTAGCAATCATCGGTGGTGGCGTATCTGGAAACGCTCTATTTTGGACGCTAAGTGAATATGCCAAAATAGGCTCGATTGCCATAGTGGAGAAATGTGGCAGGCTAGCTCAAGTAAGCTCCAATGTCAAAGCAAACTCTCAAACCATACACGATGGCTCAATAGAAACCAACTATACCGCAGAAAAGGCAAAAAAAGTCCGCCTATCTGCCAAAAAAGTCGAAACCTACGCCCTAAAGCACAACCTCCAAAACAAAATCATTTTCCAAATGCAAAAAATGGCAATCGGCGTGGGGGATAGAGAATGTGAGTTTATGAGAAAGCGACATAGCGAATTTTTGGAAGTATTTCCAGATATGGAGTGGTTTGAAAAAGACAAAATCAAAGAGCTAGAGCCACATATCATACTTGGACAAGACGGTAGAAGCGATAGACCTGAAAATATCGTAGGAAGCGGATATAGGCAAGCGTGGTGCGGAATGAATTTTGAGCTACTAAGCGAGGATTTTGCAGCTCGTGCGCTAGAAAATAACCCAAAAAACGAAGTTTTGCTAAACTTTTGGGTAAAGGAAATCCGCGCAAAAGATGAAGGCTACTACCTCATCTCTAGAGGTGGAGATGCCATAAGCGCGAAGTTTGTGCTCGTAAATGCAGGCTCATACTCACTTATCCTAGCGCAATCTATGGGCTATGGTATGAATCTAGGCTGCTTGCCTATGGCAGGTAGCTTTTATTTCGCACCTACTTTGCTAAAGGGTAAAGTCTATATGGTGCAAAATCCAAAACTTCCCTTTGCTGCACTACACGGCGACCCAGATATAAACGCAAACGGACGCACGCGCATAGGACCTACTGCTATTGCTATGCCAAAGCTAGAGCGCAAGAAGCATTGGTATAATGGCATAAGCCTAAGCGAACTTCGGCAAGTGGATTTCCACAGAGAAGTATTTGGCGTGCTTTTTGACTTGATAATGGATAGCGAAATCCGTGCTTATGCGATAAGAAATATGATATTTGAGTTCCCATACTTTGGAAAAAGACTTTTCTTAAAAGACGCTAGGAAACTTATCCCCTCGCTAAAGTTAGAAGACATACAATACGCAGATGGCTACGGGGAAGTGCGCCCGCAAGTCATCGACAGAACAGCAAAAAAACTAGAACTAGGCGAGAAAAAAATCATTACCAACAAAGGCATAACTTTCAATATGACACCCTCGCCCGGTGCGACAAGCTGCCTACAAAACGCCCTTGTAGATGCCCAAGAAATTACCTCCTACTTGGGTGTTAGCTTTGATAAAGAGAGATTTTTAGCAGATTTATCACCAGAGGAGCTAAAGTCATAGACTTTAGCGATATTGTTTGTAGTGGCTTTGCTATCAAAGCCACTAGATAGCACTTTTTATATTTTCACTTGTTTTATCTTTGTGCTTGTATATCCACACTTCGCAAGCACATTATATCTTCGCGCCTTAGGCACTATTATGGCATACTCTTATGCCTAAGGCTTTTTAGACACTCATTTTTTAGACACACTTAAGAACAAATCCAAAAACATAAACCAAAATATTATACCAAGCGTTTTTGGATTTTATAAAATCCACACATTTTATTATCCCACCACATTCACACTCCACCACATTCAAAGATTTTTTCTATCATTACAAGGGATTATATGTGAGATTCTACGAGGGTGATTTTTTGCACTTTTTTTGTTCATTTTTGAAATATTTGATACTATTTTACACATTGCTATATTTTTTATGCAAGAAGTTAATGCGATATTGACACAAAACGCTATAAAATAAAGAGGCTTTTTATTTCATACTTCAAAAGGAGATTCTATGGAGTGGATTCAACACTACGACCCTCTAAACAACCTTTGGCTTAGTGCGCTTTTCGCGTTTGTGCCTATCGCGTGCTTTTTGCTATGTTTGCTCGCCTTTAAGCTAAAGGGCTATCAAGCAGGCTTTATTACCGTGATTGTGGCGACTTTGGTGGCATTTTTTGCTTATGATATGCCTTTTTCGCTCATAGGTGCGAGTTTCGTTCAGGGCTTTGCACAAGGTATGTGGCCTATTGCGTGGATTATCATCGCAGCGATTTTCCTCTACAAGCTCTCTGTAAAATCAGGTAGCTTTGAAGTCATCAAGCAAAGCGTGATGAGTATCACGCCCGACCACAGAATCCAAGTGATTCTCATCGGCTTTTGTTTTGGTTCGTTTTTGGAGGGCGCGATAGGCTTTGGAGGACCTGTGGCGATTACTGCGGCATTGCTTGTGGGGCTAGGGCTAAAGCCACTTTATGCTGCAGGGCTTTGCCTTATAGCAAACACCGCTCCTGTGGCGTTTGGTGCGGTTGGGATTCCTATCATTGCGATGACAAACCTTGTAGGTGTCGAGCAGCACGCCGTAGCAGCTATGGTAGGGCGGATGCTCGTGCCCCTAAGCCTTACAGTGCCATTTTTCATCGTCTTTTTGATGGACGGCTTTAAGGGTGTGAGAGAGACATTCCCTGCGATTTTTGTCGCAGCAGTGAGCTTCACAGCGACACAATTTTTAAGCTCAAACTATCTTGGCGCAGAGCTCCCTGACATTGCTTCTGCGATTGTCTCGCTTGCTTGCACCACGCTCTTTCTCAAAGTGTGGAAGCCTAGCAATATTTTCCGCTTAGATGATGAGAAAAACTTTTCTGTCGCAAGTCTAGAATTTGGCAAAGTCTTTAGGGCGTGGTTGCCTTTTATTTTGCTTATTATTTGTATCGTGCTTTGGACACAGCCGTGGTTTCAAGGGCTCTTCAAAGTCGGCAATCCCGTGCTTTTCCAAGAAGCAGGCGAATCATTGCCAAAGCCTGATTTTTGGCATAATGTCTTGCCTATCTTTAATGAAGCAAAAGAAATCATCGGCTACAAGCTCGTAGGCGTGCTAAGCTACACCCAAATCACTATAAACTTCAACTCTCTTGGCTGGACACTGCTTGGCACAAATGGCAAGCCTGTGGGCTTAAGCCTGCCTATCAACCTTATCGCGCTTCAAGCAGGCACAGCGATTTTGCTCGCAGCCTTTCTTACCATTTGGTTTCTCAAAATCAAAGCCCAAGACGCAGCAGAGTGCTTTTGGGATACGCTAAAAGAAATGGCGATTCCTTGTATCACCATTGGGCTTGTTGTCTCATTTGCGTTCATTTCCAAAAACTCCGCGATGAGCGAGACACTCGGACGAGCGTTTGCCCAAACAGGCGATGCGTTCAATTTCTTTAGCCCTGTGATTGGGTGGATTGGCGTGTTTATCACAGGAAGTGATACAAGCTCAAACCTACTCTTTGGGACATTACAGCAAGCAAGCGCGAGTGTGCTAGGCGTGGGCGAAGCACTCTTTTTGGCAGCAAACTCTGTGGGTGGCGTTGTCGGTAAAATGATAAGCCCGCAAAGTATCGCTATCGCGTGCGCAGCAGTGGGACTTGTAGGCAAAGAAGCCGAGCTATTTAAATTCACATTTAAATACTCTCTAGGATTTATTATCCTCATTGGCATTTGGACTTTGGTAATCTCACTATTTTTAAATGGAATTATCCCTGAAGTAGTGCCATTGCCTAAGGTATAGAGGGGTTGAAGCGCGATTAAAGGTGGCAAATCGTGCGTAAATCGTGCAAAATCTAAAATCGTGGAGGGGGCAAAACTTAGCAATTTTTAGCTAACTCTAATAGCTTTAGCAAAATTTAACTTTTTTTTAAATCCCCAAATTTGCTTAAAACTTAGTAGCAATTTTGGGGCTATACATTTTGGTGTGATTTTTATCCAAATTGCACTTAATTTGCCGATAATTACTCCTAAGAAATTTCTTAAAATTTTAGCGTTTTTGCAAACTACCTTTATCTATCGTTTTTATATACTTTTTATCAAACTTCAAAACAACCAAATCAAAATAAGGCAAAATCCAACAAGGTGCATTTATGACTTTACTTATCACATATTTTCTTGCCACAGTGTTTATCTCTGCGGCTTGCTCGGCGTTTGAAGCGGCATTATTTAGCGCGACTACACCTTTTGTCGAGGCAAGTGCCAAGCTAACCAAAACAGGCAAAATCCTAAAACACCTAAAAGCAAATATTGATAATTCCGTAGGTGCGGTGCTTGTGGTAAATATGTTTGCCAATACTTTGGGTGCAGCAGCTGTGGGTGTGCAATCTGTGGAAGTGTTTGGCGATGAGTGGGCTGGAGTGGTAGCTATCGTGCTAACGCTTAGCATTTTGTATGTAGCAGAGATTATCCCCAAAACCCTTAGTGCAATGTATTGGAAAAAGCTCATTTTGCCCTGCTGCTATCCACTCATAGTGATGTATTATGTGGTGTTTCCATTTGTGTATATCTCTCGCGGGATTACATTTTTTTTCCGCAAGGGCAATGTAGAGAGAATCAGCAGAGATGAGATTTTAGCCCTTATGGAGCTGGGCGAAAAAAGTGGCTCGCTAGATGAGCTAGAAATGGATATTTTAGAGCATATCATCGGGCAAAAATCTATCCGCGTCAAAGACATAATGACACCCAAAAAACTTATCTTTACCCTAGATGAAAATCTAACCATAAAACAAGCCCTAAAGCAATCCCAAAAGCGCAAATATTCGCGCATACCTCTAAGCGCAGATTCTGCCACAATCACTTCACTTGCCTATCGCAAAGAAATCCTCCAAGCCAATCTCAAGCACAAAGGGCAAGAGCCACTAAAAAGCATTGCCAAACCATTTACCTCTGTCAAAGAAAATATGCAAGTCCTTATGCTTTTGCGACTTTTTATCCTACGCCACGCACATTTGTTTGCTGTGCTAGACAAAAAAGGCAATCTAGTTGGCATAGTTACCCTAGAAGACGCACTAAATGCCGTGCTAGGTGTGGGCAATATCTCAAGACACTAAAAGGAGCATAGATGACATTATTGATTGTGTATTGTTGTGTGGCGATTATCTTTAGCTTCATCTGCTCAATTTTAGAGTCTGTATTTCTTAGCACTAGCCAATCTTTTGTAGAAAGCTATGAAAAAAATCACCCAAAAGTAGGTGGCTACCTGCGCTACCTAAAATCCAATGTCGAAGAAGCTGAAGGCGCGATTTTGGTGCTAAATACCTTTGCGGTAACTGCTTGCTCTACGGGATTTGGCATAGAGATTACACGACTTTATGGCGAGGAGTGGCAGTTCATCGCTTCTACGATATTTGCCATAGCGATGATTTATATCACAGAGATTTTCCCCAAAACTTTAGGCACAACTTATTGGAGGGCTTTTGCCCCTAGCGTAGCGGTGTGCGTGAGATATTTACTAAAAATCACTTTCCCTTTTGTCGTATTGGCAAAGGGAATCACACATTTTCTCACACGCGGAGCAAAAGTCGCCATTAGTCGTGGCGAGATTTTGGCAGCTAGCGAAATAGGCAACAAAGGTGGCTCACTAGGTGCAAAAGAAACAAATATTGTCAAAAATCTACTAACCCTAAAAAACTATCAAGCTGTGGATATTCTAACCCCCCGCAGTGTGGTTTTTAGCCTAAAAAGCGATGAAAAAATCAAAGACGCTATCAAACATAAGCGAATCACGCACCATTCTTTCGTCCCTGTGCTAGGGGAGAGTGTAGATTCTATTGTGGGGGTGGTGGATTCTAAAGAGATTTTAGCCCTTAGCCTGCAAGGCGAAGATGACAAAGAAGTAGGAGAATTTGCAAAGCCAGCAAACATTGTCCCGCATAATATTTCTGTGCTAAAACTTCTGCATTTATTTACCAATAACGATAGCACAAAACAAAACACAAAAGATTCTTACAAAAGCGATGATGAGGCAAATACAAAACTTTTTGTGGTGCTTGATAGATATGAGCAATTTATGGGAATCGTAACATTTGAAGATGTGCTTGAGACGCTGCTAGGCGATGAGATTGTCGATGAGTTTGATGAAGCGCGAGATATGCAAGAGCTTGCCAAAAGACAAAATCTAATCAAAGAAAAGCACAAAAAACACCGCACACAAGAAAAAGATGAAAAATCAAAAAAAGAAGCAAAAAAGATAAAAGAGGCAAAAAGCACACAGAAAAAATGGTGGAATATATGGGGCTAGATTTTGTAAAAATCTAGCCTTTTAATATCATAAAATCTATATTTGCCAATGCTGTGTAATCCGCACTACCTATGCTTATCAGTGTTTATAAGTGTTCGCTATTTTTTACACAAACCCTACTTGATTCTTGTGGGGTTTTTGGAACTGATATAGAGATAAATCGCTTGGATTTCCTCAT
Organism: Helicobacter macacae MIT 99-5501; assembly: GCF_000507845.1. Taxonomy (NCBI): domain Bacteria; kingdom Pseudomonadati; phylum Campylobacterota; class Epsilonproteobacteria; order Campylobacterales; family Helicobacteraceae; genus Helicobacter; species Helicobacter macacae. The sequence continues at coordinate 689,124 of NZ_KI669454.1, read as the reverse complement.
CTGTTAGATTGTATTTTGGCATTATGCCTTTGTCTTGGTTTAGAGCGGTTTTGAAGTTGAGAAGCTCTAGATTATTTATGCGCGGGACAAGGAGTGTTTTTTGTTTGCCCTTATGGGTGTATGTGGCTAGCAAAGTTTCCTCGCCTATTGCGCCGTGGCATTTAATACAGCCGATTCCGCGAGGATATTCATACAGACTTGCGCCATACTCTTGTGGAGTGATAAAGCTCTCATTTGATTGCGTGCTTGGTTGGTTGCTTATTTGTGAGTTTTGCAAATCAGCTTGTAAGTCAGCTTTTGTGGCAGAATCTAGTTTTTGGGATTTAAAAATATTGCCAAACTTTTTTGTATCTTTTTCATCTTTTTTTTCGCTTTTTTCATTTTTTGAGGTTGTAGGACTTGATTGTGTGTTTTCTTGTGTGCTTGATTTTGTAGCAGAATTTGAGCTAGATTCTTTTTCTCTCTGTGCCATTTCTTTTGTGCTTTCTTTAGTTGCGTCTTTGTCTGTATCTTTTTGGGTTTTAGAATCTTGTGAGATAGAATCTAAAGCGGATTCTAAAGTAGACTCTAAGGTAGATTCTAAAGCTGATTGTGAGATATATTCAGGCACGCTAGATTGTGATTCTGGCTTTGTATTCTCTTTTTGTCCGCTTTGTGTGGGATTTTGTGCGTTTAGCATTTGGGCTAGCCCCACACTCCACGCCACGCACGAGATTTTTGCAAAAGTTTTGCCAAAAGATATGCACTTCATATCAAACCCTTAATATTTTTTCATTATAATAGCACTTTTTATTCAATCCTAACCACGATAAAAACCATAGTCTAAAACACCCAAATATAACTAAAGCACACCAAATCCACCAAATTTGCACCAAGCAATAACACAAAGGCACTTGATGACTATCCTAGATGGCAAATCCCTCTCTCTCTCAATCCAAGACTCCCTCAAATCCCAAGTAGCAAACCTAAATCCAAAACCAAAGCTAGTGGTTATCCTAGTAGGCGAAGACGCCCCAAGCCTAGCCTATGTCAATATGAAAGCAAAAGCCTGTCAAAATGTCGGTATCATAGGCGAAGTCCTGCGCTTTAGCCAAGAATCCTCCCAAGAGCAAATCCTAAAAGAAATCGCTAGGCTAAATGCCGATAAGAGTGTGAATGGAATCCTTGTCCAACTACCATTGCCAAAGCACTTTGACACGCACGAGATTTTACAATCTATTGCACCGCACAAAGATGTCGATGGATTTCACCCTATCAATGTCGGCAGGGTGCAATGCGGACTTGAAAAACAAAATACAAAACAAGATAAAAATAGCGCACCTTATGATAGCGCAGACATTGGATTTTCCCCCGCTACTCCGCTAGGTGTTATGGAGCTACTAAAGGCGTATAATATCGAGCTACAAGGCAAAAATGTCGCTATCATCGGTGCTAGCAATATCGTAGGAAAGCCACTTGCCCAGCTTATGCTAAATGCAGGTGCAACCATTAGCATTTGCCATATTTTCACGCGTGATATTTCGGTATTTACGCGCAATGCAGATATTGTCTGTGTGGGGGTTGGCAAAGTAAATCTAATCACAAAAGAGCATATAAAAGAGGGGGCAATCATCATAGACATAGGCATAAATCGCCTAGATGATGGTAAGCTATGTGGAGATGTAGACTTTGAAAATGTAAGCAAAAAAGCTAGCTTCATCACGCCTGTGCCCGGTGGCGTAGGACCTATGACGATAGCTGCACTTTTGCAAAACACCCTAAAAGCCTACCATATCCAAAATCCCCAAAACCTCTAAAAACCACCACAAAAAAGGAATACAAAAATGAATAGCACACAAGAATCTAGCCAAACAAAAAGTAGCCCAAAAACTTTCGCTACGAAATTTTTAAGTGGAATATATGTCTTTTTTTCTAGCTGGACAGGGACGATTGTGCTTGTGCTATTTGTGATATTTTTTGTCGCGCAAGGCTTTGTGATTCCCTCACGGTCTATGGTTGGCACGCTTTATGAGGGCGATATTTTGTTTGCCAAAAAATACTCCTATGGGATTCCCCTGCCACGACTTCCGTGGATAAATACGCCTATCTTGCCCGACTTTTTTGGCAATGGGCATCTAATCAAAGCAGAGGGACCAAGTCGTGGCGATATAGTCATATTTATCCCCCCGCACCTAGAAAAGCTAGGACTAAAAACCGACCACTATATCAAGCGAGCTTTTGCCAAAGGTGGCGATGAAGTCCTCTTCACTCCGCGCGGAATGTATCTACACCCAAGCGAGGGTAATGACTATGTAAAAGAGCATTATAGTGATTATGAAATGGTGCAAAGAGGGGATAAACTCTTTGTGCTAGAGCCATACTCAAAAAAACATTTAGGCGTGAATTATGATGAGGGAATCTCATCTTTTTACCAAATGGCAAGTATTTATAATGAAGCTAGACAAGATGGACGCTCGCCCTATGACTTTAGCGCACAATATCGCGGAATCTCTATGGAAGCACTCATTGATAACGGACGAGTAGAATATTTCTACAAAAAAATCGCTGATGATGAATACTTTATGGTAGGGGATAATCGCAACAACAGCGAAGACTCTCGATTTTGGGGAAGTGTGCCATACTCAAATATCGTAGGCACGCCGTGGTTTATCTACCTAAGCATAAACCTCGCTCAAAGCATAGAATCAAACGCTTATTTTGAGCCAAAGCAGCGATATTCTCTGCGATGGGAGAGAATGTTTAAGACGATGCAAGGTATAGAGGAGCTAACCACACAAAAAGCCGCGACAAAATCTATCCCAAGCGAAGTAGCAAGCAAGTAGCACAAATAGTGAGGATAGAAAGCAAGTGTGGCTTAATTGTGCCTAGTTATTGCAAGTTTAGCTATTGCAGATTCTTATCATTGCTGGGCTTACTCATTGCAAGAGGGAATAAGTAGCCTTTCACTTCAATCAAAATCTACACAACCAAAAACGCATAGATTAGAAATAGATTAAAAGTGGATTGTGAGGTGGATTCCAAAATTATGCTAAATTTTAAGGTATATTTTATGCAGTATAGATTAAAATTACAGCTTTATTTTTTGCAATTTTTGCAGGATTTGTGGACAGATGGGTGAGTGGCTGAAACCACACCCCTGCTAAGGGTGCAGACCTTAATCGGGTCTCGAGGGTTCAAATCCCTCTCTGTCCGCCATTTTTGGCTTTTGCTAGCGTTTGGCTAGATTCAAATATCGGGGCGTAGCTCAGTCTGGTTAGAGTACTTGGTTTGGGACCAAGGGGTCGAAGGTTCGAATCCTTTCGCCCCGACCATTTGAAGTTTTTTGATTTTGTTGTGTTTGATAGTGGCTTATAAGATTTGCAAACGCAAGTTTATAGGAGAGCTTATTAGATATTAGGTGTGGATATGCGGATTTGCATAGTTTTTGCAGATTTGATAAGCACAAAGTCAAGGGCTATTGCACGCTCTTGTGTGTAAATGGTGGGTGTAGCTCAGTTGGTTAGAGCATCAGTTTGTGGCACTGAGGGTCGTGGGTTCGAGCCCCATCACCCACCCCATTTTCGCTTCTTTTATAGCTTTTTACTTCTTAAACGATTTTTTTTTTTTAGATTTTATTTTTCTTAAAATTTTTACTCTTGTAGAGGATTTTTGTTTTTTTTGTAAGGTTTTTTGCGTTCGTAGCTCAATTGGATAGAGCACCAGACTTCGGATCTGGGGGTTAGGGGTTCGACTCCCTTCGGGCGCACCACTTATGAGTTTTTGCGCCTATAGCTCAGCTGGATAGAGCAACGGCCTTCTAAGCCGTAGGTCAGAGGTTCGAGTCCTCTTGGGCGCACCACTTGCTTTAGCTTCACTTAACTTCTTTGGAAAGAGCAATTTTTAAGCCTTTAGGCAAGACTTTGCCACGCTTTTTTATGTAAAAATATAAAAAACTTCATTCTGCAAAATCCACACAAAACACAATCAATTATCACAAATCCCCACAAAGAATCTCTACCCTACCTTTTTGATTTTATCAAGCACGCCATTTATCAGCCTTGAAGCATTATCATCGCAAAAATTCTTTGCTAGCTCGATAGCCTCATTTATTACCACAGGTGTATCCGTGCTAGTATGCGCTATCTCATAAGCCCCAAGTCGCAGTATGCTTTTTTCCATTTGTCCCAATCGCTCAAAATCCCACTCCTTTAGATTCTGTGCTAGCTCCAAATCAATACTTTCCAAATGCTCCATAACACCCGCAAAAAGCCCAAGCGCAAAATCTTTTTGCTTGTTTTTGATTTTGCGAGATTCTAAAAAACTTGACGCAAAGGCTTGCACTTCTGCATTGCCGCTTTGATACGCATATAATAGCGAGATTACCGCTTCTCTAGCGTGTGTCCTAGTCGCCATTTTGTGCCTTTGTTTTTAGATTTTTATCTTAAATTTACAGTTAGATTTTATGCGGTTATTTTTATGTTTCTAGCTAAATCCGCGCAAAATTCACACTTTTAACTCTGCATAAAGGCTAAGCAATTCTATAAGTGAACTCATCGCTTCAAAGCCCTTGTTGCCAGCTTTTGAGCCTGCACGCTCTATTGCTTGCTCAATATTATCAGTCGTTAGCACCCCAAAGCTCACAGGAGTGCCGTATTTTAGCGTGGTGTTTGCAATTCCCTTAGTCGCCTCCGCACTCACATAGTCAAAGTGTGGCGTCCCACCGCGTATAATCGCTCCAATCGCACAAACCCCATCATATCGCTTAGTAGCCAAAATCCTATCAAGCACAAAAGGTAGCTCAAACGCTCCCGGTGCCAAAATCAAGTCCAAATTCTTAGTATTACCTCCGTGTCGCGCAAAGCTATCTTGCGCCCCCTCGATAAGCCTATCCGTGATTATGTGATTAAAACGCGAGCATATAATTGCGATTTTTTCGCTACCTTTTAGGAGGATTTTGCCTTCAATTTTATTCATTTGATTCTCCTTATATCAAGTTTTGGTATCGGGCTTTTTTAAACCCAAAAATAAATAAGAAATTCTACACTATTTTTTACTTATTTTTGCATTCTTTGTTGTCTTGGTATTATATTGTTTTTGCACACTCCCAAAGATTTTGATTGTTTATTTTGCAAAAAATTATCAAAATTTATGCAGAATTTAAGAAAAAATGTGTAACATTAAAAATTCAAATTAGTAGTGAATTTTATTTTTTGCTATTTAATTTGTTGCTTCAAAAACACAATCTTAAAAATTCATAACGGAGTTAAAAATGCGACAAATCCAAAAAGCACTATTTTTGTTATCTTTTGCGTGCGCTAGCTTTGGCTTCACAGAAACTATTACAGAAAACGGGACAGATGAGATAAACGAAAAAATAAAAGAGGTGGATATAAACACACAAGAAACAAGCCAGCAAACCTCTAATCAACTCCCCACACAAACTCCCAAAGAAAGCAAAGAGCAAGAGCCCGCACAAGACACACCGCAAAATCATACTTCACCCCAAGAATCACAAGAAAAAATGCAATCACAAAGTAAAGACGCAAACGCACAATCCAAAAAAACACAATCCCAACACGAAAATCTAACAAAGACAAAGCACGGCTTTGTCGGGCTAGAAGCTAGCTACACAGGAATCAAATATGACGAAAAAGGCACGCTTGCCACAAGCGCACTAGAGCCATATAGTGGAGGTGGGCTAAGGTTTGGATTACTTGGTGGATATAGACACTTTTTCTTATCAGGCATTGGCATTCGTGGATATGCAAACATCGACTACTTTGAAGCCCCAGCCTCTATTGGCACAATCCAATCTCTCCACTATGGAATAAACGCAGACTTGCTAATGGATTTTAGAGAAATCGGCGTATTTGTAGGAATAGGCGTAGGTGGGGTGCATTATTTTGGTAGCGGTGTAGATAGACTAAAATCCCAAGCTAGCTCAAGCACTCAAGGATTTGGCGTGCGACAAAATGGCGTAGAAACAGGACTGCAGCTAGGCTTACAATCCGCACTTTGCAAATCTGTGGGCTTAGAAATCATTGCGCGTGTCCCTTTTATCTCACACTACTTCATAAACAAAGGCGATGAATCAAATATCATCTCTAGGCAAATCACACAAAGCTACTCAATCGGGGCGAGGATTTTATATCATTTTTAGTGATTTTATTTTGCTTAAGTCATCATAGATTTTTGCTTTTTGTCGTGCAAAGATTGCATAAAAACCGCAAAAAAAATAAAAGCATAATCTTTTGCACTTTTTATGCGTAATAAAATTTAGCTATAATGCGATTTTAGACAATATTTTTAGTCAAATCCACGCAAAAATTATAAAGAGAATCTATGATAAAAAATCCTAAAAAATCCAATCAACCCCACGAGCAACCTCCCAAACAAAGCCCAAACCAAAACTCAAGTCAAAGCTACACACCACCTATTAGCAAAACACAAATCCACCAACTCCTAAAATCCAAAAATAGCAAGTGGGATTTCTCATCTCTATCCTCCTTACCCCATCCATTTTCTCTCAAAGACTGCGAGCAAGCCTCACATTTCCTCGCCCAAGCGATAGCAAATCAAAAGCAGATTTTAGTCGTGGGTGATTATGATGTCGATGGGATTGTATCTAGTGCGATTATGATGAGATTTTTGCACTCTGTGGGGCACAAAAATGCCACCTACATTATCCCAAATCGCTTTAGGGACGGCTATGGTATAAGCCAAAAAATCTTGCAAGAAAATCCTAGCGATATTGTCATTACCGTAGATAATGGAATAAACGCGTTTGAAGCAGCTCAGTTTTGCGCAACTTCGGGTAGAAGCCTAATCATCACTGACCATCATTTGCCAAAAGAGCAGTTACCAAATGCAGATTTTATCATAAACCCACAGCGACACGATTGTGAGTTCCCACAAAAAGAGATTTGCGGTGCGCTTGTGGCGTGGTATCTATGCGCAGGGACAAAAATCGCCCTGCAAAAAATAGATTCAATCCCTGCAAATAGCATAGATTTAGCTCCATTGCTAGAGTTTGTAGCACTCGCCACTATCGCAGATATGATGCCCCTAAAACATATCAACAAAACAATCGTGCTATATGGAATCAAAAAGTTAAAACACCCACACTTCCCCTGCATAAGCAAACTAAAAACACTCTTAAAGACACCATTCCCCACAGCAAGCGACATTGCCTTTAGCATAACGCCCGTGCTAAATTCAGCAGGCAGGATGGGCGAGGGGGCAATAGCAAGCGAATTTTTGCTAGACTCTACAAAGGTAAGCCTAGAAAATCTAAAATCCATAAACGAGGAGCGCAAAAAATGCGCCAATGACACCCTAGAGTCCGCCCTAAAAAACGCACGCCAATACCCAAATGCAATAATCACAAAAGGACAATGGAATGAGGGCGTGCTAGGCATAGTAGCTGCCAAACTTGCAAAAAGATTCCAAAAATGCGCCTTTGTGCTGACAAACCAAGCTAGCAACACCACAAACCAAAAAAACATTTTAAAAGGCTCGGTGCGCGGGATTGTCGGTGTGAATATCATAGATTTGCTAAATGGAGGAAAAGAAATTTTAGGAGAGTTTGGCGGACACAAAAGCGCGGCAGGAGTGCAGCTAGATGAGGAGAAATATGAGGAGTTTTGCAAGTATTTGGCAAGCGTGAATATAGACTATGCAAAAAATGATGAAAATTTGTGCGATGAGTTTTTGCTAAAAATAGATTCTAGAGATATTGATGAGGAGTTGCTACATATATTAGAAGAGTTTGAGCCCTATGGGCAGGGCAATCCAAAGCCTATTTTTGAAGCTACTTTGCGCGTAGAAAGCGTAGATATTATCAAAGAAGTGCATAGAAAAATCATTTTTAGCCCACTAGATTATGTTAGTCCCCTAAATTGCCCGCAAGATTTTAATACCAAGCAGGATTTTATAAAAGATGCTAAGCAAGATTTGGCGCAAATTTCTAGGCAAGATTCCAAGCAGGACACCAATCAAAATCTAGCGCAAAATATTCACCTAAAAGCAATGTATTTTTTCTGTGAGAAAGAACTACAAAAAGGCGATGAAATCACGGCTAGATTCACATTACAAAGAGATTCTTTTAGTGGCAAAGCTGTGATGATTATAAGCGAAATATTATAGATTTTGCACCATTTTTAAGAAATCTATACTCACGAGTAAAACACCTGTCTAGCGTGCAAAATCTAGCACGCTAGATAAACTCAAATAGCACAAAATCTAAGCACGCTAAAAACTAAGCATATAAAACTAACGAGTTTTTGCTTCAAAAAGTCATCTGCTTTTTGGTAAATACATTTTGCTATTTTTGCTTAGCCTATGTGTTAGCCTTATCATTTTTTGATTTACCAAAAAACGCAAAGCCCAACCCCATAATAAAAGCCCCAATAACTGTCAAAACAAAATCTATCCCAAATGAGCTAAATTTCGCAGAAAAAAATCTATCAAAAAATGGGACAAAGGCAAGCAGATTTGGCACAAGCAGGAAAAACAAAAACATATAAACAAAGCGGACAACATAACCTTTCATTGCAAAACTATCCTTTAATCTTTTTTCAAATAATGCCAAGCACCTGCCCCGAGCGCACTCATAACCCCTACGCTAAAAGCCCTTGCAAATGCCGATTGTTGCCACTCTAAGCCCCATTCTGCAAAAAACTCAATGGGGACATAAGGAAAAATATATGGCGGAATCAAAAACCCAACAAACATTAGCAAAAACCAATATATGCAGATTTTACATAATTTCATTTTGAAAGCCTTACTCATTTATAAACTATCGTGCCCTCAAATGTAAGAAAAACATTTCTCTTAGCACTTTTTTAAGAGATTCTACCATCTATTTTATGATTTAAAATATTTTTTGCTAAGCAAGGATTTTATCCCTTGCTTAGCTTGCATAAATACATAAAAACTTTTTTGGTATGTGGATATTTTGCTAATGTCTTTTGCGTCTAAAAAGCAAAAAAGCACACATACTAATCGCCCAAAAAAATGCCACAACAAAAGCTGAAGTTAGCCATTCTATGATTTTCCCTTGTTGTAAGGTAGCATATCCCCAAGCGGGTATATGAGAAATCACATAAGTGATTATCAAATGGCTAAAAAACATACCAAAAAAGTAAAAAAGAAAGACTTTTGATAATCGCTTCATAATATTGCCTGATTGACAAAAATTACACTAACGAATACCAATCTTGCTACCAAGCCCACCAAATACAATGCCTCCAGCTACAACGGAGAGTCCACTGCCTTTGTGAGTGTGGATTTTTTGCACACTAGGTGCAGGGGTAGTAAGTGTGGCTTGCGGAGTTTGCACACTTGACACAGATATACCCACAAAAGAACAAGGCTCTAAGATTGAAATGATTTGCTTCATTTCGCACCTCCTTTTAATGAAGTAATATTTTGCCACCTCTTAAAAGAATTTTCTAAAGAAAAGATTTAATAATCTGTCAATTCTTTATCAATTCTTTTTGGGGTGGCAAGTAAATTATAAGTGAATAAAAAATAATTTATCAAGCAAAATATATTTTAATCTTTATAAAAAATCCAAATATGTTACGATTTTATACAAAAATATGCAGAAAATATAAAAATGATTAAGTTTTTAAGTATTTCTATTTTTTATAACTTATCATCTTTCTTTAGATTCTTAATTTTTAAACAAAATCATACACCATTTTTGCTACCACTACCACGAACAGTAACGCAAAAATAATGACTATACCCATAAAATCTTTTGTAAAATACTTTGGATAATATTCCACAGAACATTTTGTGTTATTTTTTGCCACATTCCTTGCCTTTGTAACAATGTATAATAATCTCATCATATAGCCAAAACCACCTAAAGATAGTGCAAAGCAGATATAATTCAAGGCACTTAATGTAGGAACACTCAAGCGAGAATAATCAAAATCAATAAGAAAAAGTTGTGCAAAAATCAAGCACAAACACAAAAAAATATCACGCAATTTTGTGTATTTCCCAAACAAAAGCCCAAAACATAGTGGCTGCACAAACAGCAGGAAATATGTGGTTTGATACACAAATGCTTCCAAAAAATGCAACATTTCTATGTTTTGGATATTATTAGTCATCTATTTCCAAAAAACTTGTGCAGGATGACTATAAGTAGGACCATTTGGTCCTGGAGCATTTGCTACACCCATATAGCCTATGCTAAGTCCGTATAAAAACAAAGGCCAAAACTCGGCTCTTGTTTCATCTAGCTCTTTTTGAGATAGAATTTCTACATTTAGATTCTTAGCATTTGCACCAAATAGAAACTCACTATCTGCTTTAGATAGCGTTTGCACTGCTTTGGATTGGCTAGAATCAACGCCAGCTGATAAACCACTAATGCCTACAAAGGCACTTAAAGCTAGGATTGAAATGATTTTATTCATTTCGCGCCTCCTTTCAATGAAGTAATATTGCCACCTCTTAAAAATTTTTAAAGAAAAGATTTAATAATCTGTCAATTATTTATCAATTCTTTTTGGGGTAGCAAGTAAATTGTAAAAGAGAAAAAATAATTTGTCAAGTAAAATATATTTTAACTTTTGTAAAAAATACAAATATGTTACGATTTTATACAAAAATGTGTAAAAATAATTAAAAATATGCAGAAAGCATATAAAAATGATTAAATTTATGAAATGATTATGTTTTTCATAATTTACACTAGCACTGCAGTAAAATAAAAATCCAAAAACATATTTTTTGACAAAAGATTTTATCTACGCTATCTCATTTTTTAGAAAATCCAAAAACACTTCATAAAGTCCCACTACTTGGGCTATCTCTACGCATTCATCTACGCTGTGGATTTTGTCATTTTTCACGCCAAATTCCGCCACTTCTATACCAAACTCTTTGGCAAATCTCGCATCGCTTGTCCCACCACCTGTGCCAAGAGTGGGCGTTATATGCGTGATTTTCTCCACACTTTTTGCTAGAGATTTTATAAGAGTGCTATTAGCATTGCTTAAAAACGGCTTTGAGCTTTGGGATAGAGTTAGCTCACATTTCACACCCTCTACTTTGTGCTCAATCATCTCCACAATACGCCCAAAATGCACCTCCAAATCGCCCAATCCAAAAAGCGTAGAATTTCGCAGATTAAATCGCAAAGTAACATCACTTGGCGTTACATTGCAAACTTCAAGCCCACCTCTTATATCCGTTGCTACAAGCGTAGATGGGGAAAAATACTCATTGCCCTCATCTAGCTTCACGCCAGCTATTAGCGGCAGTGCCACGCTTAGTGCTTCGATAGGGTTTAGGCATTTTTGCGGATAGGCTGCGTGTCCTTGCTTGCCTATGATTTTGAGTGAACCATTTATCGAGCCTCTCCGCCCCACCTTTATCATATCGCCAAACTCCTCATCACAAGTGGGCTCTGCGACAATAGCGTGGGTGGGGAGCAAATCTAGCTTTTGTAGCTCACTTAGGGCATATCTAGTGCCATATATGCCCTCACCCTCTTCATCACTAGTTAGAAGTATTGAGAGGATAGGCAAGTCATTTTGAGATTTTGCCTCGCTTGCTTCCATTGCTTTGCTTGCCTCCCCTACCCCTCTTGCTTTTATTTTGCTTGCTTCTATCTCTCTTGCAAAATCCACCACCGCACTCACAAATGCAGCAACCCCAGCTTTCATATCTTGTGCGCCTCTACCATAGATTTTGCCCTCTCTCACTGCCGCACCAAATGGCTCAACACTCCAATTCCCCCCTGCAGGCACGACATCAATATGCCCCATAAAACAAAAATGCCTTATGCTATCACTTGAGATTGTGCTTGATTTTGCGCTTAAGTTTATATTTGAATCCGCGCTCAAATCCCCACTAGATTTTGCGCTAGATTTTTTTTCCAAAACCTTATAAGCAAAAAGATTTTTTACCCCGCCCTTATCAAAGCGCAAAAATCTAAACCCTCCCACTTCGTCAAGTTTGGATTCTATGATTTGGTAGATTCCGCATTCTTGTGGGGTTATGCTTGGTTTCTTTATCAGCTCGCACAAAAGCTCTATGCAAGATTGTTGAAAATCCTTTTGACAAGATTTTTGTGGAATATTTTTGCAATCACTTTGATTTTTTGGTGGCATTTTTTTCCTTAGTGTTTAGATTTTGGCATATTAGATTCTAGCTACTAAATTCCTTTAAGAGCGCAGATGAATATATAGATGAAGCACATCTAAGCTAGCAGGGGTAATCCCACTGATTTTGCTCGCTTCAAAAAGCGTAGCTGGCTTTGCAAGGCTAAGTTTTTCTACCACTTCAAGTGAAAGCCCAGAAATCCCCCTATACTCAAAATCCTGCGGAATCTTTAGCTTTAGCATTTCATTCATATTTGCCACATCGCTTAGTTGCTTTTGTATGTAGTTGTGATATTTACACAAAATTTGGATTTGGCTTAGTGTCCGCTTTGACATAGTGTGAAATTTCGGTGGCAATAAATTTTGTGGATTTTCTTTTTTGTCTGCCTTGCTAGTCAAATCTTTGACAGAATTTGAAGCAAGATTTTGGGGAATATTTTGCGAAATATCTTGTGTGAGATTTTGTCCCACTTGCTGTGCTACTCGCAAGCTAGAGTCTTTAGCCAAAGCTTCTTTTTCCAAAAACTCCTCTAGCGCAAAAAAATCACTAAAATCATTTTGCAAAAGATTTTGCCCAAACTCACCTCGCCCTATGATATGCACAAGCGCGGTTTTATCATTTAGCACAGGTTGATTTATGCTAGCCAAAAACTCCTGCACACGCTTAGCAGGCGTGATAGAGACAGTTTCTAGATATTCCATAGCACTAGCAATATCACGCTTCTCTTGTGCGAAAATCGCATAATCACTAGGCGAAATCGTGCCTAGTGCATTGGCATATTCTAGCAAGCGATATATCGCATTATCCTCGCGCAAAAGCAAGCGATACTCCGCACGCGAGGTAAAAAGCCGATAAGGCTCTTTTGTGCCTTTAGTTACCAAATCATCAATCATCACACCGATATAGCTTTCATCACGGCGAAAGACTAACTTATCAAGTGTAGAATCTACCTCGCTAGATTTTGCGCATTTTTTGGCGTAATGATTCTCTAAAATTTCTTCTTTTTTTGGTAAATTCGACTTTAGGCTCAACGCCGCATTTATCCCCGCCATAAGCCCCAATGCCCCCGCTTCCTCATAGCCCGTAGTCCCATTTATCTGCCCCGCTAGATACAAGCAATCCACCTCTTTGCACTCAAGCGTGTGCTTTAGCTGTGTTGGCTCGACATAGTCATATTCTATGGCATATCCATAGCGCGTTATGCGTGCGTTTTCTAGCCCCTTTATGCTGTGAATGACTTCCTCTTGCACATCCACAGGTAGCGAAGTAGTAAGCCCATTTATGTAGTATTCTACGCAATCTTTTGTCTGTGGCTCTAGAAATAATTGATGTCGCTCTTTATCAGCAAAGCGATTGATTTTATCCTCGATGCTTGGGCAATATCTTGGACCCACACCCTCGATTTGCCCCGTGAAAAGTGGTGCACGGTGGAAATTTTCTCTAATGATTTTATGCGTGTTTTGATTTGTATAGGTTACAAAGCAAGGCAAATCCTGTGGTGCAAAATCGCTAGCGGATTTTTCCAAAGACACACTTGTGTGGTAGCTAAAGTGCGGTGGATTCTCATCGCCTATGTGTCGCTCTAGGGAGGCAAAATCTATGCTTCGCCCATCTATGCGCGGGCAAGTGCCTGTTTTTAGTCGTCCTAGCTTTAGCCCTATGTTTTTTAGGCTTTGGCTTAGCTCATTGCTAGCACTCTCGCCAAATCGCCCATTTATGATTTGATTTTCCCCGATATGGACAAGCCCGCGCAAAAATGTGCCTGTGGTGATGATGATTTTATCAGCATAGTAGGATTTACCGATATTGGTGCGAATGCCTATGGCTTTGGGTTTTATAGATTCTTGTGCCAAATCGTGTGGTTTTTTAGATTTTGTGCTAGTTGATTTTACACTAGCCTTTGTGCTAGATTTGCTAGGAAGCCCATCTGATTGTAGCAAAATCTCACACGCCATTTCTTGTGAGATAGTGAGATTTGGAGTGTTTAGAGCTAGATTTCGCGCATAGATTCTATAAGCGTCCATATCGATTTGAGCTCGCGTGCCTCGCACAGCTGGACCTTTTGAAGCATTTAGCGTGCGGTATTGGATTCCGCATTTATCACTTATACGCCCCATAACCCCGCCTAGCGCGTCTATTTCTTTGACTAAATGCCCCTTGCCAAGCCCGCCGATAGCGGGATTGCAGCTTGCAAGGGCAATATTTTCCACTAATATCGTTAGCAAATGCACTTTTGCGCCCATCTTGGCAGCTATACAGGCAGCTTCTAGCCCTGCGTGTCCGCCACCCACGACAATAATATCAAAATCTTTTTTGTGATTTTTTTTCATAATATATAAGCCTTAAACGAAACTAAAAAAGCGCAATTATAGCAAAATCAATGCTTTAAATCCCCTCGATTAAATGCTCTACTAGAATTTTTGTGCCGATAAGCACAAGTATAGCACCGCCCAAAAGCTCGGCTTTGTTTGCAAAGCGCAAGCCAAAGCGATTGCCCACTTTTAGCGCAAGGATAGAAAAAGCCGCGCTCACCACGCCGATACAAAGCGCATTTGCAAAAATATGCGTTTCTAGCACAGCTAGGCTTACTCCCACTGCTAGCGCGTCTATGCTCGTAGCGATAGCCAAAGGAAGCATAATCTTATAGCCAAAATCCGCTCCCTCCACACCACAAGAATGCTCCCCAAAGGATTCTTTTATCATCTTTAGCCCGATAAAAGAGAGCAAACCAAACGCAATCCAATGGTCAAACTTAGCGATAAACGCACTAAAAGAAAATCCAAGCGCATATCCAAGCAAGGGCATAGCCCCCTGAAATCCACCAAAATACGCCGCCACAATCGCATAATGCTTTGGCTCTATTTTTTTTAGGCTAAATCCTTTGCAAAGGCTAACAGCAAAGGCATCTGCACTAAGCGCACACGCCACCAAAAATACACTCCAAAATTCCATATTATTCCTCTTAGTTGTTGTTTTGTTTTTTTTAGGCAATTTTACGATTCTATCGTTTTTCTACAAAAATTTTTGTCCAAAAAAAATGTGGAAATAATTTTACTAAAAAACTCACTAAAATAGCTTATCAAAATCTAGCTTGCTAGACACCTTGTCAAAACCTACCTAATTTTTCACCCACTTTTTTGCCCTGATTTTTCGCCCGACTTTCACTGCCCTATTTTCCACACTGCTTTTTTTTCGCTAGATTATCCCGCGCTAGATTTCTGCCACCAAATTTTTTCCCGTCACTAAATTCTCTCTGAACTAGATTTCCCCCCTGCATTCCCCCGCGCTAGCTTATTAGATTCTCCACTGCGTGTTTCTGTTGCGGATTTCTACCCGATTTTTTTAAGGTTGCTTTGATATGTCATTCCCCAAGTTTGCAGACTTAGCAAAATCGCATCAAGCGATTGCCCTAGCTCGGTTAGCGAGTATTCCACTTTGGGCGGGACTTCCGCATACACCTTGCGCTTGATGATTCCAGCACCCTCTAGCTCGCGCAGATTTTGGGTGAGCACATTTTGGCTTATGCTTTGATTTTTGCTCGCGCTTATGGACTTTTTTAGCTCGCCAAATCGCTTTTTGCCCGTGAGTAAATCCCGCACGATGATGAGCTTCCATTTATTACCGATGAGATTCAGTGTGGTTTCCACAGGGCAGGGAGAGAAAAACTCCTCGCTATACATTTTCGCGCCCATTTTTTACTCCTTTTTTAAAATTTAAACGACACATTCTAGCAAAATTTCAAAAAATCTTTGCTTAAATTTTAGCCTATTTTACGCAATAGTCCTAAAAATGATATTATATTATAAAAATATCCCTACTTGATTTTATGATATTACTTCATTATAATTCCCTCACGCTAAAAGCGAAATCCTTTTGGCGAATCTAAATACCAAAAATCAAAGGAGGCAGAAATGTCAAAGTTTAGTAAAATCTCATTTGGTGCTGAGCCACGCACGGAGTTTAAGGAAGCAATGGGCTTAAGTGGCTGTGAAATCTCATACAACGCGCTCCCAGCGGGTGCTGCTGTGCCATTTTACCACGCGCACAAGCAAAATGAGGAAGTTTATATTATTTTGCAAGGTGATGGCGAAATGGAGCTAGATGGGCAAAAAGTCGCGCTTAAGGCAAATGACGCGTTGCGTGTCGCACCTAGCGTTATGCGTAAAATGTCGGCGAAAACGGATTTGCGCTTTTTGTGTATGCAGGTAAAGGAAAATAGCCTTACGCAATGGACGCAAAATGACGGCATTATGGGCGAATAGAAACGATTCAAAAAAAGGAGAAAAATATGAGAAACAACAATAGACGAGCTTTTTTAAAGGCTTCGATTTTGGGCGTAGGATTGGCGGTTTTAAGCAGTAGTGCTTTTGGCAAAAATATAGCAAAAAAAGGAGCGAAAATGAATATTGCAGTTTTGGCAGCCACAGGTAAAGCAGGGCGACTTATCACGCTAGAAGCACTAAGTCGCGGACATAGTGTGAGTGCGTTTGTGCGCAATGCGAGCAAGGCAAAAGATTTGGAGCAAAAGGGAGCAAAAGTAGTGCAAAAAGACATTTTCGCACTCACAAGCGCGGATTTACAAGGCTTTGATGTCATCATCGATGCCTTTGGCGAGTGGAAAGACTTTAGCCTGTATAAAAAGCACGGCGAGTATTTGGCGAAAATCTTGCAAGGCAATAAGGCGCGATTGCTAGTCGTGGGCGGTGCAGGAGGCTTGTATATGGACAAAAGCCACACCACAAGGCTAATGGATACGCCTAGCTTCCCAGAAGCCTACAAAGGCGTGGCAAACGCACACGGCGAGCTTTTGGAGTTTTTGCGCACCCAAAAGGGGCTAAATTGGGTGTATGTAAGCCCACCTGCGGAGTTTGTGCCAGACGCACCCAAAAGTGGCAAATACAAAATCATCGGCGAGGAGTTTGAGGTAAATGCTAAAGGGCAATCCAAAGGCTCTTACGCAGACTATGCAAGCGCGATGATAGACATAGCCCAAAATCCCAAGCTAAACCAAGTGCGCGTTGGTGTAATTGGGCTATAATGCCAAAAACCTCTTAAAAACTTCTATGAACCTCTATGGTTTTAGTGGCAAGCCTTTAGAGGTAAAATCCCCTTTAGGTGTAGATTTTAAGGGGCAAACTTCTTAAGGAGAGGGCAATGCGTAGGGCTGAATTTGTATGCGATGATTTGGGGCTTATCACTTCTCACCTAGATGAGATACAATATGGCGTGATGAGTATCCCTGACACACCGCTTCCCTACGCACTTCCGCTTAGTTTTTGCTACTTTCCACCGCTTCCCCCTAGCCAAGATAGCACGACAAACCACGCTCAAACACACGACACTTCTACACATAACACTCTTTGCCCCACACCCTCTTGCAGCGCACAAAAAGGTGCGATAGGCATTCACGGCGCAAAGGCAGGGCGCAAATTTGCCTTATTAGCGCAAAACCCCAAAGTTTGCTTTAGCGCGACAAAGCCTTATGCTTACATTGGCTCGGAGTTTTTGGGTGGAGCGATGATTCCCACGCAGTTTTTCTTTTGCGTGATGATTGCGGGGCAGTTTCGCGTGGTGGAGGATAGTGCGAGCAAAAGAGAGATTTTAAGCGCGCTTGTGGCTAAATACGAGCCACAAAGTAGCAATTTTAGCTTTAGCAAAAAGGCGTTTGCAGGGAGTGAAAGGGGTGTGTTTGTGGGGTTTATAGAGATTGAACACATAAGTGTGAAAGCAAAATTTGGGCAAAACCTAAAGCAAGCCGAGTTTGAATCCATACTTAGCGACTTGCAAGCCAAATACGATAATCTATGCAAAAATCTAGGCAATGCGTGTGCTAGCTTGCAATCGTTGGAATCCCTGCAAACTTTAGAACCTCTGCAATCGGCGCAAACGCTACAATCTCTGCAAACCCTCAAGCAAACAATAGCAATGATGAAGCACTTCACTAAAAAATCCAAATAAAGTCAAGCATAGATTTTTTTCATTTTTTACCCAACTTTTATCGCCCCTAAAAATTTAGGGCAAAATTCTTATAAAAAAAATCTAAAAATAGAGCAAAAACTATTGAAATTGTTTTTTTTTTTTTTTGTAAAATGCGTTTAAATTCTAGAATTTAAAGGGGTAAAAATGAGTGAAACAAGTTCAACGGAAACAATGATAGAGACTTGCGTTTTAACGCTGGGTGAGTTGATGAGTGGTGAAGTAAAGAATAGTGTAGGCAATGAGGATAAATTGACGCATTGCAAGGAAGTGGCAAAATATTTCAATGATAAAAAATATAAGCTAGTAATCCCATTTTATCAACGCGCCTATGTGTGGAGCGAGGAAATGGTAAAAATTATGCTCGAAGATATAGATGAGCAAAGGAAAGAGGGCAAAAAGTATCTTTTGGGTAGTTTGATTATCCACATTGAAATTTATGAAGCGAAGCAAAATGACAATGAAGCTAAAGAAAATGATGACGAACCGCAAAAGAAAAAACAAGTTAAATTCAACATAGTCGATGGACAGCAAAGGCTTACGACTTTGGATTTGGTTTTGGGAGGTGGATTGTTGGATAAAACAAATGATAATGTAATATTTCCTAGTGAGAGTGATACCAAAGGTAAGGCGCAAGAAACAATCAATGCTTGGTTCAGCAATCGAAATAAAGATGAATTTATAAAGTATCTTAAAACAAATATAGAATTTGTCTGCGTTTTTACAAATAGCCTTGATGATGCTTTTATATTCTTTGATAGTGCAAACGCAAAGGGCAAAAGACTTGAAGGCTATGATTTGATAAAGGCATTTCATTTAAGAATGCTAGAATCTCAAAATTGCAAGGATTTGATAAAATTTTATGCAAAAGATTTTGAATCTTTGGTGTCTAAAGATAGCGATGACAAAAATCTACCCATAAAAATATTATTTAATGACATATTAGCTCCAGCTAGGATTTGGCTACGAGATAGGGGTAGTTTGGCTAATGCCACGCATTCTACTATTGCAAACCCACAAGAAAGCCATATTTATAATGAATTTTGCAAGGAATTTTCTGCAACATTGCAAACAAAATCACAGCCTAGCACCAATTCTTTTGGTATCTTGCAAAATTTTATC
This sequence comes from Helicobacter macacae MIT 99-5501, assembly GCF_000507845.1. NCBI lineage: Bacteria > Pseudomonadati > Campylobacterota > Epsilonproteobacteria > Campylobacterales > Helicobacteraceae > Helicobacter > Helicobacter macacae. Next base: position 669,921 of record NZ_KI669454.1, on the reverse strand, counting down.
GGTGGGGCGGATTTCTTTGAGTTTTTAGCACATTTTAATAGGCTTTATGAAAAATTACTGCTTACAGAATTTTATGAAAATAAAATCGCAAGTATTGATGAAACAGGTTTTGCATATAATCGTTTGATTTACATTATGGCTATGATGATTTACTTTGATAAATTCCCAAATGGCAATGCAGACTATATGTTACGGCTTATTGCAAGAGCGGTATTTAGCCTGCGCGTAGAGGCAAGTAGGGTTGGTGAGGCTACTATTAAAAATTATGTTAAAGAGGAAAAACTTTTATCGCTAATTTATTTTACAAGCTACGAAAAAGAACTTGAGAGTGAGTTAAAGAAGTTTATTGATAATAGAAAAGACAAGGAGAGTGGCAACGATAAAAGAACCAATGCTACGGAGGAATATCTAAAAATGGTGCAAAAAAAAGACAAAAATGACAATAATAAAAAAACTGAATATGAGCGTTACGACATTACGCCACACCCAATTCAAAAATAAAGGAGCAAACAATGAATAATCAAAATAAAGCACAAAAACAAATGATAGTAGGTATTAAGGATACATTCTTTGAAATTCCACCATATCAAAGGCTTTATGAATGGGGAAAAGACGAGATTGAAACACTACTTGATGATATGAAAAAGGCGTGGAAACCAGACGATTGCCAAAGTGATAAGTCAAATGAGGATTCGCAAAAATCCAGCAAACAATACTTTATTGGCAATATCACTACAAGTATAGATAAAGATGATAGCAATAAATTTATCCTTATAGACGGACAGCAAAGGCTTACTACGCTTTGGTTTATAGGATTTTATCTTGCAAGTAAAAAGTGTGGTGAATGGGATAATTTTATCGCACAAGACGATAAATTGCGAATCAATATGCCTATACGCGATAAAGAAAGAGACGCATTAGAAAGCCTTGCCAAAAAGATTCAAAAACATAATAAAGAGGAAAAATTAGAGATTTCAAAGGATTTGCAAGGCATTCATAAAAAGATTATCGATGCTTTTGGTTGTATAGAATCGTGGTTCAATGAGAATTTTAGTAAAGATGATAATAAAAAAGAAATAGATTCTAAGCGACTAAATTGTTTTGCAAATTTTATTTACACAAAAATTTGTTTTGTATTTGTAGAGTTAGCACCCAAAACGGACTTAAATCGTTTCTTTGTTCGTATGAATAATCGTGGCAAACAGCTTGAAAAACACGAGATTCTAAAAGCGCGGATTCTTGGCGTGATACAGCAAGGTGGTGGAGATTGGCAAAAATACGCCAAAATTTGGGATTTGTGTAGTGATATGAATAAATACATTTTCCAAAGCGCAAGTGATAGAAACATATTTGAAAAAGAAAACAAAGATAAAGAAACACCAGACAAAGTCGAATCTATCGTTGATTTTCCTGCATTTTTATTGCATTGTTATAAACTATGGGTTGTAAAGCAATGCAACGAAAATGAAATTCCAAAAGAAATTACTATCACAAAAGATAGACTTTTAGAAATTATGTGGGACAATCAAGCCAATAAGGGTAAAAATAAAGAAGTAATTCTTGACGGCAATTTTATATTTAATATTAAAAATGATACAAATAGACAAGCGAAAGAAAATTGTAAAGAATTTATCATAGATATGCTTTATTATCGCGTGTTGTTTGATTATTTTGTAATTAAAAGTGATGTAGTGGCAAAAGGTGGTGATAGTTATAAAATTATGCGTTTGAATGAATCTAAAGACAATTATAGCCTACCAGAAAATAGTAAAAAGGGGAGCTTACAAAGTGGCGTTTTGCACGATTTGGTAATGATTCAAAACTATTTACGAGTATCACGGCAAGGCGATAGGCAAAATTATCATCATTGGCTCACGCCGTTTTTGAAGTTTTTAGATAACCAAATTTGTTTAGAAATGGACTTATCGCTTATGAAAAACTGCGAATTTGATTTTGCTAACTTTAAATGTGGTGCTAAAAAAATTGCTAAACAATTTTCAAAAGATGAATGCGATGAGCGGCAAAAAGTCTTAGTGAGATTCCTTGAAAATTTGGATACAAATTTAGCCATTGCACAATTCAAAGATAGCGAATTGCTAGATGAAACAAATGAGGCGATACGACAAGCACAAAGATTGCAACCAAAAACTTTAGAAAATCCAACTTGGGATTTTCTAAATAATGGCACAAGGACACCACATTATTGGTTCTACCGCTTGGAGTATTATTTGTGGAAAAATGGCGTTGAAAATGAGGAAAATTTAAAAATTAAAGACAAAAATTTTAGCGTAATACGAAAGAATTTCTATTTTAGAAATCTAGGCTCTGTTGAGCATTTTCAGCCACAAAGTGAGCCAGATAAAAAGTGGTGGCTAAATGATAAAAGTGAAATGGATACTTTTGGGAATTTGGCACTGATAAGTCGCAGTCTAAACTCGTTATTAGGCAAACAAAACTTAGATAAAAAAGAAATTGACATTGCCAAAGAGGGCAATAGCGAAAGTTTAAAATTGGTGCTAATGTGCTGTCTAAAAAATTTAAAAAATAACGACAATGCAGAAAATAAGAAAATTAGCAAAGCACAAGAACACCAAGAGCAAATGACTGACATTCTAATCAAATCGCTTAAAAGTTCACTAAAGAAATAAAATAAAGATGGTATGGAGAAAATGGCATAAAATTAACACGACTTGCTTTAAACATATATTTATGCTAAAGATTTGCAAAATAGGCACGAATCTATACAGCGATTCAATGTTTTTTTGTAAAATTTTGAAATCCACACTCAATCAAATTAGAATCACTTAAAATGGAGCGACAATGGCAAAGATTATCTTTCAAGGCAATGGATTTGGCGACTTTTTGTGTTGTTTTAAGGCGTTGTATGCGATAAAAAATTTGTATCCAAATGATGAGCTAATTATTTATCACGAAGGCATTGATGAGCGATTTTTAAGGCAAGTGGGCTTTATTGATGACATAATAAATCCAAATAAAGTCAGCATTGAGCGCATTCGCGCAATGAATCCAGACATTTTAATCCTAAATAATCGCAGTGGCAAATTTTTCCGCGAGATTAAAAAGCTAAATTTCAAAAAAGTCATCGCGCACCCGCATTTTGTGAGCTTTACTTCACGGGCTTTTAGCACACCATTTCCGTATTTCCGCGCTAAAAAATATATGGCAGATATTGTGCTAACGCTTGCGCGTGCGATAAATCCAAAGCATTATGATGAAAATTTCCATAAAATTGACTTTGCAAAGATGAAAGATTTTTTGCCAAAAGATTCGCGCTTGGTTGAAAATCTCTTTAAAAGCGTGGATTTTCCATATAAAAAAGTCATCGGCATCAACGCATTTTCAAACCACATAGAATTTTTAGGGATTAACTTTTACCATAAGGATTGGTATTATTTGGCGGTAAATCTCGCTAGGATTTATCCGCGATTTTTGTTTATCCTGCTAAATTTTAAGCATAATCCTTTGCAATATAATGACTTATCAAATCTGCCAAATCTAAAAGTTTTTATCAATGATGATAATATCGCTTCGCTGGTGAGTGTGTCGCTGAGCCTAGATTATCTAATAAGCATTGATACGGGCAATGTGCATTTGTGTAATATCTTGCAAATCCCCGCGCTAGTATTTACCGACAAAAGGGCGCAATATCGCTTTGTATGGGGGGGGGGGAATCAAAAATTTGTAGTAGAATCTGGTTGGCAAAAAGATTATAGAAAAACGCTAAATAGCTTCATAGAAATGGCAAAAGATAAGGTTGAATCGCTAAAGTGATTTGATGGCAAATAAAAAATTTAAGTAAAGTCTAAAACCACATAGAATCTAAATCCTGCAATTCATCGCACCCCCTCACAAAACAAAAATTTTTAAGTATAAAAGACTTTTAATCTCTCTATGACACCACACACTTTCTAGCGCGCAAAATTCTCGCACATTACAAACACAAAAATCCACACCAAATCTATCAAAAACCACCACTAAATCACGCAAAGATTTTCTCCCCAAGTTTGTAGCTCATCAAGCAAATCGCATAGACATAAATACCAACAAGTGCATTTCTATGAAAAGCACTAGAGACTTTGCTAACTAGATAAATACCCACTGCCACACCCACAAGCGAAGCTAGCCCGATACTTAGCCCACCTTGCATAGCTTCCGCGCTTAGCACTCCCGCACGATAGAGCGAAGCCGTCCCAGACACAGAGGAAAATATCACAAAAAATAGCGACAAAGGCACGACTTTTTTAGAATCATAGCCTAGATAATACGCCAAAATCGGTGCAATAAGCAATCCCCCACCGATACCTAGCGAGATAGCAAACACCCCTGTAACCATACCAGCACATATCAAAATCACATTCTTTTTCAAAGTTGTGAGATTTGGCGGTGTGGCACTCACTTGAGGTTTGATTTTGAACGCAAAACGATAAAATGCTACAAGATTTAGAGATAAAAAAAGTGCGTTTATCACCACATCACTAAGCACACTTAGCAAAATCCCACTAAAGCTAGCCCCAATAAGCCCGCCTATACCGATAAATATGCCGTCTTTTAAGTCGAAATTGCGCTTTTTATAGTTGATATAAGAGCCAAATATCGATGAAAAAATCATCTGCATTATTGACATTCCTATCGCGTGCGTGATAGGTAGCCCCAAAAACATCATCGTAGGCACGATGATAATCCCCCCACCAATCCCAAAACTCCCCGCAGCAATGCCAGCTATAAGCCCTACGATGACAAATTTGGCAAAATCTAACCCACTCATAGAGCCAAAAATCAAAAATAGATTTTGTGTCATTTCGCCATTTATATCCATTGCTTACGCTCCTCTTTGTGATTTGCAAAAGTCAAAAAACTTAAGCAAAATTCCCTCTACATAAAATCTTTGCCAAAAATCTCGCAAAAATCTCGCTCCAAATTTTCACACCAAAATCATCACTCTAGCGCAAAATCCCAAAATCACATTTGCAGATTTCGCACTAGAGTGATTTCACGCCACTTTTTAGCAAAACGCCCAAAAATACAAAAATCTATGAGAGCGCAATTTTGGCGTGAGTTTTTGGCATAAAAACTTGGTGCATTTTTTACGCGTTGTGCTTTATACCACACCTTGGTCTATCATCGCATCTGCCACCTTGCGAAATCCTGCGATATTTGCGCCCATTACAAGATTGGTAGGTTCGCCAAACTCTTTTGCAGTGTTTGAAGCGTTTTGATAAATATCGCTCATAATGCGATGCAAACGCCCATCTACTTCTTCAAAAGTCCAAGCATTCATACTTGCATTTTGCGCCATTTCTAGCCCGCTCACAGACACGCCACCAGCATTTGCAGCTTTGCCCGGTCCATAAGCTATCTTTGCTTTTAGAAACAAGTCAATCGCTTCATTTGTGGAGGGCATATTTGCCCCCTCACTTACGCATTTGCAGCCATTTTCTAGCAAGATTTTGGCATCTTTCGCGCTTAGCTCGTTTTGGGTAGCACTTGGAAATGCGGCAAAACAAGGGATACTCCACACACCATTGCACCCGCTCTCATAGCGATTTGCAGGAGTGTATTGAGCTGTTTTTTTGGCTTTTTGGTAGGATTCTAGGGATTCTCTTTTGACTTCTTTTATCTCTTTTAGCAGAGCCAAATCAATCCCATCTTTGTCGTATATCATTCCTTTAGAATCGCTTGCAGTTACAGGCTTTGCACCGACTTGATATAGCTTTTCTATGGTGTAGGTTGCGACATTCCCAGCACCTGAAACGGTGCAGATTTTGCCCTCTAGATTTTCGCCTCTCTCTTTTAGCATTTCCTCAGCGAAATACACACAGCCATAGCCTGTGGCTTCAGGACGCACAAGGCTTCCACCCCAATTTAGCCCTTTGCCTGTTAGGACGCCCTCATAGCGATTTGCTAGTTTTTTGTATTGCCCAAAAAGATAGCCGATTTCTCTCCCGCCTACGCCTATATCGCCCGCAGGGACATCAGTATGCGCCCCGATATGTCGAAATAGCTCATTCATAAAACTTTGGCAAAACCTCATCACCTCTCCATCGCTTTTGCCGTGCGGGTCAAAGTCGCTTCCGCCTTTGCCTCCGCCCATAGCAAGCGTAGTTAGCGAATTTTTTAGCACCTGCTCAAATCCTAGAAATTTCAGCATTCCAAGCGTAACGCTTGGGTGAAATCTAAGCCCGCCCTTATATGGACCAATAGCAGAATTAAACTCTACACGGTAGCCATAATTTATCTGCACTTCGCCCTTGTCATCTACCCACGGCACACGAAAGATAAGCGAACGCTCTGGAACAGTAAGCCGCTCCAAAATCTTGTGTTTTTGATATTTTGGCTCTTTATCAAGCAATGGTTGAAGCGAGCTTAGTGCCTCGCTAACAGCTTGATGAAACTCACTTTGCGCGGGATTTTTATCCTGCAATGCCTTGATGATTTGCGATGAATACGACATAATAACTCCTTTACCAAAATGTAGATTTGACTTGCTTTGAGAGTAAATCCAAGTCAGCCCACATTATACACAATAAATGTTGATACGCAATCACAATGATAAGCACAAAAATTTCACAAAATTTATGTTTTCTTTGAAAAAATTAGCAGATTTTAGGGGATTTTTGGGTGATTTTGGCAAAAATAGGCACAAAAACTTCACGCTAAAAAGTTGGAAAAAACACAAACACAAGGTTTATATAAGATAAGGTTTGCTACAATCGCAGTTTTATTTTATCGCTCCCAATTTTTAATCTCGGGAAAAAGGACAGAAGTATGAAAAGAACCTACCAGCCTCACAACACCCCTAGAAAGCGCACTCACGGCTTTAGAGAGAGAATGAAAACCAAAAACGGACGCCGTGTCATAAACGCTAGAAGAGCAAAAGGACGCAAGAGACTTGCTGTGTAGCAAACTTGCCGCGTAGCAAACCGCGTGGTTTTTGAAGTTTTTTACAAGTTTTTTAATTGATTTGGATTTTGTCAAATCTTGGCGCAAACTTGTAAAATCTTGCCAAAGTCTTGCAAAGATTTGTGAAAACTTTTGGCGTTTGGAGTGGGTTTAGCACAGATTCGTTGCCAAAGCAGAACAAATCTCGCAAAACCACCAAAAACTAGCCAAGATTATCCTAGAAGTTTAATCACTCATTTTAGAAGCACAAAATGCAAACACTTAAAACAAAAAAAGAGTTTGACACCGTGTATAAAAACGGATTTTTACGCTATGGAAAGTCATTTGCACTCTATGTGTATAAAGAGCGAGCAAATCCACAAAATCCCCACTTGCTTCCTAGCAAATCTAGCGAGTCAAAAAACGCACAATCCAAAATAGAGCACCAAGAATCCAAAATCGGCTTAAGTGTCAGCAAAAAAATAGGCAATGCCGTTACTAGAAACAAAATCAAACGGCGAGTCAAAGCAATACTAAGGGATTACCAAAAAGATTTTAGAGAAATTGAGCGTGGATTTAGGATTATTTTTGTAGCAAAAGCAGGGGTAGATATGCTTAGTTTTAGCGAGCTAAAACTAAGCTTTGAGATGACGCTTGGTTTCGCACTAGAAAAGCTAAAAGGCTACAAAAACCACACAAGAAACAACACAAAAATGCCACGCAAAATAATCCAAACAAGTATCAAACGCACAAACAAGGGAGTTTAAAAGTAGCTATGATAAAAAATAATACAAAACTAGATTTTACACAAATGCTTACATACCCACATAGCCTAAAAGCGCCCTTTAGCACAAAATCTTTTTCTTATGTCGCGCTAAAATTTGGCTTTAGATTTTATAAAATCATTATTTCCCCCTTGCTTCCTCGTAGCTGTCGCTTCTACCCTACTTGCTCACATTACGCATATTTGTCCTTTAGGCATTCTACTCCTTTTAGTGCATTTATCGCTACTTTGTGGAGGATTTTGCGCTGCCAGCCTTTTTGCAATAGTGGATTTGACTATCCCATCATCTCTACAAATCTAAAAAACACAGCTTCACGCAGTGCTATCACAAATGCGAAAAAATGCAAAAAATTCCCACGCATTTGTGTGTGGCTTGTCCCACTAAAATCCCAAATAGATTCCAAAACAAGCCCTAAAGTAAATTCTAAAGCGGATTCCACATTATTTCAAAAAATGATTGCCAAAAAAAAGACTTCCAAATATATAATAATCCCAAACTAATTAAGGAGAATCCAAAATGAGAAAAGATGATATGAATTCAAGAGTGCTACTTGCAGTGCTTATTTCATTTGTGTTTATCATCGTATATAGCCTGCTTTTCCAAGACCCACAAAAGCAAAAATCACAAAGTGCCACCACACAAAGCACAACACAAAGTAGCGTGCAGACAAATCAAACAAACATAGCCAATCAACCAAGCACTAATCCAACTCCAAATCAAACAAACACCGCCCAAACCTCTCCACAAGCCACAGCTCCTGCGACCAAGCGCGAGATAATCTCTACGATTGTATCAAGTGGTGTAGAAGTAGAGATTGATGATTTAGGCAGAATCGCTCAAGTCTATCTCAAAGACAAAAAATTTATCGCACCCAAGCAAGAGGGGATTTTCACACATTTAGGACGGCTTCTTGGTTTTGCTAGCTCGCCAAATCAACCACTCCAAAAGCTCCCACTACTCTCGCCAAATGCAGTATTTCCACTTGAAATGCGCTTTTTAGATGCTTCGCTAAATGCGCAAGCCACACAAACCCCCTACACTGCTTCGCTCCAAAATATCTCGCTAGATTCTACACAAAATCAGATTCTAACCCTAACCCAAAAACTACCCACACTTACTATTACCAAAACCATAGAATTTATATATGATGAAGACGGGCTAAAATACAAACTAGACATTGCCCTTAGCGAGCCAAAGGTGTATTTCCTCTCTAGTGGTTCTCGCCCCATAGCCGATGATGATGGCTATGCTTTCCACGGAGTGGTGCTAAAGCAGGGCGGACTAAAAGGCGTAATCGAAAAAATAGAGGATAAAGACGCCAAAGTCGCAGGCGAAAACTTCAGCCAAGTCCCATTTGTCTCTGCCTCTGATAGATATTTCACTACGCTACTTTTTACGCGTGATGAAAATGGCTTGTCCGTGCAAGTTCTTGGCACGAGCGATACCAAAAACCCTATTCCATATATCACTTTAGACTCTAATACCTCCTTAGATGGCTATGTAGGACCAAAGGATTATAGAGACTTAGCCAAAATCTATCCCGTTCTTACTGATGTCGTAGAGTATGGGCTTATCACATTTTTTGCAAAACCTGTATTTTTGCTACTTGATTGGCTTTATAGTTTGCTAGGGAATTGGGGTTGGGCGATTATCGGCGTTACGCTTGTAGTTAGGATTATTTTGTTTCCTCTAAGCTACAAAGGCGTGATGAGTATGCAAAAGCTAAAAGATTTAACCCCCAAAATGAAAGAAATCCAAGAGCAATACAAAGGCGACCCGCAAAAAATGCAAGCCCAGCTTATGCAGCTATACAAAAAGCACGGGGCAAACCCACTAGGTGGCTGTCTGCCACTGCTTTTGCAGATTCCAGTGTTTTTCGCGATTTATCGCGTGCTATACAATGCTGTGGAGCTAAAAAACAGCGAATGGATTTTTTGGATACACGATTTATCTGTGATGGACCCGTATTTTATCCTGCCGATTTTGATGGGGATAAGTATGTATATTCAGCAAGTCCTAACGCCCAATACCCTAGACCCTATGCAAGCTAGAATCTTTAAGCTCCTACCTGTCATATTTACAATATTTTTAATCACATTCCCCGCAGGGCTTGTGCTGTATTGGACGGTTAATAATATCTTTGCAATCATTATGCAAATCGCTATAAACAAAATCATCGACAAACAACGAGAAAAAGCTATCTTAGAGCATAAAGAGCACAAGCACACCCCACAAAATCCAAAAGGAGAATCCAAATGACAAAAGTAACTGCAAACACACTACAAGAAGCCCTCTCAAAAGCCGCCCTAGAGCTAGGCTGCTCTGTAACGGAGCTAGACTATGAAGTAGTCCAATACGAATCAAAAGGCGTGCTAGGCATAGGCAAAAAGGACGCTATCATCATCGCAAACCTAAAAAACTCATCTGCCCAGCTAGATAGCGCACAAAAACACCAAGAAGCAAGCTATCAGCAAAGCCAAAGCCCACAAAGCAATCAAAATATAAAAGAATCTAGCCAAGCAAATTCTAGCCAAACTAATCCCAACCAAAATAATCAAGGCTTTTTTGACGCTTCGGAGTTTGTCGCTTCTGCAAGCCTAGAATCTAGCGAGCCAAACTATGAGAGTGGCAAACAAAGCCACACAAATCAAAGCTACGCAAACTATGATGAGTCCTACAACGCAGATAACACCAGCACCACGCAAACAAAAAAATTCCAAACCAAAGAGGAAGTCGCTAGCGAAATCCAAAATCTTATCCAAGAAATGCTAAGCTACACGCCATATAAAATCGATAATGTCAATGTTGGCTTTTATGACAACCAAACGCTATCTATCTACATTGACGGCGAGGATTCTGCACTGCTTATCGGGGAGAGAGGCTATCGCTACAAAGCGATTTCTTACTTATTGTTTAATTGGATTCAGCCTGCTTATGGATACAATATCCGTCTAGAAATTGCACAATTTTTGCAAAACCAAGAAGACGCTATCGATGCTTATTTGGTGGGAATCATAAACGAAGTCAAGCGAGAGGGCAGAGCCCAGACTAAGCCACTAGATGGGATTCTAGCCTTTATCGCACTAAAAAAGCTAAGAGGGCATTTCCCCGATAAATATATCTCTTTTAGAGAAAATCCACAAAATGAGCGATATATCATTATCAATGATTTTTATCGCTAAATCTCACAAAAGCCACGCACGAGCCTTAAAAAGAGATGAAAAATCTAGCCCTTGCCCTGCGACCAAAATCTATCAGCGATTTTGTCGGGCAAAGCCATATCTTTGGCAATGGCAAGCCACTATATGAAGCACTAAAGGCTAGAAATCTCCCTCACTGCTTTTTCTATGGGACACCGGGCAGTGGCAAAACAACTTTAGCAAAAATCATCGCTAGCGAGCTAGGCAGTGATTTTTTGGAGTTTAACGCGACAAATTTCAAGCTAGAAAATCTCCGCACCAAGCTAAAGTCTTATGAAAATGCACTTGTTGTCCCGCTAGTATTTATTGATGAAGTTCATAGACTATCCAAAACCCAGCAAGAAGCCCTCCTGCCGATAATGGAAGAGAAAAGTGCTATTGTGCTAGGGGCTAGCACGCAAAATCCTTTCTACACACTTACAAATGCCATTCGCTCTCGCAGCTTGCTATTTGAGTTTAAACCACTTAAAAATGTTGAGCTAGAGCAGATTTTGACAAAGGCATTGGGAGTTTTGGGATTTGACATTGCAAAATCTAGTCAAAACCCTAGCCAAAACCCTAACGAGGATTCTAGCCAAGATTTTAGTGAAAAATCCCAAAATAGCCTATCCCAAAGTAGCCCACCCAAAAATAATCCACCGCAAAATAACACACAATCTAGCCAAGATTCTAATGCAGATTCTAGCCCTAAGGGCAACATAGATAGGACAATCACAAAAGAAGCGTTTGACTATCTTATCTCAAGTAGCGCAGGCGATGCACGCGCTATGCTAAACCTACTTGAAGTCCTAGCCCTAAGCCCACATATCACACTTCAAAGCGCAAAATCACTGCGACCATTTAGCCTAAATGACGGCGCAAGCGAAGATGACACACACTACAATCTAGCATCCGCACTCATAAAATCCATACGCGGAAGCGATGTAGATGCTAGCATCTACTACCTAGCTCGCCTAATAGCAGGTGGCGAAAACCCAGAATTTATCGCAAGGCGACTTGTCATACTCGCTAGCGAGGACATAGGCAATGCAAATCCAAACGCGCTAAATCTAGCCACCTCCACCCTCCTAGCCGTAGGCAAAATCGGCTATCCAGAAGCTCGTATCATTCTCTCTCAATGCGTGATTTTCCTCGCTTCCTGTCCCAAGTCCAACACCGCTTATACCGCAATAGATTTAGCGATAAAAGCTATACACGATGGCGAAGTCCTCCCAATAGCACCAAATATTCTCCCACACGCCAAATCCTACAAATACCCTCACAACTTCGGTGGATGGGTGGCACAAAAATATCTTACCAAAGATTTGCATTTCGTAGAGTCCACACAAAAAGGCTTTGAAAAAACACTAAATGAATGGCTAGAAAAAATCAAACAAACAAAAGATTAGACAAATTGATTTTTAAGTTGATTCCAAAATCGCCTTAAAAATTTGGCTAAAAATTTACTCCCAAAATGACTTAAAATTTATCTCCCAAAATTTTTATCCCAAATCCCACTCCAAAGCTAGCCCCAAATCAAAAAACGCTAGAAAAATCTAAAGCACTAAATTCTATCAAATCCTTGATTTTCCCCTAGTTTTTGCGCCACTTTATAAAGTGCAAAATTCATCACAAGCAGCTAAAAATACTTCTTAAATACTCCTTGATTTTCCCTATGTTTTGGCATACTTTTTGCTAGAATCGCTAGAAATAGCTTCAACTCTAGCGCAAGCAACTACCCCAACACAAGAGAGAAAAAATGGATTTAACCTCAGTTCTAGGCTTAGTTTTAGCGGTGGCTTCAATCTCGGTGGGAGATATACTTGAGGGCGGAAACCCTCTGCACGTCGTGCATCTAAGCTCGTGTATCATCATTATCCCTACAACGATGTTTGCTGCTATGGCAGCCACTCACGCTTCAGCTGTCAAAGCTGCTTTCAAAGAGTTTAAAATCATTTTTATGCCACCAAAGGTTGATTTATCTGCAAGGGTAAAAGAAATCACAGAGCTATCCTCCGCAGCAAGACGCGATGGGATACTATCTCTAGAGGGACGCGCAGCAGGGATAGAAGATGACTTCTTGCGTGAGGGGCTAAATATGGTTATTGACGGACGCGAAGCAAAATCTGTCCACGAGGACTTAGAGATTAAAATTGAGCAAATGGAGCATTATTATCACACCGCAGCGCATTATTGGCTTCTAGCTGGTGAGTCCGCTCCGACATTTGGGCTAGTCGGTGCGGTTTTGGGGCTTATGCTTGCGCTGCAACTACTTGATGACCCAACGGCAATGGCTATGGGTATTGCGGGGGCGTTTACAGCGACGGTTACGGGGATTATGACGGCGTATGCGATTTTTGGACCTTGGGGGAACAAAATGAAAGCAAACGCAGGGGACATCATAAAAGAAAAAGAAATGATGATGGCGGGCATACTTGGCATAGCAAATGGCGAAAACCCGCGCAACCTAGAAGCAAAACTATTTGGATTCTTACCACCGGGCGTGCCTAGAGTATCTCAATTTGAATAATTAGCTAGCAAAATCTAGAGAGCAATAAATTCTAAAAAGCAAATCTAAAAAGGGCGAAAAATGGCAAAACAAAAGCAACAAGAATGCCCCGCAGGCGAGAAATGGGCTGTTCCTTATGCGGACTTTCTATCCCTACTGCTTGCGCTATTTATCGCTCTTTGGGCGATTTCCAACACCGATGCATCCAAAGCCAAAGCGATGAGTGATGCGATGATAAATGTGTTTAATGTGCCACGACCTAGCGTTACATTTCAGCCACTTATCCAGCGTCCACCAGACCCAGGGCAAGTGCGAGAATCCACAGAGGGCAAAATGCCTCATACTTCTGATGGCTCTTCGCCCTCTTTTGCTAGCCAAAGCTCTATATCACAAATGCAAATGGTAATCCAAGAAGGTGGTGTGCTAGAGCAAATCGAGCAAGGAATCGTGCTTAGGCTACCTGTATCGCTTCCCTTTGAGCAGGGCAAAGCCGACATAGCTCACAATGAAAATGCCCTATCTGTGCGCAGAATCGCCGAAGTGCTAAATAAACTCCCAGAAGAAGTCAAAATCGATGTGCGTGGCTACACAGATGATAAACCTTTGCCAAAAGGCTCACCTTTTAGAGATAACTATGATTTAGCCGCAGCACGCGCAAGGGTGGTAACAGAGGGGCTATTTAAAAACGGAGCGACACATAGCAATATCTCCTACTCTGCACACGGCTCATCTAGCCCCACCGCGCCCAATACCACAGCCCAAAATCAGCAAAACAACAATCGCGTAGAGATTTTTATCTTTACCCAGCCCACAGGGCTTAGAAGCATAAAATCCGTCCTAGATGAAAGTATGAGTGGCACAACCCTAGAAGATGGCACACCGCTTAACTAGGCTTAAGTAATTTAGACTTTGCTTGTGGATGGGCTTATATAGAGGTTGTGGAAATTTGTGGATATTATAGGCATTTGTGGAAAACTTGTGGAGGTTTGCAAACTTGTAGAATCTTATGGAAATTTTATACCAAGCAAAAAATTTAGCGTAAATTTATTTTGCGCTAAAATCACACCTCTTAAAATCCACGCTCTATGATTTTTGGCAACTCCACATTTGCCAATGCAACAAAACGGCACAATAAGCAAACTAATCGCTACACCAAAAATCAAACCCCATCCTTTCGCACAATTTTCACACAAAAACGCTAAATATTCTTTCTCTTTTTTATGCGAAAATAAAATGTATGCTCCTCATCGCCTATTTGGACTTTTAGCTCTAGGATTCCATTTTTGTTTATGCCCTTTTTGGCGATAGCGACAAACCCGCCTTGCGCCCTAGCATTTGGCTTTAGGCTAGATTCTCTCAAATAATTCATCAAAAACACTTTCAAAGCTCCGCGCTTCTCTTGCATATAAGCAATCGAGCTAGGACTTTGACTAAAAAACGGACTCATCATCGGTGGATAAAACAAAAATCCTTGATAGCCATAATAATAAAGTGGCGAGATATTATAAAAATTGTTTTGTTGCACGCTCGGTGTGGGTGTAGGGATATTATAAAACTGCAAAATATCAATAAAATTAAGCTCACTATTTCGCAATTTATCATAAGAGTAAATCCTAAGGGGCTTGCCCTCAAATCTCGCGCTTACAGCTTCCGTGCCAAAAATCAAAGGCTTGCCACCAAGTAGCTCCGCACTTATATGCACCACCACGACATTATCTTGCAAGTCTTTTTGTGCTAGCTCGGCTTGGACTTTGGATAGAGGCTTTGCAGAGCGCAAAATCTGCACGCCCTTTTCAAGCACCACTTCACCCTTTGGCGTGATAAAATAGCTTGCACAACCACCAAAAAATATCGCTACAAATATTACAAAAGCTAAATAGATTTTAGGCATAAATTCTCCTTATTAGTAATGGATTGCAAGGAAATATATACCCACAAAGTAAATATAGCTACAACTACATATAGGTTTTGCACTAGTGATTTTTGCTTGTAAGTGATTAGTGATGATTTAGTATAAGTGCTGTGAAATGTGGCAGTGGAGGAAAATTTTTGCAAAAATTTTGTAGTAAGTTTTTTATGTCAAAAAATTTGGGCAGGAATTTTAGAGAAGTTTTTAGAATTTCATAAAATCTAGCTTTATTAGATTTTATGAAAAATCATCAAAATGATTTACCAAAATCTTAGCCAAAATCTTATAGTGTGGAATCAAAGATTTTTATCGACTTCTTTGCCGACTTCGGTTTATCGACTTGCGCAAAATCTGCACAAACGCCAAAACCCAGCCAACCAAACCCCACCAAACCCACCAAAATCGCTAGACTTTGCTTAAAAACGATACTCTTAAATCACAAAGCAAAGCCTAGCGGATTCTAGCAAGATTTTAGGCAGATTTGGTAGCCACAAAAGCCATTATGCGTTTGCTTTCTTTGAGCCTTGCTCTACGCTTACCATTTTGCGGCGCAAATATGCGATTTTGCTTTGCAATGGCAAGTTTTTAGGGCAAGTGTCGTGGCAAGCGATTAGGCTCATACAGCCAAACACTCCATCATCATCGCCCACGATTTCATACCAATCCTCATCGCTACGCTTATCGTGAGAATCTATCATAAAGCGCACGATACGATTCATACCTGCACCACCGATGAAGTCATCACGCATTATCTTTGTAGCGCAAGAAGCGATACAGCACCCGCACTCTATACATCTATCAAGCTCAAACACCTCATCAGCTTCTTTTGGCTCAATAGGTTTTTCTAGCTTAGAAATATCCACTTCCTCATTTGTATGCACCCAGCTTTCTACGCGCTTTGTCATACCTGCAAACCACTCGCCTGTATTGACACTCAAATCTTTGATAAGTCTAAACGCAGGCAATGGCATAAGCGTAATCACACCATCAGGGAAGTCCTTTGTCAGTGTGCGACACGCAAGTCTTGGGCGTCCATTTATCATCATAGAGCAGCTTCCGCAAATCCCCGCACGACATACGAAATCAAAGCTCAAATCAGGGTCTTGATTTTCGCGTATCATATTTAGCACGATAAAAATCGTCATAGAATCAGTCTCTTCGATTTTATACTCGGCAAAATGTGGCTTAGATACCGCGCTTTTTGGGTCAAATTTTAGCGCACGAATAGTTAGGATTCTCCCTTTTTTGCTGTTGTTTTCCATTACTTATCTCCTAGTCGTTGGTTTCTAGCCTTGTATTTTGGCTGCAAGTTAAATTCCATTAACGCTTCTTGTAGCTCGTATCTGTCGCCACCTTTAGCTTGGATTTCAGCAGTGATTTTATCGATTTGCTCTTGTCGTTTTGCAGAGAGCGGATTTTCGATAATCATACCCTTTGCTCCATATCCACGGAATCCGGGCGCAATCTCCATTTTCATAATGTCAAGCTCCTCGTAAGTTACCGTAGGCATTGTTTGGCTTGGGTCTTCCCAGCTTGTGAGTGTGCGCTTTAGCCACTTTTCATCATCGCGTTTTGGATAGTCTTCGCGTGTGTGTGCCCCACGAGATTCTGTCCTATCAAGCGCACCTTTTGCCACGCAAAGTGCTAGTTTTAGCATTTTTGGTGTGCGGTAGGCGTCTTCTAGCTCGGGGTTGTTGTGGAGCTTTTTGTTTGAGATGCCGATATTTTTAGCGCGTTTATATAGCTCTTCTAGTCGCTTCACAGCGTCTTCTAGCCCCTTGCCATCACGGAAAATCCCCACATCTTCTTCCATTATCTCTTTCATAGCGTTTTTGATAGCATAGACATTTTCGCTACCGCTATTGTTTACAAGAGATTCTAGGTAAGCCTGCTCTTTTTGGACAAATTTTTCAAGCACAGAAGTATGGATATTTGCTTGAGAATCCACACAATGTTGTGCGAAATAATCCCCAATAATCATACCTGCTACCACCGCTTCACTTACAGAGTTACCACCAAGTCGGTTAAACCCGTGCATATCCCAGCACGCCGCTTCGCCCGCAGCAAATAGCCCTTTTAGGTAAGTCTCGCCCTTGTAGTTGGTGCGGATTCCACCCATTGAGTAGTGCTGCATAGGTTTGACAGGTGCCCACTTCTCTGCGGGGTCAAGCCCTGCAAACACTTCACATATTTCTTGGACATCGCGCAAGTTTCGCTCAATATGCTCTCTACCCAAAATCGTAATATCAAGCCACAAGTGGTCTCCATAAGGAGATTTTACACCCTTGCCCTCACGGATTCGCTGAATCATTCTGCGGGAGACGACATCTCGGCTTGCAAGCTCCTTTTTCTCTGGCTCATAGTCTGGCATAAAGCGATATCCATCGACATCACGCAAAAGCCCGCCATCTCCACGACAACCCTCTGTGAGCAAGATTCCGCTTGGGAAAAGTGGAGTTGGGTGGAATTGCACCGCTTCCATATTGCCTAGCTTTGCTATGCCTGTTTCAAGCGCGATAGCAAGCCCTATACCCTCACATATTACGGCATTGGTAGTGTTTTTGTAGATTCTGCCATAGCCACCTGTGGCGATAAGCGTGCCTTTTGACACATACGCGATTAGCTCGCCATTTTCCAAATCTCTTACCACAGCCCCATAGCACACGCCGTCTTGGTGGATAAGTGCGATTGCTTCTTTTCTATCTTGTATGTCTGCGCCGTGCTTATAGGCTTCGTTTGCCACAGCATATAGCATAGAATGCCCTGTGGCATCAGAAGTGTAGCAAGTGCGCCATTTTTTGGTCCCACCGAAATCGCGAGAGTGGATATATCCGTGCCTAAAGTCCTCTTCGGTAATCGTGGTTTTTTGCGCATTGATAACCGCTGTCCTATCGCCTTTTTGGATTCTAGTCCAAGCCACACCCCAAGAGGCAAGCTCTCTAATAGCTTTTGGCGCAGTGGTTACAAACATTCTAGCGACATCTTGGTCACAGCCCCAGTCGCTTCCCTTTACCGTATCGGCAAAGTGCAAGTCCTCATTATCGCCATCGCTCATTTTTGAGTTGCCTAGACTTGCTTGCATACCGCCTTGCGCAGCAGCAGAGTGGCTACGGCGCACAGGCACGAGTGAAAGCACAATCGTGCTAAGTCCTTTTTGTCTTGCGGCTACGGCTGCACGAAGCCCTGCCAAGCCTCCACCGATGATTAACGCGTCTGAATATACTACTTTCATCTACTCTCCTTTTCCTTGTGTTTGTTCATCTATCACTCTATAATCGTGTATGCTTTTGTGCGGGTCTAAATCTAGCCCGATTTTGACATACGCGGCAAAAGAGCATATACCAAGCACGATAAAAAACACAGACATAGCCCACTTGATAGAGCGCAATGTCTTTAGTCCTAGTCCCTCAAACCAACCCCACTTGATACAAAGGCGATATAGCCCGATAGAGCCGTGTAGCTCGACTGCAAAAAGTAGGAAAATGTAAAGTAGCCAAAAGTTTTGCTGAACGAAGCGGAATGAAGAAGTAAGTGGTCCTATGTTTTCAGGTTGAGTGAGATTGACAAAAAGGTGTGGCATAGCAAGGAAAAACATCGCAAACCCTGTGCAAGCCTGTATCGCCCACAATGTCGTATCGCCGTGCCTCATCAAGTTTTTGTGTGTTTTTAGCTTGATGAATTGGCGGTAGTTTATGGGGAATTTCCTCATCGCCAAAAACGCGTGCGCCACAAACGCAACAATCACAATAGCCGCTATAAATGCCACGATTTCGGGCTTGCCAGCCTCACCAAAGATGAAGCTACCCTCAAACATTTTGGTAATCGTAAACATTGCTTCTTTGCTGATAAGTATGCTTGATACAAAAAACAAATGAGCAATCATAAACAACCCCAAAAACAGCCCTGTGGCACTTTGCCAAAAGTCTAGCACGGCGGGCATTCTGCTTTTTTTGCGCTCTTTGGTAACGCCCGTGTAGCTCTCAATAATACTCTCGTCTCGCATAATCTCTCCTTTCCAAGACTTGAATCTAAGACATAAAATCTCGCCCCAAAAACACGCACAAAACCTTAGAATCTAGGCATAAAATCTACAAATCACTTGCTTGTGAAATCTAGCATATCCCCAAAAACAAATGTAGAGTGGCATTCTCAAAAAAGCGATGAGAAATTATAATATAAATCAATAACAATTTATCAAAAAGTTGGGAATTTTGCGAAAAAATTGTTAAGATTTTGCAAAGTTTGTGTGCATTTATGTAGAATAAATGGAAATAGAATATATCTATGAAATATCGCTGTATCAATAGCTTTATGCGCATTTTGGCAAAAAATATGAAGTTTTTTTGCCAAAACTTTTATCCACAAATATTGTCAAAATTCTACAAAATCTAGCAAAATCTAAAGGCAAAATGCACCCCGAAATATGCACTCATAAAAAATAAAAACCATAAAAATATCTAATGTGTTTTCGTAGTATTTTTGCAATCTTTTTGAGAAAGTCGCAAGAAATGGCAAGAGGCAATGTGGCAAGAAGTAAAATAGCAAGGATAATGTGGCAAGAGATAATGAAGTAATGTAGTAAGAGATAATGCGAAATGGCAAAACCACAAAAGAAGTCAAAAATCGTGGAAATAGAAAGCAGATTGCCACGCCTTTATTCGTCATTGCGAGACTTGACAAAGTCAAGTCGAAGCAATCCGCCACACCTCGTCATTGTGAGAATTTACTAAAGAAACTTCACCTCGTTTGTTTTGCGTAGCAAATTCGTGGCAAAACAAGCGAAGCGAAGTTTCTTTAGTAAAACAAGCGAAGCGAAGTTTCTTTAGTAAAACAAGCGAAGCGAAGTTTCTTTAGTAAAACAAGCGTAGCGAAGTTTCTTTAGTAATCCACTCCATTGTCATTGCAAGCAAATGCGTTAGCATTTGCGTGGCAATCCAAAATTAGCTTTAAAAGGAGTTTAGTTTTTTAGTTTTCTTGTCATACTTAAGCAAAGCGAAGTATCCCATTCCCCCTCCCTTGCAAGTGGCAATCCAAAGATTCTCCCTCCCTTGCGGAGGGGGATTAAGGGGGTGGGTTCTTTCATCATTGCAAGACTTGACAAAGTCAAATCGAAGCAATCCATTTCTTTTTTTTGATTGCCACGCTCGCTTTGCTCGCTCACAATGACGGAAAAAGTAATGTATCACCAAAAGTTTGACTTCTCAAACCTTAGCAATACGCAAAGTGAAGTTTATTTAGAAAACAAACGCGATAAAGATTCTATTTGGTAAAAATGCAGCGTAAGTTAGTGTGAGTTTATAAAAAGTAGTTTTTGGATTTTATAAGATTTTCAAAAGCAAAACCCCTCTTTAGATACCTACGGCACAGGCAAAATCCAAGTGCTCTGCTGTGTTTCCACCCTGAAGCGTTGCCTAGAAGCCACCTTGCATAGGTCTAAAAAGGAGCGGGCAAATTCTAGCCAAAATCTACTTAAAAACGCTTTAATCAATCACGCTTCGTAAAAAACCATTTTTGCACTTATCATAAAACCATTTGTAAAACCACTTAGATAAACCACCTTGAGCACAAACAAAATATTGCCATACTTAAAGTTTGCCAAGAAGTCAAAGTATGACAAGCTGATTTGGTTTGCGACTTTAAAAACCCACTCCCCAAATGATAAAATTCTAGCGGATGGTGCTTGCGATTTTAAACCCCCCTCCCTTAGAGTAACAGTGTTTGCCACTCTTAAAGCCCCCTCCCTTAGAGTAACAGTGTTTGCCACTCTTAAAGCCCCCTCCCTCTGCGGAGGGGGTTTGGGGGTGGGTATCTTTTGCGTTAGCAAAAGCGTGGAAAGATTCGTCATTGCGAGACTTGACAAAGTCAAATCGAAGCAATCCATTTCTTTTTTGTGTGGATTACTAAAGAGACTGCACTTACTTCACATTTTTTACACTTCTCACAACCATAGCGCAAAATCTCATTCCTAGCACCAACGAGAGAGAGAATGTGGCGTTAGGCTTAAGGTTTTGCTTGCTTAAAGCAAAGTCTATTCATTTGACAAAGTTGGAGAGGAGTAGACTGCTATGGCTGTAGGAAATGTAAAAATGCTTTTTGTTGCATTTGCTTTTTGCTAGCACTTGCTTTTGTGTTGGCTTTTTGACTTGTGTCATATTGCCTTGTCGCTCATTTTTTTGTCATATTGAGCATAAGCGAAATATCTCTAGATTTTGCCTACTCATTTTTCATTGTCATATTGAGGTTTCTATAAGAAGCTAAAATATCCAAAGGATTTTGCACATTTGCGTTTGCATTTTTGGATACTTCGGCTAAAGCCTCAGTATGACAAGCAGAGTTTTTTTAGACACTTCGAGCTACACTCTTAAGTATGACAAATGTTTTAGTCAGTATGACAAACTAATTTGGTTTGCTATTTCAAAATCCCCTCCCTTAGAGTAACCGTGTTTGACTCTCTTAAAGCCCCCTCCCTCTGCGGAGGGGGTTTGGGGGTGGGTAGATACTACCTTCGCTTCTCAAGTAAAGTCGGCAACTGCAAGCAATGCAAATATTTCCATTGCCAACAAAGCAAACGCAAACACTTCCGTCATTACTAAAGAAACTTCGGCTTCGCTTTGTTTTCTAAATAAACTGCGCTACGCTTGTTTTGCGAGCGAGCGAAGTGAGCGTGGCAATCCACAAAATAAAGAGAATGGATTGCCACGAATCGCTACGCGATTCTCGCAATGACGAATACGCAAGAATCTAAAAGAACCCACCCCCTTAGTCCCCCTCCGCAGAGGGAGGGGGGAATAATTTGCTTGCCCGCACTCGCAAGGGAGGGGGGAATCTTAAGATTCCTACTTGCAAGGGAGGGGGAATTATTGGTGTTGCCTACAAAAAGTCCTTATGCTATTTTGCAAGCCCACTTACTCAATCCACAATGCCATTACCCATCGATATAGTAGACTTTTTTCTTAGACTTCTTTGACTTTTTAGACTTAGAAGACTTCTTGCCTTTTTTGGACTTTTTGCCCTCTGCGATTGAGCGAGAGACAGCGTTGCCGTCTTTATCAGTTACATAGTCAGTCCCGCCAAACCAATAAGCGTATTTGAAGTTTAGATTGGTGGTTACGCCATTAAACCAATCATTTGTCTTCACATTTTGCCCTTGATTGTTTCGCTCTTTTGCGAAGCTAGAAGCATAGAAAAGTCCATCATAGCCAAAGCTAAGCTCGTGGTTTTTCTTTATCATCCAAATCAAATCAAACCCTAGATTTCCATACACCGCAGGAAGCGTGATAGTAGAGGCATCTTTTAGGTTACCGATTTGGATATATGCTTTTTGCTTATTTAGCATATTATACTTTATCCCTGCTTTTAGGTTTGTGCGGAATTTGTTACCAAACATTTTATAATAGCGCACATGCACACCTAGTTGAGGCAGATGCCAATAGACATCACTATATCGTTCATCAGCACCTAGCGGACGATATGAAGTAGCAGTTGTCCCAAAATTTACGATAGGCTTTGTAATGATAGACTTTGTAGAAGCCATCATATCATAGCTTAGGCTTACTTCAGGGCTTACATAGCTATTGCGTTTGAACTGATAAAATGTAAGCCCACCTTTGAGCTCTGCACCTAGATTATACACTAGAGGCATAGATACATTTTTTGCATTGTTTGCTAGCTTTAGTTCAAACGCACCTGCTTTTGCCGTGAAGTTTGGCATATCTATCCCAGCACGCACACTACCTTTGATAAATGCTTCCCACACTTTAGAAGTGATAGAGAAGCTTTTGAAGTAGTTTAGCCCTGCTTGGAGTGAGTTTGTCTGTATGCGAGTATCTACTCCACCTGCTAGTTCTGTATCAGTATTTACAAACTCATAGCCCAAAAACGCACCTATGATACCAGAAGAGCGTAGGTTTCGCTGTATACCAAGTAGCGCACCGCCTGCATATTCTTGCGCTTGGGAAGTTCCCAAATCCACATAGCTATGTGTCGCATAAGGCACAGCGAAAAATCTCCAATCTCTCCTACCTGTGTAAGGGATAAAGATTGCATCTAGTTGGTCTATGACTTCAAAGTTGTTATAGCCCTTATCTAGATTTTGCCCCTTAGATTGCTCGAGCGTTAGTTTTGCCATTTTTTCACGCACTTTGTCTAGCTTCTCTTGGTTTTTACGCGTTTGCTTAGAAAACTTTGAGCTTCTATTTGTTAGTCGCGACATATCGTATTGAAGCAATCTTAGCTCTACTTCTTGATTGTAATACCTATCGCTATGGAATGTCTTAGTTGTCATCGTATCTAAGATATTTTGGGTATTGACAGTCCTGCGCAAGCTAGATAGCACTAAAGCACGCATAAGGTTTGCTCCATAGCTAGTAGCGATGTCAGCTGATACGACAAAGCCTTTTTCGCCATTAGCGTCTGTGCCCTCATTTAGCGTAAGCCCTGTGCCCGGACGGAAGTAGCGAATGTCTAGGTCCTTATTGAGATTTGTTTGATTTGCTGCATCTTTTACGACATTTTTAAATAGATAGACTTGGTTTGGCTCTATGTTATCCCCAGCGTTGATTACGATATTACCATTTATGTTACCATCGCTATCATATAGCGGAAGTCCTATTTGGTTATTACCACCTAGTATGTGCTGTCCAGCAGTTGAGCCATTATTCCAAGTGTTTGCATCGCCATCTATGGTAAGGTTTGCACTTAGCACACCGATGAAGTTCTTCCCAGCAGCGGTAAATTTTCCAATCGCTCCGCTAAAGTCTGTCAAAAAGCCGCTATTTAGCACACCTCTCTCTCCCACAGATAGATTGCCAGATACATTACCTGTGATAGATAGTCGTTCAACTAGTGAGCCACCACCGATTTGGGCAATTCCAGAGATAGTCCCAGAGATGGTAAGCGATTCGATAGTGGAGCTACCACCGATGATAAGGTGGCTAGCAGTGCCTCCGACAGTTAGGCTACCGATATTTGAGCTAGAGACAGACACGCCTCTATTGAAGTTACCACTAGTGCTGATGCTTGCTAGGTTTGACCCTGTGACAGAGAGACCGACATTGCCGACACTATTGCTACCATTGTTAAAAGTAAAGTTAGTGTTTGGTGCATTGAAGCCATTGAAGTATACTTCTTGGACGAATTCATTATTTCTCCACCACCGATTTGATGAGGTAAAAGTCCAATTCACGGTTCTCTCATTTGTGCTACCACTTAGATAGTATCTTGTTTCGCGGTAGTAGTTTGAGCCCCGAAAAGCACTTTGTATGCTAGAGCTACCTGTGCAATCCACTCTCTCATATCGTCCTACGCCGTGTGAGTTGGCATCTCCTCTACTCCAATCCTCACTCCAGCGACAAGCCGCTGCAGCGATGTCTAGAGCACCACTAGCTAGAATGCTAGCAGTAGCTAGAGATAGTGCTAGGCGTTTGGGTTTGGATGGCTTTCTTAAAGCCCCCTCCCTTGCGGAGGGGGTTTGGGGGTGGGTATCTTTTTCGCTAGCAGTCGCTGACTTTACTTGAGAAGTGGAGGTGGTATCTACCCACCCCCTAGCCCCCTCCGCAAGGGAGGGGGAACTCGTGAGGTTGTCTCTCGCAATGGAGGGGGAATAAGTAGAATCGCCACCTACAATAGAGGGGGAAATTACAGATTGTCCCTCATAAGTGGAGGGGGAACTGATTGAGATTCCACTTAAGCGTGAGCTACTCTCTCTCTCTCTCTCTCTCTCTCTCGTTTATAGCGTTAATCGCGTTGAATTTTGCTTTTTTCATTTTGCATCTCCTTTCGTGTTTTACTCTTGCGTTTTGGATTTTGGGTAGCAAGAACACTTGTTCGTAATGAAAAAATCAAAGTAAATGATAAGTAAATGTAGCTTAAATGTTTCTTAAATGAAAGAAAAAATTTCAAAAAAAATGCAAAAAAACCAAAAAAAAAAAAAAACGGCGAATTTTTTGGGAGGATTTTGCTAGATTTTGGGGTAGTGTAAGCACAATATGCACAATTTTAGTGCAAATGTAGAGAATTTGTGTAATGGTGGATTTGGTTGTTTGTGCGTGGATTTGCTTGGGATACTTTGGGCTACGCCCTTAAGTATGACAAAAAGTTGTAGTATGACAATTTAAGAAGTTTGTTTGAGATACTTCGCTTCGCTTAAGTATGACGAGGGATTGTAGTATCGCAAATGCTTTGACTTGTGGGGAAACTTCTTAAAGCCCCCTCCCGCAGCACGAGGGGGTTTGGGGGTGGGTAAGTCTTTCGTCTTTGAGCGTTAATTTTGTATTATGTGCTGACTTTGCGTCATTGCGAGAATCGCGTAGCGATTCGTGGCAATCCACCACACCGTCATTGCGAGGCAGTGGCTTTAGCCACAACGAAGCAATCCATTTCTTTACTTTTGTAGATTACCACGCTCGCTTCGCTCGCTCACAAAACAAGCGTAGCGCAGTTTCTTTAGAAAACGAGGCGAAGCCGAAGTTTCTTTAGAAAACAAGGCGAAGCCGAAGTTTCTTTAGAAAACAAGGCGAAGCCGAAGTTTCTTTAGTAATGACAGAAGTGCTGTGTTTGCTTTGTTGGTAATGGGGCATTTGCATTGCTAGCAGTTGGGTTTTTGTCGCTAGCAGTTGTTAGCTTTGCTTAAGAAGCGGAGGTGGTATCTACCCACCCCCTAGCCCCCTCCGCAAGGGAGGGGGAACTGATTTGTTTATGCTTGCTCGCAAGGGAAGGGGGAAATAACATTATGCCCACTTGTGCTAAGGGAGGGAGGATTTATGGTTTTATCCTCTTTAAATTCAATTATGGATTGCCACGAATCACTACGCGATTCTCGCAATGAGGAATGATTTGAGATACTTTGGGTTTGTGTGTTTAAAGATATGACAATGAATTAAGTATGGCAAAGAATTGGGATTTTAAGATTCTAAAGTGATTTAAGATAAAAGCGTATAATGTCAAATCTAAGCTAGCTTTACAAAAAAGCATTTACAAATAGCTTTGCAAAATGTGCTACAAAAAGCGTTTGCAAAGAGATTTGCAAAATCTATAAGCGTATCAAAATCTACAAACGCACTAAGCACTTTGCAAACGCACTAAGAAACTTCGCGCTTGATAGCAAAGATAATGAAAGGTAAGCCACAAGGAAGCCAAATGAAAATCGCCATAATGTGTGAATCCGAACTACTCCAAAAAAGCCTAGAACCATACCTAAAAGACTACCAAACCTCGCTAGAAAAATGTGATTTTGTGCTATCAGACTACCAAGCGTGCGATATGAAGCCTGTGTGCTTGGTGGGGAACTTTAGCGGTGCACATATCAAAAAGCCATTTACCCCAGAGACGCTCAAAGCAAATTTGCGGATTTTTTATGAGCGGTATTGCAAAGGAAAGCAAATCGCCTCTCTTAGCCCAAAAGATGCCAAGACTTTTGCTCAAATTGACGCGCTTATCCAAGAAACGCTAAACGACTTTCGTCAAAAACTCTATGAAATACTCCAAGCAAAC
This sequence comes from Helicobacter macacae MIT 99-5501, assembly GCF_000507845.1. Lineage (NCBI taxonomy): Bacteria > Pseudomonadati > Campylobacterota > Epsilonproteobacteria > Campylobacterales > Helicobacteraceae > Helicobacter > Helicobacter macacae. The sequence continues at coordinate 643,149 of NZ_KI669454.1, read as the reverse complement.
AAAGAATCTCGCAAATAGCCAAATCCAAGCAAAAGCAGTCAAAATCTATGCGTGAATCAAAGTCGCTACGCAAAGCAAAATCTATGGGTGCGCCAAAATCAAAGCCACCGCGCACGCAAAGTAGCACAAAAAGTCGCACGCAATCCCAACACACACGCAAGCCACCGCGCACGCAAAAGACACTGCGCGTGATAGGTGGCAAGCACAAGGGGCTAAAGCTATATGCACCAAAGTCTGCCCGCCCAAGCAAAGCGATTTTGAAAGAATCTTGCTTTGATACTTTGGGGAGCTATATCATCGGTATGCACTTCATAGAGGCATTTAGCGGGAGTGGGAGTATGGGGATAGAAGCACTTAGTCGTGGCGCAAAAAAGGCAGTATTTTTTGAGCAAAATAAAGAGGCTTTGGAAGTCCTTAGACAAAATCTCGCCCTTATAAGCAAACACATAGACAAAAGCGCACCAAAGCAAAATCCCCAAAACTACCAAATCATACAGGGCGATAGCCTGCAAAATCTCCCCACATTTCTTGCCACCCTCACAGATTCTAGTATATTGTATATAGACCCGCCATTTTTTATGCGCCAAAATTATGCCGATATTTATGAAAAATGCGCTAATATTATCGCTCATATTCACTCTAGGGCGTTGGGGCTTATCATCATCGAGCATAGTAGCTTATACGCGTTTAAAGAGTGCTTGGGGTGCTTCTCTCAAGTGCGGATAAAGAGATTTGGAAAAAGTTCGCTTACATACTTTGCACCCAAAGAATTATGCTAAACCAAAGGCAAAGGAGCAACAATGACAGAAGAAGAAAACGGACAGCAAGAAGGAGCAAAAGGCGGGAGCAAGATGATGCTATTTATCATCTTGGGCGCGGTGCTACTTCTCATCATCATAGGTGTGGTGGTGATAATGCTAATGAGCGGTGGACACGAGGAAGAAGAGGGAGCAGAGGATGGAGCAAAAAAGCCCGCAAAGCAAGAAAAATCTATGAAGCGAAATTCAAACCTTAGTAGTGAAGCAGCAGTGTTTCTAAACCCTGGTCCGATTTTTCCAATCGTAGGGCAACCATTTCTTATCAATCTATCTGGGCAAGGCAGAATAGCGTTTTTGCAAGTGAGTGTATCGCTCGTGCTAAGTGATGCCAAGCTCCAAGCCGAAGTAGAGAGAAAACTCGACATCATAAAATCCACAATCATCGATGTGCTAAGCACCAAAAGCCCTGAAGAGCTAAACACCACAAAAGGAAAAAATCGCGCCCTTAATGAGCTAAGGGATAGGTTTAATGAATTTTTGATGGACGGTGAAGTAAGCGCGGTGCTTTTCACAAACTATATCATACAGCTTTCATAAGTCTTTGTAGCTTTTATAAAGTCTTTGGAATCTTTTAGGGGAATCTTGCGATTTTGCAAAATCGCTTTGTAGAATTTGGATTCTTAAATTTTTGATTCCATAAAGATTTTTCTCTAAAGATTTTGGATTTTAGGCGTGGGGGGTTTCTAAGCGTAGATAGAAATATATAGAGTGGATAAATGCCAAAACACAAGATGAAAAAAAACTCTGCTAAGTGTGTGCCCAAATGCGCCAGCAAATCTACAAAATCTAGCAAAAAGTCTTGCAAAAAATCTCACAAGTCTTTAGATTCAAAAAAGGATTTGCTAGATTTTGCAAAAAAAGATTGTCAAAGTGATTTTGTAGATTTTGCAAAATCGCCGTGCATTTGGTTGCCACGCATTGGCATTGACATTGTAAAAATCTCTCGCATAGAGCGGATTTTATCTCGCTATAAAGATGCTTTTTTGAAGCGATTTTTGCGCAAAAGCGAGATAGAGCTACTGAAATCAAAAGGTTTTGCTCCTGCGAGCGTGGCTGGGTTTTTCGCAAGTAAAGAAGCGTGTAGCAAAGCACTTGGTGTGGGTATCAGCAAAAATTTGGGATTTAAAGATATGATTGTATCCTACACAAGCGCAAACGCCCCTCAAATCACACTATCTAGACGCGCTTCAAAGCATTTCTCAAAACACTTCAAAAAAAATCATTTATCTAGCAAAGTAGCCGACAAAGTGGCTAGCACTTCCCCCAATTCATTTACTTCATTTACCCCCAAATTTACCCTAAGCATTAGCCACGATGGCGGGTTTGCTATCGCAGTTGTGCTGTGTCTATGCTAGGCATTTTTCAAAATTAACGCAAATTTTCGTGCAAAATTTTACACAATCCACTTAAGTGATATTTGCATTTAAGTGATATTGCGCCAAATCCGCCTTGCCCGAATCGCAAGCAAGTAAAAAATCGGCGTGTTTGCAAGGCTTACCATTGCTTTTATACAATAGTCTGCCAAAGCCATTTGCAAAGACTCGCCCACAGATTGCACCGCCCAAAATGCCACGCAAAAAAACACTATCGTATCGATAAATTGCGCACTCAATGTCGAGCCACCATTTCTAAGCCACCAATGTCTTGGCGCGTAAGTCTTTAGCGTATAAAAAATCACTACATCAAGCGGCTGGGATACGCAAAAGGCAATGATAGAAGCAAGGGCGATTTGTGGGGTAGAGGCAAAATAAGAGGGATAAAAAGCAATCAAAAGCCCCAAAAAAAGCACTTTTACCACCTCTTGTTTGCCGTATTTTTCACTCAAAACATCTAGTAGCAAGAAGCTAAAAGGATAAGTAAGCGCACCAAAAGTAAGCGGCGTAGAGCCTATTTTGAACTGCACGGTGTAGTTTGCTGTGATGATAATCGCGCTTAAAAGTAGCGAGCTTACAAGCACCACTTTTGGTGGCATTTTTGTCCCTTTCCAATGATTTTTTGGCTGGATTTTTTGCTGATTTTCTAGGTGGATTTTGGAGTTTGTTTTGGAGCGAATTTCAGGGTTTATTTTATGCGTTGATTCTGTGTCGCTTTTGGATTTTGGGTTAGGGTTTTGCGGGGTTTTTACGCTCATCATAGCACCTTTATTTGTGTGAGGATTCTCGCATTTACACTAGCGCAAAATCGGCTTGTGCTTGCAGATAGATTTAGCCATATAGAATCGTGCCTTATGAAGTCTTTTTTGTTGATAAAAGCATAGATTCTAAGCACGATAAAGGCGTTATGCTTTTGCTTAATCGCTAGGAGGGATTTTTTCTTTTTTTCTAGCCTTGCGACAAATCTATCGCACTCTTTGCGAAAAGAATGAAACTCAAAAGATTTTGAGCGGATTTTGTAAAATCCCTTTATTTTTTTTGCTTCATCGATTTTTGCTTCTTTTGCCTCATCTGCTTTGTGCTGGGCTTGTGGCTCAATACCATTAGAATCATCGTTTTTGTAACGCTCTAGGCTTGCCCTCCAATCCTTATAGGATAGGGTTATGGCTTCTTTTTGTGGAATCTTGCACTCGCTAGGGCGAAGTCCTAGCTCGCCATAAATATCTAATGGCAAAAAGTCCTCCATATATAGCTCAATCCCAAGCATAAAATACGACCGCTTTTGCATCTCTACCCTTAAAGCCAAAATCTTAGTAAGCCAAAAACGCGCATTTTATCGCAAAAAGCTAAATTATTCTATTTGATTGTGTTTGATTATTGTGGTTTTGCTTTGATTTTGCTAAATTTAAGCAAAAAATCAGGGATACTAGGCTAGAATCCGCTCGTCCATTTTGTCTCAAAATCTAAGTGCGAGACTACATTTCACACACGCTATTCCTTATTTGTGTTGCGCGATTTGGGCTAGCAAAAAGCCCTTTTTGCGTTAAAGAGCGTGGATGACAAACCAAATCTAAAGAGGAGAATCTACAATGGTAACGATGAAAGATTTGCTTGAATGCGGTGTGCATTTCGGGCATCAGACAAGGCGATGGAATCCAAAGATGAAGCCATTTATCTTTGGTGTGCGAAAAAATATCCACATTATTGACTTACAAAAGACTTTACGATACTTTCGATACACTTACAATATCGTGCGAGAGGCAGCCTCACAAGGCAAAGTGATAATGTTTGTAGGGACGAAGCGACAAGCAAGCGAAGCTATCAAAGAAGTAGCCGAGCAAGTCAATGTCCCCTATGTGAATTATCGCTGGCTAGGCGGAATGCTAACAAACTTTAGCACGATAAAACGCTCCGTCCGCAAGCTAGAAATCATCGAAGAAATGGAATCTAGCGGGCAAATCGACTTGCTAACCAAAAAAGAAAAACTTATGCTACTTCGCAAAAAAGACAAACTTACCCAATATTTGGGCGGTGTGCGACACCTAAAAAAAGCCCCTGATATGCTTTTTGTCATCGATGTCGTAAAAGAAAAAATCGCCGTAGCAGAAGCACGCAGACTTGGCATACCCGTAGTCGCCCCGCTTGATACCAACTGCGACCCCGACAAAGTAGACTATCCTATCCCGGGAAATGATGATGCGATTCGCTCTATTCAGCTATTTTGCAAAGAGATGAGTGAAGCTATCATTGAGGGGAGAGAGATGAACTCTGAAGCACTGCAAGAGGGAGACTTCGCCCAATCAAGCGAATATGTGCCCGCAAGCGAGAAAGAAAAACAAGAAGTCTTGCAAGAGGCTATGCAAGAATCTATGAGTGAAAAAAGCTCCAGCCAAGCAGATGAAGCAAGCGAAGCTAACAAAAAGCCTAGAACCCCTAGAGCTCCACGCGCTCCTAGAGCACCAAAAAGCACTCCAAAGGAAAGCCCAAAATCACGAAAAGGTGGCGAAGATGAGTGAGATTAGCGCACAGCTTGTAAAGCAGCTCCGCGAGATGACAGACGCGGGAATGATGGACTGCAAAAAAGCACTTGTCGAAGTAAATGGAGATTTGGAAAAAGCGGTAGAATACTTGCGCGAAAAAGGGCTTAGCAAAGCTGCAAAAAAAGCTGATAGAGTAGCCGCAGAGGGTGTCATCTCTGTGGAAGTGGCAAAAGATTTTTCCAAAGCCTCTCTTATAGAGATAAATAGCGAAACGGATTTTGTCGCCAAAAACGACAACTTCAAAGACTTGGTAGCAAAAATCACTTCGCTCGCCTATGAAAACTCCGCAAATGACGCACAAGACTTGCAAAATCTACAGATAGATTCCAGTAGCTTTGATGACTACCTAAAAAGTCAAATCGCAAAAATCGGCGAGAATATCATACTCCGCAGAATCAAAAGCATAAAAGCACAGCCAAACACACTTGTAAATGGATATGTGCATTTCAATGGACGAGTAGGCGTGCTTATCAGTGCTAGATTCCAAAACAGCGCAAATGCAGAAAAAATCGCCGAGCTAGTGCGAAATCTATGTATGCACGCAGCGGCTATGAAGCCTACAGTGCTTGATTATAGTGGGTTTAGCAAAGAGTTTTTGGAAAAAGAATGCGTAGCACTTGCCGCTGAAATAGAGAAAGAAAACGAAGAGCTAAAGCGACTTGGCAAACCTCTCAAAAATGTGCCAGAATTTGTCTCGCGTGCACAGCTTAGCGATGAAGTGCTAAAAAAGCAAGAATCCAAGATAAAAGAAAACCTAGCCAAGCAGGGCAAGCCAGAGGCGATTTGGGATAAGATTGTCCCAGGTCAACTTGAGAGATTTATCGCAGATAACACACTCATCGACCAAAGGCTTACTTTGCTAGGGCAGTTTTTTGTGCTAGATGACAAAAAAACGATTGCACAAGTTGTGAAAGAAAAGTCAAAAGAGCTAGGCGATGAGATAGAAATCCTAGAATATACGCGCTTTGAGCTTGGCGAGGGGATAGAAAAAAAAGCTGAAAACTTCGCTGATGAAGTCGCCGCGCAAATGAAATAGCAACAAAATAGGTGGCAAAAAGTCGCAAAAACAAATCTGCAAAGACAATCGTAGAAAAAAGATTGCCTAGCAAAATCTAGGCAAAATCTTTAGCACAAATACAAACAAAAATGCTACAATGAAAGGCTAAAAAGCGCGGTATTCCTGCTTATCGCGCTTATCTTTTGTGAATAAAGGGGTAAAAATGGCAGTATTTGGTAAGGCGGGTGCGCTTTTGCAGGTTTTTGCACCAGAGTTTTTTGATAGTCTAAATATCGATGAAAATCGCGCTCAAATCAATCCAAATAGCGTGAATGAAGAACCACCAAATGTCTTTGAAGCACTCCAATATGTCTATCCATATATGCTTGAAGCACTCACTCCCAAAAGCCCAATCCACCAAAGAATCCTATCTACAAAGGGCGAGAGCAAAATCCAAATCACCAAAAATATCTACGCAATAGAGCAAAGCTATCCGCTAAAGCTAGAATCCAAAGCCTTTTTTGAAAGCCACAAAGAGTTTGTGGATTTTCAGCTTATCGTGCGGGGGCAGGAGTATTTTCTCATCGCTCCTAGTGGGGAATGCACGATAGAAGAAAAATACGATGCAGAAAAAGATTTGCTTGTGTATAAAACTCCCAATCACTGCTCAAAGCTATTTCTAAACGCAGGAACGCTAGCGGTGTTTTTCCCACAAGATGTCCACGCAGGCGGACTTGGGCTAGAGGATTTTGGTGGTGCGACAGCCAAAAAAATCCCAGAAGTGCATAAAACCGTGCTAAAAGTCCCTCTAGAGCTTTTTCCCTAAAAACTCGTTTTAGAAGTATTCAAATTCTTTTGCGTTTTTTTTTTTTTGTTATCATTGCGCTTTGTTATTTTAGTTTTGTTTTAGCTTTATTACTCTTTGTGTAGTTTTTGTTTGCATAGTTTTTGTTGCTCTGTGAGTTCCTTGTAAGGCTTTAGTAGGATTTAGTTATGCTTTTAATGTAGCGCGTTACACCTATGTAGATTTTGTGATTTTTTATAAAGATTCCTTGCTAAAATCTACAAGATTTTCTATAAAAAGATTCTTAATGATTCTTGCAAAATCTTGTGAAAAAAACTTTTACTAAAAACTTCTTAAAAATAAGGACATAAATGCTCTTCTCCTCATTCACATTCATCTTTATATTTTTACCTATCGTGTGGATAGTGTTTCATTTGCTTAAAAATGCAAAATTCAAATCCCACTACACAATCGCAAAAATATTTTTGATTATTTCTAGTCTATTTTTCTATGCGTTTTGGAAAGTGGCGTATTTACCTATTTTGCTTAGCTCGATTATTATAAATTACACTTTGGCAAAACTCATTCTAAAAAATTACAACCCATTAGTTGTGCTAAAATCTAGCGCAACTAATGGGGGGGGGGGGGAATCGCTATTTAGATTCTAGTGCCTCACGCGATTCAAACGCCGATGTTTCGTCATTGCTAGGGAGCGAAGCGAACGAAGCAATCCACAACAATAACCGCACAAATTCTAGTATTTCGAGCGAGAAATCGGGGTTGCGTAGCCACGAGCAAGGAAATAAGACTGAGAGTCTATGGTTGCTTTGTTACACTCGCAAATTCTGCGAATTGACGAAGGGAGTGGCAAGTCTCGACGATTTATCGCCGAAAGACGAATTTGTCCCAAAATTCTACTTCATTCTTGGCATTATCTTTAATCTTTCCCTACTTGGCTTTTTCAAATACACAGACTTTTTGCTAGAAAATTTCAACACCTTTAGCAAACTAGCACATTTAGACTTTGATATTCCACTGCCACATATTTTGCTCCCACTTGCACTTAGCTTTGTAACCTTTCAGCAAATCGCATTTTTGTTTGACTGCTACAAGCGCACTAAAGGCGAGTTGAGAGAAAATCTACACATTGATTTTGTGGATTACGCGTTATTTATTAGCTTTTTTCCGCAGTTGATTGCGGGACCGATTGTTCACCACCGCGAGATGATGCCACAATTCGCCTCTATGGGCAATTCATCTTTGGGTAATCATTGCGCAGATTTGCTAGATTTTGAGAATTCGCAGACACTTCAGTCTAGCTCACTCCCAAAATCTAGCAAAAACTCCACAAGCACCACCACAAATACTAGAATTGTGGAATCTCGCAATGACGAAATGGAATACACACACTCTAAAAATTCCCCCTCCTTTGCGGAGGGGGTTAGGGGGTGGGTAGATTCCCAAAAAGACAACGCACAATCTATAATCAATTATGAATATCTCGCCAAAGGCATTTTTATATTTAGCATTGGGCTTTTCAAAAAAGTTTTCATCGCTGATAGTTTCGCCAAATGGGCAAATGCAGGATTTGGCGTAGTAGAGCAAGGCGGAGTGCTAAATATAGCAGAAAGTTGGGCGACTTCGATAAGCTACACATTTCAGCTATATTTTGACTTTAGCGGATACTGCGATATGGCGATGGGACTTGCCCTAATGTTTGGCATAGTGTTGCCACTTAACTTTGATTCGCCTTATAAATCGCTAAACATTACAGAGTTTTGGCGTAGGTGGCATATCACGCTAGGACGATTTTTGCGCGAATGCTTATATATCCCGCTAGGTGGCAATCGTGTAGGTAAGATTCTAAACTTACGCAATCTTTTTATTGTAGCGTTTTTAAGCGGAATTTGGCACGGAGCTGGGTGGGGATTTGTGATATGGGGAGTGTTGCACGGAGTGGCAATGATGATTCATCGAATCTACTCGTGGATTTTAGAAAGGCTTGCAAAATCTATTATGCGTTGTCATACTGAGCGTAGCGAAGTATCTCTACAAATAACGCAAAGTAGAGATTCTTCGCTCACTTCGCTCAGAATGACAAAGTTAAAAAGTCTCAAAATGACAATAAAATATTATTTTCTAGCAATGAAAAAAAATCAAAAATTCCTCCGCTTTACCCAAACGCGCCTTTATAAATTCCTTTGCTGGTTTATCACATTTAACTTTATAAATATCGCTTGGGTGTTTTTCCGCTCCGAAAATCTAAATGGTGCGGTGAATCTTATCAAAGGAATGTTTGGTATTGTATGGGTAGAGTTGCCACAGAAACTACACAGAATGCCTGAAGTCCTAGCGCAAATAGGTGGGCGAAATGACACGATTTTTTATATTATTATCGCATTTATCGTGTGTTTGGCGTGTAAAAATAGCTTTGAAATGCTGAAAAATTTTGACACGCAATATTTGCGATTTCGCCTTGCGCTACGCATTTTTAACAAAAAGATTTATCTTAAAGGTGGTGCGGTATTTACGCGCTTTGTGCTAACTATCGCACTTTTTTATATAGCCATTTGGGCTATGCTCTCAAATCTACTTGATTCAAACGCATACACACCATTTTTGTATTTTAATTTTTAGGGGACGAGTATGAGCGCAAAAAAATACAAAATTTTTAGTATTTGCTTTGCTGGGATTGTCAGCGTGGTAGTATTTAGTGGATTTGCATTGTGTGCGTTGCTATACATTTACGACCCATTTTGGTTATTTCATAAGCCTATATTTCGCGCTACTACTTACCATAGCGATATACGGATTCAAGCAAAAGGAATCATTGATAGCGCGGACTTTGATAGCGTGATTTTAGGCACTTCGTTGCTTGAAAACACTTCGGCAAAAGAAGCGGGGCAAAAGCTAGGTGGCAAGTGGGTAAATCTAAGCCTTGCTGGGAGCGATTTTAGTGAGCGCAAAATCCTACTAGACTACGCGCTAAAGCGCAAAAATATCAAGCAAGTGATTTTTTCGATTGATAATTTTGCTTTGATAAATGGCGATAGGGAAAATTCTACTTCTTGGCGGGTTGATTCGCGCCTTTATACAGAGGGTTTATTTTTAGAAAAATTTAAGCGTGATTTGAATAAAAAATTTATCAAATGCGCTTTAAGGTGGAGCAAAAAGGCAGAATGTGTGGGCGATAAAAATGACTTAGAAACGATAGCGCAAACTTATCGAAGTGAGCGAAAATATTTTGGTGGAATGGTAAATTGGACTGAGTGGCAAAAAGAGCAAACTGCGAAGCAATATAGCGAGTATGTAAAAAATGACTTTCGCCCCAAAAGCGAGGAAACAAAGCGACTAAATTTTGATGAGCAAAAAATCTATTTGCAAGAGAGCATATTAGAGACGATTAGAGAAAATCCACAAATTGAGTTTTATCTCATATTTCCGCCTTATCCACGATTTTTCTATGCTCTTTTTCCGTTTAACGAAGTGTATCATAAGGGCAGAAATGGCAAAGAGATTTTTGCTGAAGTAAGGCAGATTTTGCCCTATCTCACACAAAAAGTCGCGAATCTAGAAAATGCTAAAATCTATGGTTTTGATAACTTGGACTATGCGGGTAATATCGCAAATTATTGCGACCACTCACATTATTACTTAGATATGAATAGTATGCAACTTGATGCCATCGCAAATGGGACGCATATTTTGACACCGCAAAATATTGATAAATACCTAGCCACAATGGAATCTAAAATCAAAAATTACGACATAGCCCCACTTATTGAGCAAATACAAGAATGGGAAGCGAGACAAAATCCAAATCTGCCTAGATAAAATTTGTAGCAAAAATAATATTTAACAAAAAAACTAGAGACTTTTTTATATTTTTACTAATCAGTTTTTACTAATTTTACGATACCTTACGCCTTTTTGTGCTCTTTTATCAATGTGGCAAATTCCGCAAAAATACTGCGTGATTCTCTTGGACCGGGGCTTGCCTCTGGGTGATGCTGCAGGGAAAAAATCGGCGAATCTTTATAGCGCACCCCCTCGATACTATCATCAAAAAGATTTCTGTGCGTTATATGAGCGACTTGCGCTATGGACTCTGGCACAGAGTAGATATGATTTTGGGAAGTGATTTCTATGCTTTGGGTGGTTAGATTTTTCACAGGGTGATTCCCCCCGTGATGTCCAAATTTTAGCTTATGCGTTTGGTGTCCGTGCGCTATTGATAATAGCTGATGCCCTAGACAAATCCCAAACATAGGGATTTTTGCTTCTATTAGTTTTTTGATTTGCTCAATCTGTGGGCGTAAAAACTTAGGGTCGCCCGGTCCATTTGAGAGAAACACCCCGCCAATCTCGCCCTCCCTAAAGCGAGTGATAACCTCCTCCGCGCTAAACTCATACCCCCACACTTCAGGCTCTAGCCCGACTTCTGCAAGTTCATTTAGGATATTTCGCTTCGCACCGAAATCTATGACTATGATTTTGGTATGTGTCTTTGGCTTGGCATATTGCATTTTGGCAAAGTCAAACTCCGCTTCATCGTGCGTATAAGGCGACTTGGTGCTTACCTGCTCAATTAGATTTTCTAACTCTATGGGAGTAGAGCTAGATAGAATCCTAGCTAGCTCATCTTTGTCGCTTATCTCGCTAGAAGCTATCATCATCATAGCACCTTCCTTGCGAAGCATTTTTACGATAGCGCGGGTATCTATGTCGCATATCCCTAGCACACCTTTAGAGTCCAAAAACTTCTCCAAGCTCTGCGTAGAGCGAAAATTTGACACAAAATCTTCATAATGTCGCACTAGCACCCCTCTGCAAAACACCCCCTTACTCTCGCAATCTTGCTCATTTGTCCCCACAATCCCAATCTCTGGCATACAAAAGGTAATGAATTGCCCTGCATAGCTCGGGTCGGTAATGATTTCTTGGTATCCACAAAGAGAGGTGTTAAACACTAGCTCGCCCACACTCGTGCCACCCCCTGCAAAAAGCCTCCCACTAAAAAACGCACCATTTGCACAATATATCCAAACTTGTTTTTTCTGTGATTTTGTAGAGATTTTTTTCATACTTGTTTTCCTTAACAAAGATTCCAAAAATAGCCTCCTAACGATAACTACCCTCAACTACCTCTCCAAAAGCAACCAACCATTGCCAAAATGCTACAAAAAACTGCCACCAAAATCCACAAAACCACCAAACCCACAAAATCCTACAAAAACCCTTTCTTGCGTAGCTCCTCATCATAGAGTTTTTCATAGATTAGCTCGTATTCATCAGTGCCTGCTAGTAGTTTGCGCTTGTAGTTTTTGATTTTTTGCATTACCTCATCTTGGATACTATCGTGCATTTTGGCAAAAGAATCTATCGCTTTGAAAATCACATTTTTCACTTGATTGTTGCTGATATGGAAGCTGATATATTGCTTTTGGATAAGCGTATCCAAAATCTTGTGAGAGAGGGCATTATACCTATCGTCCCAAAAAAGCAAAAACTTCTCTTCATTTGCAATTTGTCGCTTGATAAGCCCAAAAAGCCTCCGCTCATCAGCACGGATAAAATCCACCTCTTGCTGATTTTCATCTACGATTTCTTGGGCTTTTTTATCGATAGCAAGTTCTTTTTTAGTATCAGATTCTAGGATTTCTTGGGCGACTTTTGATAGTGATTCTAGTGGGACATTTAGCGTTACAAAGCTAGCGTTGTAAAGCTCTAGGGCGATTTTGTTGGCGATATAGCCGATATGATTTAGTCTTAAGCGCATCTTGTGAAACCTTCCAAAATAAAATAAAATCTGCCAAATAAAACAAAAGCCTGCCAAAACAAAGTAGCGTATTGTAGCGTGTTTTTGATAAATTTCTTTTTAAGCGCGAAAAGTTTTTAGCCACACCAAATCCAAAAGCACGAAAACGCGCAGCTAGTTGCTAGTCCTATACCTAAACTGCCCTTTTTTAAATACCATTCCAAATCCACCCAAGCTATAAAGCCATTTATTTTCTATGGTGTTTTTCATAAACGCGGCAAACTCGCCTTTGACATTTTTGTGATAGACGACACCCACGCCATCAGTATGCCCGATAGAGCACACCGTCCCTCTGTGATAAAATTTAAACGGCTTTTGAAACTCTTTGCCCTTCACTTTTGCGATAAGAAGCTCGGCGATATAGTCCCCCATCTGTGCAGAGAGCTGTGCTGTGGGCGCGTGAATAACATCTTTGTCCGTAGCAAGTGCGCTATCGCCCACCACATAGATATTTGGGTATGGCTCGCATTGTAGCTGGGCATTTACAGGGATTCTGCCCTTTTTGTTTGGGATTATGGATTTTTCGATGATGTCGCTTCCCTTTACGCCTGCACTCCAAATGATTGTATTGCCCTCTATCTCTACATCTATGCCATCTCGCTGTGCGATTACTTTGCCCTCTTGGATTTCTTTTATGTCTGTGCCTGTTAGGACATTTACGCCGTATTTTTCTAGCTTGTTTTGCGCTACTTTGGCTAGACTTTGCTCAAACACAGGCAAAATCTGCTTTGCTCTCCCTATGCAAGTAAGCTTTGGCAATCGCCTATCAATCCCACAAATAAGGCAAAGCTCATCAAGCTGTGTAGCAAGCTCTGCGGTAAACTCTATCCCTGTAAATCCCGTGCCACAAACAACCACTTCTAAGTCTTTTTGATTTTTGGTGTGGGTATATTCTTTGAATTTGTTTTCAATATTTTTGGTAAGTTTTAGCGCGGCATTTAGCGAAGATAGCTTATAAGTGTGCTTATCCACACCCTTTACCCCAAAGCTATCTGGCTTAAACCCAAGTGCGATGACTAGATAATCGTAATGATACTCTCCGCCATTGCCTTTTACTTTGTTTTCTTGTGGGCATAGCTCTATGATTTTGTCTTTGATAAAGCCGACTTTTTGAGGGTCTAAGATTTTGCGATAAAAGATTCTAGCTTTGCGCGAGCCTAGCGTGCCTATGGCGACTTTGTGTAGGAGGGTGGTTTGGTAGTGGTAGTCGTGCTTTGATATAAGCGTAATGTGTGCGGGGGATTTTAGCTTTCTTTGTAGTCCTAGCGCGACTTTTAGCCCGCCATATCCTCCGCCGATGATTAGGATTTTGGGTGGATTTTGTGGTGTGGTGTTTTGCATTTATGCTCCTTTTTGTAGCTAATGTATCTTGCACAATAATAATAAAAAAGAGTTGATAAAAATCTAAAAATATAGGGAATTTTAAGGATTTTATTTTTGATTTAATTTAAACCAAAAAAAAAAAAAAACGGCTATAATTGCGGGATTGAAATTTGGCGACTAAAAAGTAGCAAAATCTAAGAGGTGCAAATCACAATGAAGCTATATGACTATCTTATCGTAGGCTCTGGGCTTTTTGGCTCAGTCTTTGGCTATGAAGCAAGTAAAAGAGGTAAAAAGTGCCTTGTGATTGACAAGCGCAATCATATCGGTGGCAACTGCTACACGCAAGGCTTTGATTCGCACGGACAAAGCATAAATATCCACAAATACGGCGCACATATTTTCCACACCACAAAGCGTGAGATTTGGAAATACATAAATCAATTTTGCGAGTTTAACCACTTCATAAACTCTCCCCTTGCAAACTATAAAGGCGAAATCTACAATCTGCCCTTTAATATGAATACTTTTGCGCAGATTTTTGGCAATGGTGCAAAAGCACAAAATATCACGCACATTATTGGGGGGGGGGGAGAACCACTCACGGCATAAAATCCGCTAACAATTCACAAAAATCTAACTCACTTCATTCGCAAATCATACACTCTCACAACGCGCCACATTCTAAAACTCCGCAAAATTTCTCCCACACTCCACTTACGCCAAACTTTCTAACCCCACAACAAGCAAAAGAGATTATCGAATCCCAAAAAGCCAAAATCACCCACACCCCGCGCAATTTAGAAGAACAAGCAATCTCTCTTGTAGGGAATGACATTTATGAAAAGCTCATCAAAGGCTACACACAAAAGCAGTGGGGCAAGGCGTGTGTTGATTTACCACCAAGCATTATCCGCCGAATCCCTGTGCGATTTATCTATGACAATAATTATTTTAGCGACCCATATCAAGGCATTCCCAAAGGTGGCTACACGCCTATCTTTGAAAAGCTCCTAGCACATTGCGAAGTAGAGCTAAATACGGACTTTCTAAGCGATAAAGAGTATTTCCACAAAATCGCCAAAAAGATTATTTTCACAGGGGCGATTGATAGCTACTTTGACTATGCTTTTGGTGCGCTAGAATATCGCTCATTGCGCTTTGAGGAGCGGATTTTAGAGTGTGAGAACTATCAAGGCGTAGCGGTTATGAATTTTACCGACTTAGAGATTCCATACACGCGCATTATTGAGCATAAGCACTTTGAGTTTGTGGATAGCCCTAGCACGATTTTAAGCATTGAGTTTCCGCTATCTTGGGACATAAGCAAAGAGCCGTTTTATCCTATCAATGATGAGAAAAACGCCGCCCTTTATGCCAAATACAAAGCCTTATCCCAAAAGCAATCAAATATCATCTTTGGCGGACGACTTGGCGCGTATCAATACTTTGATATGGATAAAATCATAAGTGAGGCGTTAAGTCTAGCAAAGAAGGAGCTGCAATAATGAACAAAAATAACCCCAAAATCTCTATCATTATCCCCACGCTAAATTCTGCGCACTATCTCAAAGAGTGTATAGACTCCGTGCTAAATCAACTCTTACGCGATATAGAAATCATAGTCGTAGATGCAAACTCCACTGATGGCACACTGCAGATTTTGCAAGATTATGCAAAGAGCGATTCGCGCATTAGTTTTATCATAGCCGAGCGCAAAAGCTATGGCTACCAGATGAATCTAGGCATTGCCAAAGCGCGGGGCGAATATATCGGCATAGTCGAATCTGATGATTTCATCAAGCCCACAATGTTTGAGCGACTTTATAGCATAGCAAAGGCGCAAGATTGCGATATAGTTAAAAGCGATATTTTATGCTTCCACACGGATAATGACGCGTATAAATTCACACATACGCCCATAGTAAAGAATGCGCATTTTTATGGCAAAAAACTCATTTTTGATTCACGCTCGGATTCACGATTAGATTCAAGCCCAAAATCCATAAAAACCAAAATCGCCCTACTAAAAACCGCGTGGAAAATGAATCAAAGCAGTATTTTTAAGCGCGAATTTTTAAAAAAGCATAACATTAGATTTAACGAATCATTAGGCGCGTCCTACCAAGACACAGGATTTTCATTTATCACTACTATTTTAGCAGATTCGCTTTACTTGCTAGATAAGGCGCACTATTGCTACCGCACGGATAATGAATCTTCATCATCAAATGACAAAGGCAAAGTGTATTGCATTTGCGATGAGTATGACTATATAGCGCGATTTTTGGAGAGAGAAAACCTTATGAGTGTTTATAGTGGGCTATATCATTATCTAAAATTTTGCGGATATAGGTGGAATGTCGGGCGAATCGCCGATGAATCAAAGCTAGAATTTCTATATAGATTCCAAAAAGATTTTGCGCTTTTAAGCAAATCCCAAATCAAATCTTGTGGCTTTAAGTGGCATCAAAGACGCAAATTAGCAAAGATTTTGGATTCGCCACGCAATTTTTACGCCGAGCTTTTAGAGCCAAAGCCCAAAGGCTTGTGGCGTAAAATCAAGCATTATTTTAAACATTACATAAAAATCAAACATAAGGAGCAACAATGCAACCAAAAGTATCAATAGTAATCCCCTGCTACAATGTCGAGCGATATGTCCGCGAATGTATGCAAAGCGTGGTAAGCCAAACTTTGCAAGATACAGAAATCATCTGCATAAATGACGGAAGCACGGATAGCACGGGAGCGATTTTACGCGAATTTGCAAGGCAAGATAGTCGCATAAATCTAATCGAACAGTCAAACGGCGGATATGGCGTAGCGGTAAATCGTGGCATAGCACAAGCACGGGGTGAATATATCGGTATAGTCGAATCTGATGATTTTATCAATCCTACAATGTATGAAAAACTCTACACAAAAGCAAAGCAAACAAATGTCGAGCTAGTGAAATGCAACTTTTTTGTGTATGATTCGCACTCGCTAGAGAAAAATCACACTTATAATCCCAAATATCAAGACCTAAATCTAGCACCCAATTATGCCTTTAATCCACGAGAGGAATTTAAGCAGATTTTTATTTTTCACGCGAGTATATGGACAGGACTTTACAAGGCTAACTTTGTAAAAAATATCAAATTCTATGAAACGGCAGGTGCGGCTTACCAAGATTTTCCTTTTGCTATGGAGGTTTTAGCCACAGTGCCAAAAATGTATATTATCAAAGAACCGCTTTATCATTATAGAACAGAATTAGGGCAAGGTAATTCTATGCAAGCAGAGCCAAAAAAACTAATGCGACACATTGAAGCAACGCTACAAGCAAGAGAGGCGTTGTTAAAAAATTCTTTGATTGACGAATTGAAAGAGGAGTTTTTTTATGGTGCTTCGCTTTGCAATTACGATTTTTTCAAAAAACAAAATGCCAAAAATAGAGCCATATACGCTAAAAGAATGCACGAAGTTTTTGCGCTTTACAAAAATCCACAATTTAAATACTTTGAGCCAAAAATCAAAAAATGGGTGCAAACGATTATGGCAGGTAAAGTGCCGAAATTGCCATTTAAAGAGCTTCGTAGGCGCGTATTTAGACTACGAATCAGAAATGGCGAAATCCACTTCAAACTAGGAAATTTTGAGATTAAAAAAGGCTTTGCAAATGTCTAAAATACCAACAATTAGTGTTATTTTACCCATATATAATGGTGAAGCATTTTTAGAAAATTGCCTTAAATCTATTTTAGCACAAACCCTAAGTGATATAGAAATCATTTGCATAAATGACGGAAGCACGGATAGCACGGGAGCGATTTTACGCGAATTTGCAAGGCAAGATAGTCGCATAAATCTAATCGAGCAATCAAATATGGGTGCTGGAGTAGCTAGAAACGCAGGATTAGCAAAGGCGAAAGGCGAATTTATTGCATTTTTGGATAGTGATGATAGGTTTTATAGAAATGATACGCTAGAAATTTTATATCACACCGCCAAAGAAAAAGGGGTGCAAATTTGTGGTGGTTCTATGGCGTTTAAATATCAAGTGGATTCAACTAGGCAAACTGATGGATTCTTTTTTAAGCAAGATGGCTTTGTGGATTATAAAAGTTATCAATTTGACTATGGATTTTATCGTTTTATTTATGCAAAAGATTTGGTTAAAGATATAAGATTTCCACATTTTAGTCGCTTTCAGGACCCGCCATTTTTTGTTGAGGCAATGATAAAGGCAAAGCAATTTTATGCGCTAAAAGAGCCGACATATTTATATTTTAACCCACACAAAGATATAAGTAAGAAGGCACTTTTAAGCGCATTTGAAGGAATTAAGCTAAATGCAAAACTCGCTAAAAAATATAATTTAACCAAACTTTTGGATTATACAAAATATAGATTCGATGAACATTTTGATAAATTTTTAGCACAAGGTGGTGATAAAAACGAAATATATAAAATTTTTGAAAGAGATATAAAAACTTTGCTTTTGCTAACTTCACCTAGAAAACGACTAAATGAAAAAATATTTAGTGTGAAAAAATATAGAAATACAAAAATTTTGACAATTTTTTGGAAAGAATTTTGGCTTGGCAAATCATAGATTTTATCTTTAATGCTTTTTGCAACCTTGCGTTATAATGTTGCAATGAATATAAAATTAAAGGTTTGAAATGACGCTGATTATAGAAAATGTAATGCTGAAGCATTGCGAGTGGTAGAGAGTCTAAAGGGGCTAAATAATGTCATATACGCCCTGATTTGCTACCTAATCTATAAAAGGCAAGATGATTTGCTTATCCTTGCTTGCGTAAATGTCAGCTCGCATAGTAGCTATTTTAGACAATAATGCCCAAGCCATATCACATAAGGTTCGCAATTTTTTAAGTCATTTTTCCAAAATATTTCAAGCCACATAATCTCACAAAAATGACATTTTACATAAAATCCTGCAAGGCTTTGGGGATATTGCTATCGTGTTGTTGGATTTCTTTTATAGACTCTGCGGCAGCCTCCGCAGCAGCGATAGTCGTAAAGTAAGGAATCAAGCTTTTTAGCACTTGTCGGCGGATAGATTTTGCGTCATTTGTGCTTTGCGCTCCATCGCTTGTGTTTATCACTAGGGCGATTTCTTTATTCATTATCAAATCTTTGATATTTGGGCGTCCCTCGCTTATCTTTAGCACGCAAGAGATAGCAATCCCCGCTTCTTGCAAAATCCTATGTGTCCCGCTTGTCGCACACACGCTAAACCCTAGATTGATAAATTTACTCGCCACACTTAGTGCAAACTCTTTATCACAATCAGCAAGAGAAATAAAAATCTTGCCCTCTTTTGGCAGGGTGTTTTTGCTGGCATTTTGCGCTTTGGCAAAGCTAATCCCAAAGCGCGAAGAAATCCCCATAACCTCCCCCGTGCTTTTCATCTCTGGTCCCAAAATCAAATCCGCACCATTTAGCTTATTAAAGGGGAAAATAGATTCTTTGACAGAAATATGATTTAGTGTCTTGTGGCTTAGTGGCTTAGTAGTGAAATCTATGCGGTTGAAAATATCATAAAATTTTAGTGCTTCACGCAAAATGCCTTTTGCAAATTCGCCTTGTGGCGATAAATCGTGGAGTTTGCCACTCGCTTCGTCAATAGACGCTTTAGTCTTATTTCCTCGCTCGTGGCTACACAACCCCGATTTCTCGCTCACAATACTAGAATTTGCGTTTATAGTAGAGTTATTTTTTGAGTCCATAATTCTAGTATTTGCGGTGATGCTTTGGGTAATCGCTTCGCCTTGCGAATGAGGTGCACTTGAGTGTGCGCCGCAGTGAAGCGAGGTGGAGGGATTACCCAAATGATTACCCAAAGACGAATTTATAGTGCAATTCCACATTACTCGTGTAGCGACTTTCGCTAGCGGAATCCCCGTAGCCTTACTCACAAAAGGCACGGTGCGCGAAGCGCGTGGATTTACCTCAATGATATATAGCGTGTCTTTGTGGATAGCGTATTGGATATTTAGTAGCCCTATGATTCCTAGCTCTAGGGCGATTTGCTCGGTTTTCTCACAAATCAATTTTAACATTTTCTCATCTATGCTTATGCTAGGCAAAACACTCGTGCTATCCCCGCTATGCACGCCTGCTTCCTCGATATGCTGCATAATCCCGCCGATATAGACTTCCTCCCCATCGCAAATCGCATCGACATCAAGCTCGGTAGCGTGGTCTAAAAACTTATCAATCAGCACGGGGCTATCCTCGCTCACTTTAACCGCCTCGTCCATATACACGCGCAGTTCCTCATCGCTTTGCACGATACGCATAGCCCGCCCACCTAGCACATAGCTTGGACGCACAAGCACAGGATAGCCGATTTTGTGCGCTATGTCAAAGGCTTCATCTTTGCTCACAGCAGAGCCGTTTTGGGGTTGATTTAGGTTTAGCTTTTGTGCGAACGCGGCAAATTTCTCTCTATCCTCCGCGGTGTCGATTACAGAAGCCTTTGTGCCGATGATTTTTGCTCCGATTGTAGTGAGATTTTTGGCAAGTTTGAGCGGAGTTTGCCCACCAAAATGCACGATGATTCCACTAGGCTTTTCTCTCTCCACCACAGAGCGCACGCGCTCAAAGTCGATAGGCTCAAAATACAGCGTATCGCTCGTGTCATAGTCCGTGCTAACGGTCTCTGGGTTGCAGTTATACATTATGCTTTGCACACCCAAATCTTTGAGCGCGAAGCTAGAATGCACACAGCAGTAGTCAAACTCGATTCCCTGCCCGATTCGGTTTGGTCCCCCACCGATGATTAAAACCTTTTGCGCGTTGTCTTTTTGCGATAAAGATTCGCGTGAATCGGCAATGCTTGAATCTACAATTCTAGTATTTGCGGTGGTGCTTGTGGAGTTTTTGCTAGATTTTGGGAGTGAGCTAGACTTAAGCGTCTGCAAACTCTCAAAATCTAGTAAATCTGTGCAATGATTACCCAAAGACGAATTGCCCAATGGATTGCAGGGGATTGTGGAATATAGATACGGCGTAAGCGCCTCAAACTCCGCCGCACAAGTATCCACCTCCTCATACCGCGCCACCACACCCATTTCCTTTCGCGCCATATAGATTTCGCCCTCACTTACCTCCACGCCCTCATTTTGCGCCAAAAGCCTTGCTAGCATTTTATCGCTAAAGCCTTGTGATTTGAGGTTTCGCATAGCTTGAGAATCACGCAAGATTTCACTTTTTACACGCCCTTCCTCGCTCACTAGCTCATAGATTTGGCTTAAAAACCACTTATCAATGTGGCTTAAATCCGCCACTTCATCGATACTAAGCCCAAGCCTAAAGCAATCCGCGACATAGAGGATTCGATTAGCATTTGGACGGCGCGTTTCCCTCTTTGCTAGCTCAATATCACTTGTGATACTATCAAAGCCACAAAGTCCATTCTCCAAGCTACACAACGCCTTTTGCAAGCTCTCTTTGAAGCACCCGCCAATCGCCATAACCTCACCGATAGACTTCATCGAAGTAGTAAGCGTAGAGTCCGCTAGGGGGAATTTCTCAAACGCAAAGCGCGGGATTTTGGTAACGATATAATCAATGCTAGGCTCAAAGCTTGCAGGTGTGCCTGTAATGTCATTGCTAATCTCATCAAGGCTAAATCCAACGGCAAGCATTGTGGCGACTTTGGCTATGGGGTAGCCTGTGGCTTTACTCGCTAGTGCCGAGCTACGCGATACGCGCGGGTTCATTTCTATCACCGTCATTCGCCCGTTTTTAGGATTTATGGCAAATTGCACATTGCTCCCGCCCGTATCCACGCCGATTTCACGCAGGATTTTGAAGCTCGCATCGCGCATTCGCTGATACTCTTTGTCCGTGAGCGTGAGCGCGGGAGCGATAGTGATAGAATCGCCCGTATGCACGCCCATAGGGTCTAGATTCTCGATGCTACACACGATTATGCAGTTATCATTTTTATCGCGGATTACCTCCATTTCAAATTCTTTCCACCCTAGTAGGCTTTCCTCGATGAGAATCTCATTTATCGGGCTTGCCTCTAGCCCCGCTTTTGCTAACGCCTTAAACTCCTCGATATTATACGCCACGCCACTGCCGCCACCTGCGAGTGTGTAGCTTGCGCGAATGATAAGCGGGAAGCCGATATTTTGCGCGGCTTGTTCTGCCTCCTCCTCATTGTAGGCATAATGGCTCTTTGGCAAGTCCATTCCAATCTTTAGCATTGCTTCTTTGAACGCCTGTCTATCCTCGCCTTTTTTGATTGCAGCGGGGTTTGCACCCAAAAACTTTACCCCATCTAGTGCCCCGCTTTCATACATTTCCATTGCGACATTAAGCGCGGTTTGTCCGCCCATAGTAGGCAAAATCGCATCAATTTTTTCTTGTGCGATAATATTTGTGATGACTTCTTTGGTAATCGGCTCGATATAAGTGCGGTGGGCAAAATCAGGGTCAGTCATAATCGTAGCGGGATTGGAGTTGATTAACACCACGCGGTAGCCCAAGTTTTTGAGCGTCTTTGCAGCTTGCGTGCCAGAGTAGTCAAACTCACACGCCTGCCCAATGACAATGGGTCCAGAGCCAATAAGTAAGATATTTTTAATGTCGGTGCGTTGTGGCATTTGAAGTCCTTTTGAAGTTCTTAGGGAATGATTTTATTGCGATTTGTAGGGCGTTTCACTGCGTTTAGATTTTGCTTTTTGCGTCTATGCTTTATTTTTTGCAAAATTTCAAAATTTTATACAAAATGGGCTTAAATTGTGTTTAGATTCTACAAAGATTCTCAAATGCTAAACACAATGCAAAATCAAAATGTAAAATCTTTGTAAAATCTTGGCGTTTTTGCGCATTTTGCAAGCAAGATAGTGTATAGTATAGGGACAAATCTAGCCTATAATACAGCAATAGATTTTGCAAGGTTTTGGAGTAGAAATATGTCTAAAAATATTGTCTATATTTTGGAAGATGACCAAAGTATCGCCGAGCTAGTCGCCTACGCGCTAAAAAATCAAAATATGCACTCACTCATTTTTGAAAACGCACAAAGCCTCTATAACGCGCTTGAAAAAGAGGTTTGTCAAGTCTTGGTGTGTGATATTATGCTGCCAAATGAAAGCGGGCTTAGTGTGATAAAGACTTTGAGGGCAAATCAAAAATACAAAGGCATTTCTATCATCATCTTAAGTGCGCTAGGTAGCGAGTATGACAAAATAAACGGGCTTGATTTGGGCGCAGATGACTATCTCACAAAGCCATTTTCAGCACTAGAGCTAATCGCTAGAATCAAAGCCCTTTTGCGCCGAAATACAAAAAAGCTAGATGACACCCTCCAATACAAAGGGCTAAAAATCCTGCCAAATTCGCACAAAGTAAGCATAGATGATTCCCATATCCGCCTTACCAAAAAAGAATTTGAGCTTTTGCTTTTGCTCTTTAGCAACCAAAACAATATCTTTAGCAAAGATGACTTACTAGAATCTATCTGGGGATATAGCGTAGATAACACTCGCACTGTGGATATGCACATAAGCTCCTTGCGCACAAAGCTTGGCTCTTATGGCAAATGTATAAAAAACATTCGCTCGGTGGGATATGTATTTGATGAGATTTCCTAAACCAAAAAGCCTATCTTTTAGGCTTGTGGTTGTGATTTTTTTGCTTATCGTGTCTGTGCAGCTACTTAGCATAGTCATTAGCGCGGTGTTTTTGCACCAAAAGCACCAAGAAGAAGTGTTTAGGGATTTAGAGGAGTATGCAAACTCATTTGACAAAGCCCCAAATGTTGATTCTGCCTATCGTGTGAGTATTATCTCTTTGCAAGGGGAAGTGCTTTTTGACAACAAAATCGACATACGCACGCTTGATAATCACTTAGAGCGCGAGGAAGTGCAAAATCTACTGCAAGGCAAAAGCCACAAATCCCTGCGGCTATCAAGCACAGAGCATAAAGAAAATCTATACTTCACAAAATTTATTTCTCCGCAAGGCGACTTTGCAGATAGTGGCATTTTTGGCAAACTTGAAAACAAACTCCAGCAAAACAAACCACAAAAAGTCATACTGCGCGTAAGCAAGCAAAAAGACTCCCTCTACCTAAAAAACTTCACTTCGCTTTTTGTTACACTGCTATTTTTTAGCGCGATTGCAAGCGTGATTTTGGGCGTTTTGCTATCAAGACTTATCACAAACCCTATCAAAAATATCAATCTCTCCCACCCCATAAAAACCAATCCTTACGCCGAGCTACACATATTTATGCAGCAAATCTCCAAGCAAAAAAAGAAAATCAAAAAACAGCTAAAATCCATAAAGCAAAGCAAATTACAATTTGACATAATCACAAAAAATATGAACGAGGGATTTTTAGTCCTAGATAGCACAGGCAATATCACACAGAGCAACGCCAAAGCCTTGCAGATTTTACGACTAACGCCTTACAATCAGCATATCAATATTTTCGCGCTTATGAGTGATTTTACCCACGCGATAAAAGAAAGCATAGATTCAAGCAATCAAACCTTTGAGATAAGCATAAATGAGTATTTTTTACAAGTCATTTGTATGCCTATTTTTATCAAAGACAAGCTAAAAGCAATCATCATTTTGCTATTTGATAAAAGTCTGCAAAAAGATATTTTTGAGCTACGAAAAGAGTTTAGCTCCAATGTAACCCACGAGCTAAAAACGCCACTATCTGCCATACTCGCAAGTAGTGAAATGCTTTGCAATGGGCTTGTGCTAGATAAAGATAGAGATGAGTTTATCGCTAGGATTTATAGCGAGTCAAAGCGACTTTTGACACTCATTGACAAAATTTTAAAAATTTCGTTTTTGGACTCATCGCTTGAGAGAAGCGCGAACTGTCCACAAAAAGAGCGTGTAAATCTACCAAACCTCATCGCAAACATTTTGCCAAATCTACAAAATCTAGCAAAGGACAAAGACATAAAAATTTCCGCAGAGATTTTGGGCAATCACGATTCACGAATCACGAATCGTGATTTAGAAAAATCACAAGATTTTGAAGTGCAAAAATTTGAAGTATTGGGTATCCCAGCTTTGCTTGAGGATATGGTTTACAACCTTAGTGAAAACGCTATCAAATACAGCCCCAAAGGTAGTGCCGTGAAAATCA
Source organism: Helicobacter macacae MIT 99-5501 (assembly GCF_000507845.1). Classification (NCBI taxonomy): domain Bacteria; kingdom Pseudomonadati; phylum Campylobacterota; class Epsilonproteobacteria; order Campylobacterales; family Helicobacteraceae; genus Helicobacter; species Helicobacter macacae. The sequence continues at coordinate 618,353 of NZ_KI669454.1, read as the reverse complement.
CCCTAAAGAGCGATGAAAATGGTGTGATTCTACGCGTGAGTGATAATGGCATAGGCATCGCGCCAAGTGAGCAAGAGCGCGTTTTTGAGCGATTTTATTGCATAGATAAAAGTCGTAGCAAAAAGCTAGGTGGCAACGGACTAGGACTAGCCATAGTCAAGCGCGTAGCCAAAATCCACAACGCCACAATCACGCTAAATAGTGAGCTAGGCAAGGGTAGTGAGTTTGTCATAACTTTTGAAAATTTGCATCATTTGACTTAGAACAACGATTTTGACAAAGGACAACGATTATTTTACAAAGCCTAAAGGCAAGCTTTGCAATGATGAAAAGCTGTCATACTGAAGTTTCGCAAGAAACCGAAGTATCCAAAAATTCAAAAGCTTAAAACTATCAAAAAATGCAAAAGTATCCAAGCAAACAAGTAATGTGCAAATTCATTTAGATATTTCGCTTGCACTCAATACGACAATCTTAAGAGTTATCCTCCCTTAGCACAAATGCAGACAAACCAATTATTTCCCCCTCCATTGCGGAGGGGGATTAAGGGGGTGGGTAGATACCACCTCCGTGCTTCAAGTAAAGTCAGCAACTGCTAGCAATGCAAATGCTTCCGTTGCCAACAAAGCAAACGAAAATATTTCTGTCATTGCGAGCAAGTCGCAATACTTGCGTGGCAAAACAAGGCGAAGTCAAAGTTTCTTTAGTAATCCACAAAATAAATAAATGGATTGCTTCGTTGCGGCTTCGCCACTGCCTCGCAATGACGGCGTGGTGGATTGCCACGAATTTGCTAACGCAAATTCTCGCAATGACGAAAAAGTGAGGTATAATGACGAGTTTTCCGCGTTTTTTACTAACAAAAAAGATACCCACCCAACCCCCCTTGCACTAAGGGAGGGGACTTCAAAAGAGCCAAATACAGCTACTATAAGGGTGGGATCTTTAGCGTTGGATAGAGCGACTACACACGCAAAATAAGTGAGCTAGAGAAAATCTACAAAGCGATTTCTAAAAAAAGAGGGAATGAGGGGCTATCATTTTTGGATACCTATAAAACAAGAGGGCAATCGCTGGATTGTGAAGTGCTATGCGAATGGAGAGGATAAATTTAGCGGGGAGGCGTTTGGAGTGGTGAGGATATTACAAATGCTGTGGTGGATAGGCTAAGGGATAGTTGTGGAGTTTGAATGTAAAATCTTTAGTAAAATATCTACTATCTAGTTAAAAAATGCAAAATCAAGCCACCAACAACAGTTGCAACAATGCCAACAACAACGCCAATGATAATTTTTGACAATACAGATTTTATTTTTGGTGAGATTCTGTATGATTTGGTGTTTTCATTTTGGATTATATCTTGTTGATTTTCTAAATTTTTGACAAATTCTATTCCTTCCCTAGTGATTTCTATATTCAAGATATATACTTTATCGCCATTCATTCTTTGTATAGGCTTTTCTATACCAGCAATATACCCTTGTTCTTGTAGAAATTCTAAGCAATGTACACAATCTAATCTTTCTTTTGTATTCGCTATGTAAATGCCACCATCTTCCCCAATCAATACTCTCTTTAGTCCACCACAAGATGATTTATAAATTCCCTGCAAGATGTGTATATGCTGTTCGTCCAAGTGATTCATTTTTACTATTGCTTATTTGAATTTATCTAGCATAAGGAGTAGCAAAATTCTAATCCCTACCAACAGCATAAGCCACATAAAGTAGCGAGCCAAAAAACGCAATAAAAGCAAATACCACAGCAACCACACCAATCATTTTAGCCTCCTTAATTTTTTTACATATTTTAGAAAATACTTCACACAAATGCAAATCATAACCACAAGAAACACACAAGCTAATACTGTGCATACAACAAGCATCAAATCATACTCTTTATAGTGAATCGCCGTATAACCAAATATAGCAAATAGCGTAGTTATAAGCAAAATAATAATAGCTTGAAAAATACTAATTCTAGCCTTGATTTCGTCTTTTTTACTCATAAATCAATCCTGCTTTTGATTTTGGAATATTATAGCTAAGCAGCAACAAAAACGACAATGTTAAATAACCACAAGTGAAATAATTGTAATACTTTGCAACTTATGCTCAACTTAAGATTCCACGATTTTTGATAAGTCGCACTGCAAAAATCAGAAACACAATTTTGTGTTGTATAATTTGATTTCCCAATGATTTCACAAAAGGACAACGATGATTTACAAACATATCGCTTTAGATGAGTTCATTAAGGGGGGGGGGGCAGTGTAGAGATTTAGCTCCTAGCGAGGATTTGAGCGAGTTTGCAAGCGCGATTGCCACTATGACAAAAAACGCGCAAAAAGGTGATAGCGAGGAGTTCCAAAAGAATGTAATCGCGCAGTTTTTATCCACCACCTTTGATTATGATTGTAATACGCGCGGTAAGGCGGATTTGGCGATTTATGATGATGATATTCCAAAAGTGCTTTTTGAAGTCAAGTCGCTTAGCAACAAGGCAGAATTTGTCAAAACGCCACAAAATCAAACCCACCCCCTAACCCCCTCCGCAAGGGAGGGGGAATCTTTGGAATCCAAAGCATTCTATGAGTCCATTCTCTACTACCTGCGCGAATCTCACACCAACAACAACATAAAGCACATTATCCTTTGCACCGCGCACGAATTCTACATAATAAACGCCAAAGCCTACCACAAACTTTTCGCAAATAACGCTGACAAAGCAGCACAAAAGCGCATTGACACCGCGTATAAGAACTGCGATAAAAAGCAGGGCACAGACACAAGCACGAGCAAATTTTATGATGAAATCGCACGGATTTTGCCAGACATTGATGCCACGCTAGAGTTTTGCTATGTCAATGTCGCCTCCATTGTAGAAAAGCCACGCGACTTAGCCCTATTTTACGCGCTTTTATCGCCAAGCGTCTTGCTACAAATCCCGCACTATATCGATGCAAACACGCTAAATGAGCGATTTTACAAAGAGCTACTCTACATTTTAGGCTTAGTGCAAGTCGAGCAAAACCGCAAGGCACTGATTTTGCCAAGCCCCACGCCAAACACGCTACTGCATTCAATCAAAAGCGACTTTGCCGACAAACTGCCACGAGATTTTAGCGATTCGAGCAAATCAAGCCAAGATTCTAGCGATTCAGCCGACATTTTCGACTCCCACATTTTCCCGCTTATTATGCTGTGGAATAACCGCATTTTATTCTTACGCCTACTTGAATCAATGCTACTAAGTTTCCGCCACATTGAGAAGCCCTTTTTAGACATTAGCATTTTGCGTGATTTTGGTGCGCTAAATACGCTATTTTTCAAAGTCCTAGCCGTGAAAAATCGCGCCGACATTCCGCAAAATCTAGCAAATATCCCCTATCTAAACTCTAGCCTTTTTGAGAAATCCGCGCTTGAATCGCAAGGCTTTGAAATCGCCACTCTTGAATCTAGAGAGCTAAAAATCGCGCCAGATTCGATATTACGCCGTGATAAAACTTTGCGTGAGAAATATATATGCAAAGATGATTCACTTCCCTTGCTAGAGTATTTATTTGCGTTTTTACACGCTTATGACTTCACCACCACGCCTAGCGATGTGCAAAACTACGCCAAGACAAACCACGATAAGCTCATAAACTCCGCTGTTTTGGGGCTAGTCTTTGAAAAGCTAAATGGCTACAAAGAGGGCTCTTTCTACACGCCTAGCTTTATCACGCGCTATATGTGCCAAAGCTCGATTCGCAAAATCGTGGTGGAAAAATTTAATAGCGCGAATCCAAAATGGCAGTGCAAAACCATAGCCGACATAGAGGACGAAATCCACCGCGAAATCCGCCACGCTAGAAATGCGCTAGATTCGTCATTGCGAGGCAGTGGCGATAGCCATAACGAAGCAATCCATAAAATAGATACCCACCCCCTAGCCCCCTCCGCAAGGGAGGGGGAAACTTTGGATTGCCACGACTTAAAAAGTCCCCTCCCCTGCGGAGGGGATTTAGGGGTGGGTAAATCCACGCAATGCGTGGAATTTCACAATGACAGCACAAAAGAGATTTTAGCCAAATACAACAAAATCTTTCTCTCTATCCGCATTTGCGACCCTGCGGTGGGGAGCGGACACTTCCTAGTCTCCGCGCTAAATGAGCTTATCTCTATAAAAAGTGAGTTGGGATTATTGCTTGATTGCGATGGGAGGCGACTTAGCGACATTGATTTGGCACTAGAAAATGATGAGTTGCTTATCAAAGATTCGCAGGGCAAAATGCTAGATTATGCCATTCCCGCACACGAGGGCATAGAAGCGCACAAAATCCAAAAGGCGATTTTCTATACCAAAAAAGAGCTTATCGAAAACTGCCTTTTTGGCGTGGATATAAACCCAAATTCTGTAGAAATCTGCAAACTACGCCTTTGGATAGAGCTACTCAAATACAGCTATTATGAAAATATCGCTTCAAAAGAACTGCAAACGCTCCCAAATATTGACATAAACATAAAGTGTGGCAATAGCTTAGTAAGCCTTTTTGAGCTCAATGAATCCGATGAAAATGGCAATCCAAAGCCATATACCCTAAAATGGCTCAAAAATCAAAATTCTGAGTTCTCTCAAAATTTTAGAGAAAAACTTTTACGCTATAACGACTTGGTGCAAACCTACAAAGAAAAACTAGGCGACAAGCAAGCAATCGCTAAAGAGATAGAATCTATCAAATCATATTTCAAAACTACGCTTTTGGATAATAGCTTTGTATCAAAACAGATGAAGGACAAACTTAAAAATTTCATAGAAATCTATGGGGACGAGGTGTTTGATATTGGGACACCATTTGGTATGGAAATGATAAAAATCAGTAGAAATAATGGAATGAAATTTATTCCAAAAATACAAGCAAACAAAGACGATGTATTTGAGTATTCCACTCCAAAAGAGATTGACAACCAAGGGCAAAAACTTCTAGATTCTATCAAAGCGGATTTTGACAACATACAATCCATAAAAGAACAACAAACTTTTGAATGGCGATTTGAATTCCCTGAAGTGCTTGATTTGCAATCCTTGCAATCAAAGCAAGAAAAAGCAAAACTACACAACGCGAAAAAACGCGCAGGACAAAATCCAACGCCCAATGAACTTGATTCCATAGGCGACTTTATGGGATTTGATTTGATTATAGGTAATCCGCCGTATGTGGTAAAGAGAAAGATAGAATATCCGCAATACAAATGGAATAGCGACCTATACACAATGTTTTTTGAAATGGGCTTTAAAATCGCAAAGCCAAATTATTATGTGAATTTTATCACACCTAGATTTTGGCTTGTCAATGAGAGTTTGCAATCAATGCGCAAATATTTTTTAGAAAAAGTCAATTTGCTTTCATTAAGCGAATCAAATCCATTCACACGCGCCAAAACTGAAAATGTCATAGCTGAGATTCAAATCTGCACCCCAAATCAAAGCACCATAAAACACTACAAAGAAACAAATGAAATTTTTAATTTTATCGACAATGTAGAAAAGGATATTTTTGCACAAAATGCCAAAAGTGAAATTATCTTTAATGTGGATAAAAATTTGATTGCACTATTTGATAAGATTTGCAAAGATACGATTCTGCTAAAATCAATAATGCAAACAAAGCGCGGCGCAGAATATGGCAAGAATTTTGTGAGAGATTTTCGCAAAGGAATGAAAATTTTATGTGGTGGCGAAGTAAAGGCGTATAGCGTTGAGTGGAATCAAACTTTTATAGATTCAAAACTAAAAGATATTCAAAGATTATTTGACTTTTTTCAATCAAAAGATTTGATTTATTTAAGGCGTGTCGATAAGCGTTTGAGTGCTAGTATGACAAGCGAATCCTACGCATTTACCAAAAATATCTATGGCATAAAAATCACAAATGCGAAATATAATCCCAAATTTATCCTAGCATTGCTAAACTCAAAACTGCTAAATTTTTATTATCTTAAAAAATTCACAACCAAAAAAAGAGGAATTGTTCCCAGAGATTCAAACATATTTATATGAGCAATTACCGATTCCAAAGCTAAACACCAAAAATCAAAAAATCGCAGATAAGATTGTGAATCTAGTCGATAAGATTTTAGAGCTAAAAGCAAAAGATTCGCAAAGCGACACCACCACGCTTGAATCTCAAATCGATAAGCTAGTCTATCAACTCTATGATTTAGATTCAAACGAAATAAAAATCATAGAATCCACCTAGCACTACTATTGACAACGCACTAAAAACGCGCTATAATTTGCGCGTATTCACGGCGGTGCTTTACCGCCACCTTTTAGCCTTAAGCAAAACTTTCAATCACTTCAATCAAAAAATCCTGCTAACTCGCTATCAAAAGCCTCTATCATATCATCTAAAAATGCTTCCATTTTGTCTGGCTCTATCCCCGCCACGATTTTTGTTTTGCCAAAAGTTAGACAAGTAGAAAGCCTAGAAGTCCCATTCGCATTGCGTTTGAAAAGATTTTCAAAGTGAAAAGCGCGGTTTCTCATCGTGCGAAATAGCGCGTAAGCCACGATGACTTTTTGATAGTTCCGCATTTTGTCTTTTTTATTAAACTTTGAGTATTTTTTGAAATCTATATGCGCTAGATTTACAAGGGCATTGTGGATTTTGCACTCATTGATTTTATCGCCCCAAAAGCCTAGCGTTTGCTTAGATACAAACTCATCATCGCCTATTTGCAAAATCTGTGCGACTTTATTGCGCGTGATGATTTCCAAAAGCCCGATTTTAGCGCATAATCTTTGTATAAGCAAGAAATTTTCTTTGTGTTGCTCGGTGGATTCATAGCTTTGCAATCGTTTTTGCGAAAATAGTGCGATTTGCTTGTTTAAGTCTATTGTCATTTTTATCCCAATAATCAAAATTTGTGTAGAATTGTAACATATTTTGCTTAATTGCTACTTAAAAATAACATAAAGTAAAAAATCGTAGAGTTTAATTAAACCCTTTGAATCAAAATAAGTATGCTACAATACACCAAAATCTAAAATAAGGAATCTGCAAATGAGCACTTTAGTGATAGAAAATGTCAAAGATGAGTTTCTCCCTGCGTTTAAGGCACTTAGCAAGGCGATGAATGCAAAATGCAGGGTTGAAAAAGTCAAAAAACCAAAACTCACAAAATTTGAAAAAGGGATTTTAAAAGCAAAGGCAGAGGTTGAATCTGCGCGTAAAAACGGCACATTGCGGACATTTAGTAGCGCGAAAGAATTTAGAATAGCAGTAGAAAATGGCGAAATATAATATCAACTACGCAAAAAGTTTCATCAAGGACTACAAAAAGCTACAAACCAAAGAAAAAGACTTGACAGACGCACTAATCGACAAACTCGCAAATGGCAAAACACTAGAGCCAAAGCATAACGACCACGCGCTAAATGGCAATCTGCAAGGCACTAGAGAGTGCCACATAAAGCCAGATTTGCTTTTAATCTATGAAAAATTTGATGATATTTTACAGCTAAATGCCTTGCGTGTGGGAAGCCATAGCAAACTTTTCAAAAAGTAAAATTTATAAGATTCGCCACCTTTGCAAAACGCCCACCACAACTATAAGATTCCACCAATCTCACCCAAATCTCCCTGCGATATAGTCCCTTGTCTTTTTCTCTTTTGCCTCATCGCTAAAGATTATTTTAGTTTTGTTAAATTCCACCATTTCACCCAGCCAAAAAAACGCCACTTTGTCGCTGATACGCATTGCTTGTTGCATATTGTGCGTAACGATGATTATGGTGTATTTGGAGCGCAAATCTTTGACTAACTCCTCGATTTTAAGCGTAGAAATCGGGTCAAGCGCACTTGTAGGCTCATCCATCAAAATCACCTCAGGATTTATCGCCAAAGCCCTAGCGATACACAGCCTTTGCTGCTGCCCACCGCTAAGCGATAGCGCGGAAGTCTGCAGTCTGTCTTTTAGCTCATCAAAAAGTGCGACATTTTTTAGGCATTTCTCTACGATTTCATTTAGTTTGGTTTTGTCCTTGATTCCGTGTGTTTTGGGACCAAATGTTAGATTTTCATAGATACTCATAGGAAATGGATTTGGCTTTTGAAATACCATTCCCACCTTTTTGCGAAGCAGATTGACATTGTAGTTTTTGTAGATATTTTTATCATTTAGCAAAATCTGCCCTTTGATTTTGCAGTTTTCTACCAAGTCATTCATACGATTTAGACTTTTTAGCAAAGTAGATTTTCCACAGCCACTAGGACCGATAAACGCGCTTATCTCGTTTTCTTGCAATTCCAAATTGATATTTTTTAGCGCACGAAAATCCCCATAATATAGATTCATATCTTTGATTTTAAATGCAACGCCCATTTTTCACTCCTTTTTACTTATTTCGCGCCGAATCGCTTGATTGCCACATTTGAAAGCAGGTTGATTCCCACCACGATAAATAATAGCACCACCGCCGTAGCATAAGCCTGCTCAATGAACTGCCCCTCACTCAAAAGCGCGTAGAGATGCACGCTTAGTGTCCGCCCAGAGTCATTTGCCCCAGCTACCTTTGCCACGCTCCCAGAAGTATAAAGCAATGCCGCGCTCTCCCCTATTATACGCCCTATGCTTAAAATCACGCCACTTAGTATCCCACTCATCGCACAAGGCAAAACCACCACAAAAATCGTGCGTAGCTTCCCCGCCCCAAGCGCGAAGCTGCCCTCTTTGTAAGCCTGTGGCACAGACTTTAGCGACTCCTGCGTGGCAGTCAAAATCAATGGCAAAATCATCACCGCTAGAGTTAGCGCACCAGATAACATACTCACACCCATTTTAAAATAAATCACAAAAGCCAAAAATCCAAAAAGCCCATACACAATGCTAGGAATCCCCACTAACACTTGCGAAGCCAGATTTATAAGCGCGACTACTAAGCTAGTGTTTTTAGCGTATTCTTGCAAAAAAATCGCACCAAAGATTCCAAAAGGCAGTGCAAAAACCAAAGAAAGCAAAATCATAAAAAGCGTGTTAATGATTGCAGGTGTCATCGAAGCATTTAAAGTAGAGTATTCAAACTCAAAAATCTTTAGGCTTAAATGCGGAATGCCTTTGATTAAAATATAGCCCACGATTAGCGCGATAGTAGCAAGTGTGAAAAACACACCGATATAAATAATAGCGCGTAAAAATAGCGACAAGAAATCCTGCGATTTTATGGTGGCTATCATTTGTTTGTCGATTTTTTCTTTGAATCCCATTTTTAGCCCCTTTTTAGCGCATTTACACCAAAACTTTTATGATTTTTTCTTTAGTGCCAAAAAGCACATATTGATAAGCAGTATAAAAACAAATAGCACCGCACTTGAAGCGATTAGCGCGTCTCTGTGAATCCCACTTGCATAGCCCAACTCTAGCACGATATTTGTCGTAAGTGTGCGAAGTCCATCGCTTATGCTTGTAGGGATTATAGGCTGATTTCCAGCGATGACAATCACTGCCATCGCCTCGCCGATAGCTCGTCCCACGCCCAAAATCACACTTGCCAAAATCCCACTTTTTGCGTCCTTTAGCACGACAAAAAACACCGCTCTCTCTTTACTCGCACCAAGCGCGATTGCGCCCTCATAGTAGCTTTTGCTAACGGCTTCTATGCTTGTCTTTGATACCAAAATGATTGTCGGCAAAATCATCATTGCCAAAAGGATAGACGCGCTTATTAGCCCCTTGCCATTTGTGTCAAAGACTTGGGCAAAAAACGGCACAATCACAATCAACCCAAAAAATCCATACACAATGCTAGGAATCCCAGCCATTAGCTCTACCAAAGGCGTGATGATTTTATTTTGGCGCGAAAAGTAAGCCAAATAAATCGCGCACAAAATCCCAAAAGGCACACCAAACAAAATCGCCAAAGCCGTTACATAAAGGCTTCCCACAATCATAGGAAAAATCCCAAAAACTTCATTTAGCGGTTGCCACACTTCGCCAAATAAAAATTCGCTAACCCCTATGCTAAAGATTGTAGGAATAGCATTGCCAAACAAAAATACGCAGATGATAATCACGGCAATTATACACACTACCGCGCAAAGTCCAAAAAGCATTGAAGCAAAAAACTCAAGGCTAAAAATATCTTTTTTGTGTTTTTTGTTTTGTTTTTTTATCACATTAAACACGCGCAAAAATCGCAACGCAAAAAATCTAACAATATGATTTTTGGGTTTCTTTGGTTTTTTGGGGGATTTTGGATTTTTTTGTGAAGTTTTTTTGTCATTTTCTCGCGTGATAAAATCTCTCAAAAACTGATTTTGTGGAAAAATATTTTGCGCAAAAAAATCAGGTAAAATCTTTTTTTTCATATCTAGTAGTTGCAAAATCTTTTGGGCAAAAATTTGCATAGACACTCCTTTTTTGTGAGATTTTGTGAGATTTTTACGCTTAGAAAATTATTTTAGGTGTCCCTTCCATTTTAAGTCATACTATTTTGCTAGCTCTTCCCACTTAAGTATTTTGCCGCTAAAAATATCTTTTACTTGCTCTTTTTTCAAATCGCTTATGGTGTTTTGTGGATTCACTATCACAGCTAAGCCATCAATGGCTAAAACTTCCGCCTTTACACCCGAGCTTAACTCTTTGTCCTTTAGCTCACGGCTTACCATTCCAATGTCGGCGATTCCTTGCACCACAGAGTTTATGCCCGTTGTCGAATCGGATTGCAAAATCTCAATATTCACGCTTGGATTTTGCGCAGTGTATGATTCTTTTAGTTTTTCCATAAGCGGTGTTATAGAGCTTGAGCCTGCGATTATGATTTTGCCACTTAGATTGTTGCTACCTGCTTTTTTGGCGTCTTTGCCTAGCTCAAGCGGGATATATCCAGCCTTTGTGATTACCGCGACATTTGCCCTACTAAAATCCAAAAAGTCCCTTACAAGCGTGGCTTTACTGATAGATTCGCTCATAAATTTTGCCTTCATTACGACATTAAACGGACGCGAAATGCCGTATTTTTTACTCTTAATATTTTCCACGCTTGGCGCAACGCCGTCAATTTTTACGCCCTTTACTATTGATTTTAGCGAGCCTAGAGAGACATAGCCGATTGCGTTTTTATCATTTGCTATGCTTGTTAGCATTACGGCGGTAGAGTTTGTGATTTCTGCTTTTAGGCTTGTGGTGTCTACTTTTTTGCCGTTTTGGGACTCAAGTAGCCCAAAAATCTCTACAAACGCGCCCCTTGTGCCAGAGCCGTCCTCGCGCGAAATCACATTGATTTTGCCCGTTTGTGAAGCCTTTAGCAATCCTCCGCTTAAAGCCAAAGAAGCTAGCACCAAAGAGATAAGCCCGATTATTTGAGCGATTTTGATTGTTTGTGGAACTTTTTTCAACATTGTATCTCCTTTTGTTGATTTGATTTACTTGTGCGAATTTGCAACATACGCAATCCAAACACAGCGAAATCATAACAACGCAGTGTAAAAGCAACTAGCAGGCTTTTGTAAAATCTATGTAAAATGTGCATTGTGATATGTCGCTTCAAGTGCGAGAATCAAGCGAAGTTTTGCAAAATTTAGCTTGCAAAATCTAGCAAAATCTCAAAGAAGTTTCAAAAAAGTTTTAGCAGATTTCAAGTGGGGGTTTTAAATTTTTGAAGTATTTTTGAAAGAAGTTTTTTTTAATTTGAAAAAAAAATTTAAGTAAAAAACTGATAAAAAGTTTTTGCAAGATTTTTGCCCTAGCATAAATAGGCATATCACTGCCTTAGAAATAGCATATCTTTTATGCCCTCATAGACAAATCCAGAGTGCTTTTCTAGCTTCATAAATTCTGCATTTATCTTTGGTTTTGTGTTTGATTTTGCTTGCGGGATTGCTTGTGGAATTGCTTGCGTGGAATCTGCCTGTGCAGATTTATCTAGAGAGTCTTTGTCCTTTTTTTCTTGCGTCAAATTTTCTTGTGCGAAGTTTTTTTGCCCAAAGTCATTTTGCGTTGATTTTTCTTGTGTGAAATCGTTGTTTTGCGCTATATTTTCTTGTGTAGTCAAATCTTGGCTATTTTGATTTTGATGATTTTGATTTTGCGGATTTTCATTTTGTGGGGCTTGATTTTGTGGGGATTGCATATTTGGCACTATCGCCATTATCTTGCCCCTCATTAGACGATTTTGGGAGTGATTTTGCATCATCATAGATTCTGCTTCATCGTTATAAGATTTTTTAGGTTTTTTTGCTAGCTTTGCTTGCTGTTTTTCCTCTCTTGTTTCCTGCCTTGTCTTTTTGGGATAAAACATCTCTACAAATTTTGCAACACTCACCTTGATATTGCCAAAGCTCGGGTCAGCCAAATACACAAACTTAGAATCTATCCCTTTTAGCACGCTAAAATGCTCAATATTTCGCACCTTGACATAGATGATGACAGGGGCTTTTAGCTCATATAGTGCGGGCAAATCCACTGCCAACCCAAACGCCCTAAACCCTCTATCCTCCGCATATCCCACCATATCATAAAACGACAAATGCGCCTTTTGCTTCATCTCATCATCAAATTGTATTTCTTCTTTTTGGTTTATGTCGATTCCCTTTTTTAGTAGCACCGTATCCAAAATCTCTTTTTCACTTGCGTTTTCTAGCCCATAATAATGCTCCAAAATACTTGATAGCGAAGCAGCACCACAGCTATAATCATACTCTTGCTTTGTGAGATTTTTATCACGCATTTCACTCCAGCTTGTGATTTGCCTATCTTTTGTAATCGGGGCAAATGGAGGCGAAAACAAAGGGGAACTAAAAATATGCACGCTAAATTTTTGCTTGCTAGTGTTTTTAGATTTGCTAGATTTTTGCTTGCTAGCCTTACTAGATTTTGTATTGCTAGATTCTACTTCGCTAGATTTTGCCTTACTAGAATCTGCTTGGCTAGAATCCACTTTGTTAGATTCTGCTTGACTAGATTTTTGTGTGCTTGATTCTACTTGTGGTTCGCTAGATATTTGTGGCGCGCTAGATTGACTAGATTGTCCCACTTCTGCAAACGCTACGAAGCAAGGCACAAACCAACAAGCAAAAATTTTTCTTATCATTTTTTAGATTTTATAAGATAGCATAAGTGAAATCGAGCTTGTCTTATACTGCGCATTTTCGCGAAACTCCGCATCTGCAAACAAAATAAGATTTGCCATTATCTCATAAGCTAGCCCTAGATTTAGCCCGAGCGAAGAGCCAAGCGGGGCTAGGTAGCTACCATTTACATTATCTCGGGTTTGGTATTGGTAGCTTATGCCAGCATTTAGTGATATGTATGGATTCACAGCGAAATACACCATAGGGCGCAGTGAGATACGCTCTCCATTGTCTATACTTTGGGATAGGTGGGATTTTTCGAGGCTTAGCGAAAAGCTAGCTTGCAGTGCTAGCACGATAGGGTCAATCGTATAGTAGCTTGTCGCAAAGAAATTGTAGTTTTTGGCGTATTGGAGGTTTTTTGCCCCGCTTTGATAGTAAGCCCTCTCTATGATGTCCATACTCGCTCCTAGCATAAGTGCGGGGGCTTTGCCCTCACGCTTTGCTTCTACAAGCACGCCTACATTCCACGAGCCAAAGTCCCCTGTGCTATTGCTAGCATAAGTGTTTGTAATGTCATTTTTTGCGACACTATGCTGCCAAAAAGCATTTACTGTGCTAAAGATTTCCACACGCTTATACACGCCATATCGCGCATAAAGAGAGAAAGCGAGATAGTCTTGATTTGTCGTGGTAGATATGGGCACAGAGATTTGAGAATTATTACCTAGCTGAATCTGTGCGATTCCGCTAAAGGCATTTTTGCTTAAAAGATTTATATAAGAAAAAGAAGTGATTAGCTTAAAGTCATTGCTTTTTGTCATTATCTCATCGACATTTACAGATTTTGCGTGTGCTACTATGCTACTTGCACTCATAGCAAAAGATAGCGCAAAAATCCTAGTGATTTTAAAAAATCTAAAATGATAAATAATGTTTTGCATTACTTGATATTCCTTGAATAATATATGCAGAGATTTTGCTTTTTGCAAAATCTCTAAGAAATGCGATAAATGCTAATACCCAATCCCCGCTTCAATCATCAAGCCAAAATTTTGACTAGCACCAAAGCTTCTATAACTACTTGGATTTGGATTTCCCTCATAAGTCGCATAGAAAGGGACAGCCCTAGATTGCGCTAGATTTTCATATTTGCCAATGGCTTTGATATACCATTCCTTGCGCTCATCTATGTCTTGGGAATAGCCTAGAATTGCGGACACTCCGTAGCTAAAGCCTTTTAGCCCAGACTTTGCTCCATAAGTCTTGCCTAGCTCATACCAGCCACTTATGGCATTAAACCCAGCACTATACTCTATGCGCCCTTTGCTAGACACAGGCACAGCTCCTTGCAGCTCTAGCCCACCATAAAATAGATTTCTATTAAACCCTTTAGAAGTAGTGCCGCTCGCCGAAGAAGCCCCCAAATAGTCATCGCCCAGCACTATATTTACAAAAAGCGGGATATTTTTTGTGAGTATATTTAGTCCTAGCTTGATTTTTACATCTGTGTTTAGGGCTAGCTCTTCTCTACCTAAGCTATCAAATGTAGCCCCACTATATGTAATCCCACCAAGTCCCAAGCGGATACCTAGCAACGCCTGAAATCGCTTGTAGGACTCTGTCGCTTCAGCATTGACAAACCCACCATAAGATTGTGCCTTTGCTTGCGATGAGTCTAGGTGTAAGTAGCTTGCACCCACACCAAACCTACCCGATAGACAATGCTCCTCATCTCCCTGAAAGCACAGCCCAACAGCCTCTAGACTAGAAAGTCCACCTATGCCCAAAACAAAAAGGATTTTGCTTGCTTGTTTTGCGATATTTGGTTTTCCAAAAAATCCTTTTTGTTTTTTATGTAGCTTGTTTAGCATATCCTGCTTGTGAATCAGTGTCATTTCTTGACTCCTTTTGATTATATGTGCCAAGCAGGGATTTAATCCCTACTTGATTTGTCTAAATAAGGCAAGTCGTATTATTGCAAGTATCACAACGCACCAACGATTAAAGCACTAGCTTTTACAACAAAAACACCACACATTGTGTTTTTTGAAAAAAATGTGTGGTAATGACAGATAAAGCTACTTAACAACCTGCACAGGTCTGCTTATAAGGCAACATATATTTAGCCTTGAAATCCATTTGCCAAGCCAGCCAAAAAACTCACCTTGTGTCTCTTCTAGCTCTTTTTGGGATAAAATCTCCACATTTAGATTGCTTAGATTTTGTGTGCCAAAGAGGAACTCGGCATAAGGCTTTGACATAGCACCTTGCTCTATGTTAGAGGCACTACCTTGCACAGACTGCGGTGCAGGACTTTGCACCGCACCTTGAGCTTGCAAAATCCCAAAAACAAACAATAGACTAAGTCCAAAGTATCTCATCTACACTCCTTTAGAACCCAAGCCCGACTTCTAGCATTCCAGCGAAGTTGTTGCTAGCAGGATAGTTTATCGTAGTAGCGTTAGCTACCCCACCATTTTGATAAAACGGCACGCCTTTAGATGTGCCTAGCTTTTGATACTTGCCGACAACACGCGCATACCACTCATAGCGGTCATTTATCTCGTTTGCAAAGCCTACGCTAGCACTCACACCTAGCCCAAAATCATCTACCCTAGACCGTGCTTCGTAAGTTTTGGCAAGCACATAATACGCACTTACAGCACTTGCGCCAGCACTATATTCTAGTCGAGATTTTCCACCTAGTGGGATAGCACCTTGTAGCTCTAAGCCTAGATTCAAAATAAGCCTTTCAAAGCCTCTTTTTTGCACTGTGTCAAGATTTGTGCTGTAATACTCATTGCCAAATACGAAATTTATAAAAAGTGGCACTCTTTTGGTAAGCACATTTGCACCTAGCTTGACTTTTGTCTCTTCGCCAAAAAACGCAGAGCCTAAGCCTAGATTGGCTAGTGTGCTTCCTTTGAAGCTAGCACCTCCGCCCTCTACCCTTATGCCAAGCATAGCTTGAAATCTTTTATATGCTTCGGTTACTTCGACATTTACAAAGCCACCATAGTTATTCACGCCAGCACCGCTTCCGCTAAAATTTGAGTATAGTCCGCCTACACCAAACCTACCGCTTAAGCAATGCTCATCATCGCCCTGAAAGCATAGTCCAGCAGCATTTGCGCTACCAAATATCCCAAAAAATCCAGCTAAGGCAAATGATAATCTCAACTTTTTATTTAAAACGCCAAACATTAGGACTGAAATGATTCGTTTCATTTCTCGCCTCCTTTCAATGAAGTAATATTTTGCCACCTCTTAAAAGAATTTTCTAAAGAAAAAGATTTTAATAATCTATCAATTCTTTATCAATTCTTTTTGGGGTGGCAAGTAAATTATAAGTGAATAAAAAATAATTTGTCAAGTAAAATATATTTTAATCTTTGTAAAAATACAAATATGTTACGATTTTATACAAAAATGTGTAAAAATATGCAGAAAGTATATAGAAATGACTAAATTTAACTAGACTTTTTCAAGCTAGATAAAAATCCGCAAAAAAAAAGCCTTGCTTGCCAAAAACCGCAAGCAAGGCAGATACCCCCTTTCACCTCCACGATTCTAAGATTTATTTAGGCTAAAATCCAAGCCCCACTTCTAGCATTCCAGCAAATCCTTTGCTTTGAGGATAGCTCACACTTGCGCCATTATAGATAGCACTAGAAGCAGAGTCTATGCGCTGATACTTGCCGATGAGTTTGGTATATACATAAACTCCCTTAGGCAAATCATATTCAAAGCCAAGATTTGCATTTACTGCATAGTTTGATATAGAGCCTTTGACTTTTGCCCTTGTATCATCATATTGATAGTTTGCGCCAAATATCCAGCTATACCCAGCACCATAAGTGATTCTTAGCTTATTTCCAGCGGGGATTTCGCCATTTAGCTCTAGCCCTGTGAAGCCGATAGTCCTATAAAACCTATTTGTATCGCCAAATCCAGACCGATACTGCTCTACGCCAACGAGCGCATTTACAAATAGTGGTGCTTTTTTGGTAAGCACATTTACACCGAGCTTGATAACGGGCTCAAATATAAACGAATCAGCACTTCTCCTAAATCCTTGTGGGAATGTGCTACCTTTTATCTCACTTTTGCCCCCACCTAGCAAAATGTCAAACTCCCCTTGAAATCGCGCTTTATAGACTTCTTTTATACCAAATGAGGCATAGCCTATGTAGTTATCTACATTTGCCTCACTACCTTGAAATCCATAGTATCCACCACCTACGCCAAATCTACCAAACTCACAATTTGTATCATAGCAGTCTTGCTTAGAAGCACCGCCTGTGATTATATTTGCAGCCTCCGCACTGCCTAGTAGCGCACCTAAAGTGCCAAATGTGATAAAGCCAAGTTTTGCGCTTTTTAGGCTTTTTGAGATTGTGTCTAGCATTTTTGCTCCTTTTTCACTCCCTTTATGGGATTTTTAGATTTTGCTTTTTTTTTGCAAAAGCAAGCGTATTATAAAAAAAAAAAAATCAAAATTCAAATAAAATGATTATGTTTTTTATAATTTATCATTTTGCTTGACTTTTTGAGAATCAAAAAGCTAGGCTTTTAAAGAAACATATACCAAAAAACTTGAGTCAAAACCTACTCAAAGACAATGACAGACGACTACAAATGATGACAAAACTTAGCCAAATCATTTCTGCTAGATTTCACGATACAATTTCCACTAAACAAAGTCTTTGGCTTTGATTTGGAATCCTTTTTGCTATACTTCGCGCAAGCTAGAATCCAATGCTAGCCAAATAGAGCACAAAAATAGAAAGGACTACTATGCTTCGCTCACTATACACAGCCACCACAGGTATGCTAGGACAGCAGCTCCAAATCGACACCACCTCAAACAACATAGCAAATGTAAACACCACAGGGTATAAAAAGCAAAGGGCAGAATTTAACGACTTGTTTTATCAAACTTTGCAATACGCAGGCACTGCCACGAGCGAAACCACAATGTCGCCCACAGGTATAGAAGTAGGGCTAGGCGTGCGCCCGGGCGCAATACAGAAGCTTTTTTCACAAGGTAGCCCAAAAGAGACAGAAAACAACCTTGATGTAGCCATAGAGGGAAAAGGATTTTTCCAAATCGCTTTGCCCGATGGCACGATAGCCTACACTCGCGATGGCGGGTTTAAGCTAGATGACGCGGGCAATATGGTAACCGCACAAGGCTACCTCCTCCAGCCTCAAATCACAATCCCACAAGATACCACACAAATAAACATAGGCACAGACGGCACAGTCAGCGTGGTGCAAGCAAATAGTGGCGTAAGCAATGTGCTAGGGCAAATCGAGCTTGCGACATTTATCAACCCAGCAGGCTTGCACTCACTAGGGGATAATCTCTACCTAAACACAACCGCTTCGGGCGACCCTATCGTAGGTGTGGCGACTACGGAGGGGTTTGGCACGCTTCGTCAAGGGTTTTTAGAGCTTAGCAATGTCAAACTTGTAGAAGAAATGACAGACCTAATCACAGGGCAGAGAGCCTATGAAGCAAACTCCAAAACGATACAAACAGCGGACTCTATGCTACAAACGGTGAATTCACTCAAGCGATAAGCTAATCTCTAATGGAATCTAAAAACTCACGCAAATCGTGTGGAGCAAAATCTAGCCAGACAAACTCCACACGAACTAGCTCCGCGCAAAAAAGCCCTGCGCAAACTAAGCGCAAACAAGAAATCTCTACGCAAGCAATCTCCGCACAAAAAGATTCTATGCAAGCGAGTTTAGCACAGCCAAATACACGCGCAAATCTCACAAACTGCAAAACCCTCATCATCAAAATCGGTAGCTCAATACTTGCTAGCCAAGATTCTAGCAAAAACCACTCTTTCCCAAGTGCAGATTTTATCTCCTCTCTTGCTAGCCAAATCGCACACCTAAAATCCAAAATCCCAAATATCATCATCGTATCATCGGGTGCTGTGGCGTGTGGGTTTAAGCAGCTAGGGCTAAAATCTCGTCCAAAAGACATAGTCGATAAGCAAGCAAGTGCTGCTATCGGGCAAGCTAGACTTATGTGGGAATATCAGCAAGCCTTTAGCAAGCATAGCCTCCAAGTCGCCCAGATTTTGCTTACAAAAGATGACTTGACTTCACGCAAGCGATTCACACACGCGCACTCGTGCATAATGCGCCTCCTGCACTTTGGGATAATCCCTATCATCAACGAAAACGACACGATTTTGGTTGATGAGCTAAAATACATAGAAACTTTTGGGGATAATGACAATCTAGCTGCACTTGTCGCAGGCACGATAAGCGCGGATTTGCTACTGATATTATCTGATGTCGATGGGCTATATAGCGCAAACCCTGCTACAAATCCCAATGCCCGCAAAATCGATGAAGTAGAGGATATAGATGAGGGAGTGCTAGCCCTCACACAAAGCGATGATACAAATCTAGTAGGCACAGGCGGTATGTCTAGCAAACTCCTAGCGACAAAAAAAGCCCTAAATATGGGCTGTGCAGTGGCTATCATCAAGGGCAATGAGGAGCAATCTATCACGCGCTTTTTTGAATTAAAGAGAGTGGGGACATATTTTGCACTTCCAAAAGAGATTTTAGCTCGCAGAAAAAAGCGATTTTGGATAGAATCTGTGGCGATTCCACAGGGCAAAATCATCATCGATTTGGGGGCGTCTCAAGCACTAAGGCATAACAAATCCCTTTTGCCAAAAGGGATTTTGGGAGTTGTGGGGGAGTTTAGAAGCGATGAAGTGGTAAGTATCTGCTTGCAAGAGGGAGAAAAACTACTAGAAATAGCAAGGGGACAAAGCAAATATAGCGCGACAGAAGTAGCAAAAATCGCTAGGTGTGATTCACGCCAGATAGAGAGCATTCTTGGCAAAAGTAGGGGCGATGAAGTCGTGCATATTGATGAGATAGTATTGCTAGGATAGTGCTTTAATAGTTATCAAAGATTTTGGCAATCTTTTTGTAAAAAAGCTAGATTTTATAAAATCACTTGCGTTTGGATTTTGCGTGTGTTTATGTGCTTGTTTATGAGTGCATTTAGAATCTTTTGCGCCCCTTGTGTCAGTGCATTTTTATTTCACATTTAATTATTTATCGCGCTTTTTGTTGCCATTTTTATGCACTTTTTCACTACTCTCTCACGCTATTTTTTGCGATTTCTTGCGATTTTCTCGCACTTGGACAAAATGCTAAGCAAAGTAAAATTACAAAAACAAAATCTATTCATTTTTGTTGATATGTGATAGGCAAGGGTCATCTTTATGCACGCAAAGGAAATTTATCCCAAAAGGGAAAATCTCATAATCTTTTAGCAAGGACACAATCTCTTGTGGATTTGACTTTATCACTTCGATTTGCAAGATTGGCTTATGCTTTTGTATGGCTTTCATCGCACCATTTAGCACTTCTATTTCCATTCCCTCGCAATCGATTTTGACATAATCAAGTCTAGGCAGATTTAGAGAATCAATGCTGATAAGTGGCACTTTTTGCGTGCGGGAATAATCGATAGGCTGCCCTATGTATTCGTTATTTTCCCTTTGTCGTAGCTCCAAGCTACCAAATGATGAGTTTGTAGCGTAGTTTAGGATAGGCACTTCTATTGTTGGATTTTGCGTGGAGTCTTGGCTTGGATTGCCTAGTGCTGCGTGAAGTGCGCGGACATTGAAGCAGTTGTTTATAGTGATATTGCCACATAGTGCGTAGTAGATTCTCTCTTGGGGCTCAAAGGCTAGCACCTCGCCAAAGTAAGTCATCTCTATCCCCCACGCGATAGCGTGCGAGCCGATATTTGCACCACCATCGATTGCGACTACACCCTCCCCGAAATACTGCTTACGCAAGTGTAGCAAAGACACTGCGCTCATCACCTCATCTGCGTCAAACGAAGCGGTTTGTAAGTATTGAAATCCTACACCAAAACTTGCACTATTTGATTGATTTGCATTGTTTGACTTATTTGCATCATTTGATTTGTTCACCCCCCCCCCCCCCCGTATTTTGCTTTGTGGAGGGCTTATCCTCATTTGCAGGATTTGGCACAGGGTGGCTGTGTCTATCGCAGTGGTTTATTATCATCGTGCCTATGTTGGTGCTAGCAAGCACAAATGGCAATGGGCGCAAAATATGATTCATTCTCTCCCTTTTGGTTGGATTTGCTTAGGCAAGTTTGGGTGCGATATGAGCGATGACTTTTTGCGCTTGGGAAAGCGCGCAAGCGATACTTGCACCAGATTTAAACAAAATATCCCCTATCACAAACACGCCTTTCACACTGCTTTGTAAATTTTCATCGACTATCGGCAGGCTATTTTCATCTAAGTCGATATGGCATTTTTTTAGAAAATCCACAGGCGAAGACCCACCGATAGCATATATCGCCCTATCAAACTCCTCCACACTTCCATCGGTAAAGTGCGCATTTATCTTGCCGTTTTCATCGCTTAGAGATTCTATGTCTATGCCTAGCTTGGTTTTTAGCTTGCCACTTGCTATGGTTGATTCTAGCTCTTTGGCATTGGTATCATTTATGCGGGTAAACTCACTTCTGCGGTAGTTTAGCGTTGTGTCATTGCTTTTGGCAAACTCACAAGCGTATTCCACAGCGGAGTTACCTCCACCTACGATTAGTAGCTTCTCGCCCTCTTGGACACTATTTGCGTTGTAGTTTACTTGTCGCAAAATAGATGAGGGAATCTTATAGCTTGGTTTGTTTGGTTGCCCCATTTTGCCTATGGCGATGATGACAGATTGGGCTTGGTAGGACTTGCCTCCGCTAGTGTTTATAGTGAAGTCATTTGCTTCTCCATCTGCATTAGCCACGATAGATTCTATGTCGTTTTGATAAGCGACATTGATATTATGCTTTGAAAGTAGCCCTCCAAACATTTCCAAAGTCGCCTCTTTGTTGCTATCGCTGAAATCTATTGCGCCATTTAGCTCGATTTTGTCGCCCTTGTAGTCTCTATCCACCCGCTTGCCGTCTTTATAAAATTTATTTAGCGTGGCATTGTGCGTGGCAGTTTTTTCAAACAATATGAGGGAATCTATCCCTGCTAGCTTGGCTTCTATGCTCGCACCTATGCCACCCGGACCAGCTCCTATGATAGCTAGTTTGTAAGTTGTATTTTCACTCATTGTTGCTCCTTTATTTGATTTTATAGAGGCTTGATAGGCTAGATTTAAATCATCTTGCGTATCAAACAACGCCCCGTGCGTGATTTTCACCGAGTCATCAAACTGCCCACTTCTCAACCCCCACAAAAACACCACAAGCCCGATAAGCCCTATGGCTACCGAAACGATAAGCATTATAGTGAGGATTGGTGTATTCATTTGCGTTTTCCATTTGCTTGGCTTATTATCACTAAATAATCCCCAAAAAAGGCAAAATCCGCTCAAAGCTTAAACCCAAAGCGCAAGACTCTAGCCCCTTTTGAGAGAGGATATATCCCTTGTGAAATCCCTCAACTTTGACACAGCCTGCACTACCCTGCCAAAGAGATGATTTGACATACTGCTCTATATCATCTTGGCAAAACTCATCTAGCAAAAACTCCGCACAATCAATATTGCAAAAAAAGCCCTTGTGGCTTTGATAAGCAAAGGCAGTGATGATACTGATAGGATTGCCACTTTGCAATTCTAACATAATTCTAGCTTGTGTTGGTGTTTTTGCTTTGCGAAGCAAAAGATTTGTGCGGGCGTGATTTTTTGTGTTTTGATTTTTTATGTGTTGGTTTCTTGTGTCGTTATTTTTTGCGTCTTCGCTTTTTGTGCTGATTTGATTTTGGCTAAACCCAACTTCAAAATCCAAACTAGAATCTAAATTTTGAGTGGATTTTGTGGTGGTAGCAGGTTTTGGAGCGATGAGAGATTTTGTAGTCAAAGTGGGTTTTGGAGTAAGGGCAGAATTTGGGGCAATGGACGATTTCATAGCAAGAGCGGATTTTGCGGTAGGGTTTGCACTAAGATTTTTAGCGATATGTGGCAAATGCACCACCACGACACTATCACAGGCTAAAACACCCTCTTTTAGCACTTCTTGCATATTTTTTTCTCTCAAACTCCCGCTTGAAGTGAAATGATTTTGCGTGATTTTCTTAAGCGCGGATTCTAGCTTGCCCTTAGCGCATTCCCACGCGATTTGCTTAGGATTTAGTGCTAGATAGCCCTCCACATTTTCCCCGATTAGATTTTTAATATGCGCTAAAGTATTAGATGAGAGATTTTTGCAAAAATCTCCTTGTAGATAAAATCCTCCTTGCAAGCGCAAATCCCGCCCCTCACATTCTCTAAATTCTCGCACCCTTTTTGTCGCTTCACCTAGCAGTGCTTCAAACAACCCCTCCTCATCAAACCCGCTATCAACTTGGCAAAATCCCACACCAAAGCCCTCCAAAATCTTAGCCCGAGTGCTTGAAGTGCTTGCCAAAATCATTTGCTTTGATTGTATTTTGGATTTTGTGATTTTAGCGTGCTGGGATTTGGACTTGCATACTTGTTTTATGGATTCTCTCCTCCATATTTTGCTTCTCATCTATCATTTTTAGGGCAAATTTTACGGCGTTTTGGTAGCTTTGCGTGCTTGCTATGCCTTGATATGCTATGTCATACGCCACGCCGTGGTCGACTGAAGTGCGGATAATGGGTAGATTTAAGCTGATATTTATGCTTTTTTCAAAGTAGAGGGCTTTTAGCGTGGCTAGCCCTATGTCGTGATATGGAGCGACAAATAGCGAAAATCTCGCCCGATTCGCAGGGGTAAAAGCACTATCTGGTGGGACAATCCCACAAAAAACCTCTTTTTTTAGGAATTTATTGACTTTGTTTATGGCGGATTCTATTTTTTTGTCCTCCTTGCCACCGATTGCCCCGCTATCGCCACAATGAGGATTAAACCCAAGCACAAGTGCTTCATCAAACTTGAAGCTACGATACAAAGCGATTAAAAAGCGCACATATTTATCTGTGCTAATCGCGCTACTTACCGACTTTAGCGGGATATGCTCGCTAAAGAGAGCCACTAGCATTTCCTCACAGCCTAGCATCATTATGGCGTCTTTTTTGTATCGCGCCCTTAGCACTTGGGTGTGTCCTGCGTAGTGGATACCTGACTTTTTCCACGCAGCTTTGTGTATAGGGAGCGTGATTAGCGCGTCCGCTTGTGATTTGTCCACCAAGTCAAGCCCGTGAGTGAAGCTAGCAAAGCTGTATCGCCCGCTTGCTTTGTGAAGCTGTGAGGGCGATATTTTAGGGATTCTAGTGTCGTGTGGGTGAGAGAAGTGCATATCTTTGGCTATCATCTCTTGGAAATCTTGTTTTTTGCTCAAAGATTTGAAATGGTGCAAAGACTTGGCAAACAAAGTCTTGTGAGCGCAATATATCGGCTCGCAAAGTGTAGAGATATATTTGTGAGATTTTAGGATAATCTCTATCCCCACGCCATTTGTATCGCCTATGCTTATTGCTAGTTTTTTCTTGTGCATTTTTGTTTCCTTTTATGATTTTCATAGATAAAATCCCGTATTTAAGAGGGATTTAGGAGGAGGGTTTGCTAGCTTTTAGGAGAAAAGATATTTTATGATTTATTATATTTAAAAGTCGGCAAATATAATAGAAACAAATGCCAAAATACAAGTGCAATTTTGCTAAGGGATTTTTGGAAAACTATTTTTGGAGAACGCCTTTTTGGGATATTTCGCTTCGCTCAATATGACAAAAAGAATATAAATGCTTAGCACAAAGCCATTTAAGCAAAGACCTAAGCAATGATTGCGCCCCACTATATATAGTCTTATAAATTTGTCATATTGAGCGAAATATTTCTCTTGTATTTTTACCACTTTTTAAGCGCGTAACGCAGTTTCTTGGCAAAAAGCAAAGCTTAAAATCCACCCATAAATAAACGCAACTTTTTAGCAAAATCCACCTTTGAATTTACGCCAAAATCAAAAATCTAAAGAAATCTAAGCAATCCCCTAAAACACGATTCTACTACCGAGATTTGCCTGCACGCCTATATCTTTGTAGCTAAGCCCATACTTCCCACCAAGTGAAAAATTCACAAACATTCTCCTGCCTAGCTGGACTTCGCCACCTGCACTTGCTAGGGCGAAAGTGTTTAGATTGTCGCTTTTTTTGTAGTTTAGCGATTCCTCGCCTACAAAGCGCACTTGCAGCACATCTCCACCCGTGATAAACATATCTCTTTGCGCTCCGACATTGACAAACCAATATGAGCCTTTGGATAGATATTGCCTTGTTTCTAGGGCGAGATTTAGCGCGAAAAGATTGCGTGAAACCTCTGGGGACTGCACGGCTAGATTTTGCGCTGGAGCGTTTGGATTATCCGCACTTAGCACCTGCTTAGAGTCCGCATCTAGCGCACCTGTAAATATGTGATAAAAGCTCATTCCCAAAGAGGGCTTAAACACAAAGCCACTAGATTGTGTGCTAAAGATATAGCCATAACTAGCATTGGCGTTTATGGTGTGAGTGTTGTATTTGTAGCTTTGGTCTAGACTGCTTAGCCATACATTGTTTCGTGTGTATAAATCCTCACTATTCATACCGATAGTGTATCCCACATTTATGTCGATTTCATTGTTTGCAAAGATTGAGCGAGAGTAGATTCCCGCATTTACATTGTGGCTTTGGTTTTTTAGCAAGTCTGCTTTATAGCTACCATATCCATAAGAAGCCACAAGCCCGACTATTAGCCCACCCTCGCCCACAGGGACAAATCTATCATACCCTACATTTGCTCCATATAGCGTGCCATATCCCCCATCTGTAAATGTAGCACTTCCTAGCGCGTTTGCCCAAAGATTGTTATAAAACTCGTGGCGGTTTGAGAACTTATACAAAAACCCAAAATCCCCTCCCGCATCACTTCTAATCCCACCGCTTGCAGCATATCTTTTTTGGCTTAGTAGATTTGCGAAGCGATACTCTTGCTCATCGTTATCAATTCTAGCGAGTTTGACTAGCCTTTGAGCTTTTGCCAAATCAGAGGCAAATCTGACAGCCGTAGCTGCATTTGACTTGCGCTCGGTAGATACAAGCTGTCCTAGTGTGTTGTTTAGCTGCTTAGCCGTATCCTCAAAAAATCCCAAATCCCTATCTATGACATTTACTGCCGTCCAAGCAACACCTTTTTGATGAAGTGCTAGGACATTAAACCACTTAAAAATATCAGATTCTATGTGCGTTACTTTCTTTTCTACCGCACTTGCTTTTTCTGCTTCTGTCAGGGTTGTATTGCTAGATAGTTCGCTTTGTGTAAAATCCCCTTTGCCACTTATAGTGTAGATTTTGTCATTTGTCGTTATCTCTTGGGAATCTTTGTTTTGCGAAATCGTGCTATTTAGCCTTGTTTGTGTGGTTTGCTCGGTATGTGCGCCTTTTGAGATTCCACCGATTTGGGCGACTGCTTCATTGCCACCCTTTTGCCAAATATAGTAGCGTATATCATCTATATCATAAGGATTTTTATAGTCTATGGCTGTGGCTTTGATACCGATAGTTGAATAGTCTGCGACTTTTTCAAACTGCAACCCCAGCTTTGCAGACCTTAGTATGCCATCTTCGCCAAACCCTACATCAAGCCTCGCAGAATCCGCCCCACCTGCATAGACACCTACCATATTTTTGATAGTGTTGCATTTTTCTTTATTATCAGTGCAGTGAAAAGTCTCTGTGCTGCCACCACTTTTTAGCTTATACTCTATCTCGCCCGCATCTATGAAGCGATAAGTCTTGCCAGCTTGGATATTTAGATTTTCTAGATTGCTACCTGCATAGGCGATAGACAAAAACGGCTTACTATCACTCGCATCGACATTTAGCGTAACCTTACCAAGCGTAGGGGTAGTATTTGTCTCATAGGCGCGAGATTTTACTTGGATTTGGCTTGTGGCGTCCATAGTGATATGCCCACCCTCTTGCAAAGTGAGGTTATGAAAGACAGCAGTTGAGAGATTTGACATACTTATGTTTTTGACATTCGTATTTTGTATGTTGCTCGCATATAGCCCTGCCATAGTGCCCAAGCTTAGGTTTTCTATGGTTAGGGTAGAGCCTTTTACAAATGAATTTGTCCCGCTGCCACCTGCGCCATTTGTATCTGCACCACTCGTGCCAAAAAAGCTAAGCCTAGCTGTGTTTGCTATCTCGCAGTGATTCCAAGGGGTAAGCCCACACTCGCCTAGATTTATATCCTTGAAAGTGTAGCTCCCACCCTCTTTTGTCCATATTTGTGTGCCTGTGCCATAAAACCCACCATTTGTCTGACGAGCATTGATAGTGATAGAATCCGCACTCAAAGTCTTATTTGCATTTATATAGAAAGCCGAGCCTATGATATTGCCTAGCTTCGCGCTTCCTTTCACACCGCTAATATCTAGCATAGCCCCCTCCCAAGTCTGCTGATTGGTAAGGAAACTTATCGTGCCAGTGTGAGTTAGACTGCCCCCTGCGATGAGTTTCATACTATCAGGAGCACCGATTCCTGCTAGCTGATTTAGCAAGAAAATATCGGTATTGTTTAGAGTAATGTCCTTGCCCGCTTCAATCGTGGTGGTAAATCTCCCTGCGGTATCTGTGGAGTTATTTAGCCCACGATTTGAGTATATCGCGCCATTTGTTTTCACGCTTATGCTACCACCTGCTTTGATATGCGCATAAGTCCCAAACGCACTGATTCCGTTATTTCCCACTAGCTCTAGTTTGTCAAAAGTTATGTCGCCATTTTCTGACTTCACTTCTATGCGTCCATCCATAGAGCCCACAAGTGAGGAGGCATTTACTTGAAGTTTGGCAGTGCCTAGCTCGATTTTATCTTTTGCCAAGATTTCAATTACCCCGACATATATAGGCGTGCCAGAGGAGAAGTTTAGATTTCCATTGCCCGTGATAGAGCCATTTTGCGCTTTTAGGCGGATAACATTCCCGCGTGAAGTAAGCGAAGAATTGCCCGTGAGGTTGATATTTTTGCCAGAAGTGATTACTAGCTCACCACCAAAATTTGCATTTGAGCTATCAAAGGTAATATCGCCATTACTTGAGCTCAAGTGCATTTTGAAGCCATCAGAGCGGGCATTTAGTTGAGAATTTTTTATGTTTATGTCGTTTGCACTCACAAAGAAATTACTATATTGCAATCCCGCGTGGTTGAACTTCAAATCTAGTGATTCTGCCTTGAAGCTATTGCTTGCATTGAAGTTTAGCTCCGCGCCACCACCCGTAGCCCACGCATTCCCCGCACCTATCGTGCCTGTGAGATATATATCTTTTGCTTCAAATTTTGTCTTTATGTAGCCTACTAGCCCACTTTGCCAATCCGTGCCACCAAACCATATACTGCTATCTGTTTTGGGGGATTGTGAAGTGTTGCCAAAGATGAGTGTGCCATTTTTATAGCTTTGGGTAAAATCCGCTCCAGCAGTGCTCCAAGTGCGCGTGCTTCCCACAGAAAAAGTCCCACTACTCTCATTTGACTTGTTTTGTAGCTCATATACAGAATTTGTAATGTCGCCAGCCTGCGCATTTGCATAGAGGCTAAGTGCTAGCAGGGCACTTAGCGTGATAGGAGATTTGGTAGATTTTGGTAGATTTGGTAGTATGGTTTGTTTCATTTTGCGACCTCGTTTAGAGTTGTCCTCTTTGGAGTCTATTTTGCTTTAACGCGGTTGTCTTAAAGCCATATTGCTTAGTTTTGCTTGCCATTTGTATGTTTGGCTTTTCGCACACCTTATTTAATGTTTAAATAGCACGATTATAACAAAAAAAAAAAACTATACATTTACTTTGACATTTACCTTTGGATTTATTTTGGTTTATTTCTAGGCTTTTTATTTCATAGCAAAACACTTAAGCGCAAAAATCGTGCCACAAACATAAATAACCCAAAGTCAAACCAAAATATAGCCCTAGCTTATTAGCAGTGCGTATTGACTAGATTTTGCCTTAGGGATAGTCTTTGTCGTGGGGATTGCTAGGACTTGATATGTCTTGCTTGAGTCTAAAAATCTTAGCGTGATTTTATCACCCACTTTGACTTCCTTGCTAGATTTTGCCACTACGCCATTTACCTCTATCACGCCCGAAGCACACATATCTTGAGAGATTTTGCGTGATTTTAGGACATTTGTGGAGTTTAGAAATTTATCAATTCTCATTTTGCCTCCTTCCTCATTTTGCTCTTGTTTTTTTTTACTTTTCTTATCAAATCACTTGGACTTTTGGTATTTCTAGCGATTTTGGTATTTCTTGGTATTCCTAGTGTCGCAGGATTTTTGCCTTTGTCCTGCCTAGCTTGTAGATTTTGCTAGGTTTTGCCTCATATAGAGAATCTATCACGATAATATCGGCATTTTGCACAGCCCACTCTAGCGAAAATGGCTTGCCACTCTCATTTGCCGAAGTGCTATATAGCCCACCAAAATGTGCCAAAAAATCACTATGTAGCGAGCTAGATTTTGGTATATCGCCACCCGCCACGATATAGCCAAGCCCTAGCACATTAGATTTTTTTTTGCCAGATTCCCTAGATTCTCTTTTGCGCTCCATTGATATGCGTTGTGGTTTTTTTACCACGCGGAAACTTTTTCCATTTGGCAGGACAAAGCTCGTTTTCCTCGCATTTCGCACCATTTTTTTGGCAAATGGCGGAATCCTAAATCGCTTTTTTAGCTCTATAAAATCACTAAGTGCGAGGAGGATTTTTTGATTTTCATCGCGCTTTTTTAGCCTATTTAGTTTTTTGGGATTGGCACAGAGAAATCCCGCTGTGGTATCGCTCTGCGCTAAAAATACAGGAGCGCAATCATCAAAATCATCTAAACAATCCAATAAAGCAAAATCCAAACTAGAATCTAGCATTTTCATAAACGCTCCAAACACTCTGCATATAAATTTCCAAAGGCATTTTCAAAGACGCTTCAAGGCGTGTTTCCAAAGATTTGTTTTAAGAATTTTAGCCTATTAAAGTTATGATTAAATCTACAAGCAAGCCCATTGTGGCTTGCAAGCGCGTATCAGCGTATCAAAAATACAAAAACACAAAATCCAAAAAACACAAAATCTGTGTAAATCTAAGCAAAAAATTGATAAAATACGCGTTTTGCAAAAATTTGCGCAAAAATCTAAATACATAAAATCTTATAGCGAGGTGATTATGCAATATGCGTTTGTTTTCCCCGGGCAAGGCTCTCAAAGCGTAGGTATGGGCAAAGAGCTATATGAAAACTTTGAAATAGCAAAAGAAATGTTTGGCATAGCAAGCGAGAAGCTAAAGGTTGATTTTACAAAGCTACTTTTTAGCGAAAATGACTTGCTAAACCAAACCCAATACACCCAGCCAGCGATATTTCTTGTAAGCCAAATCGCTCACACCATACTTCAGCAAGAATCCCCACTTCTAGCCAAATGTGCGCTAGGACATTCGCTAGGCGAGATAAGCGCACTATGCGTGGCTTTGGGTGTGGGATTTGAAGATGGGCTTTATCTCACTAGCAAAAGAGGTGAGCTAATGCAAAAAACTTGCGAGGGGATAGACGCAGGAATGCTCGTAGTTGTGGGGCTAGAAGATGCCAAGCTAGAGAGAGCGTGTGAAAATCTACGCAAAGAGGGCAAACAAATATGGGCTGCCAACTACAATGGCGATGGGCAAGTGGTGTGTGCGGGGAAAAAGGCGGATTTGGACTTCGCACAAAGCGCACTAAAAGACTTAGGAGCGAAGCGAGTATTGTTGCTTGCTATGTCAGTGGCAAGCCATTGTCCGCTACTAGAACCAATGAGGGGGGAATTTGAAGCATTGCTAAAACCAATGCTAAAAGAAAACTTTGCCCTGCCTATCATCTCAAATGCTACCGCACAAAGCTACAATAGCGCAAAAGACGCTCTAAAACTCCTAAGCCTCCAGCTTACCTCCCCCGTGCTATACAAACAATCTATCCAAAGCATAGACAACGAAGTGGACTGCTATATCGAGCTAGGGCACGGAAGTGTGCTAAAAGGGCTAAACAAACGCCTAAGCCAAAAAACCACGCTAAATGTCAGCGACATAGAATCCCTAAAAGCCACGATAGCCCAAATAGAGCAAAATAGCTAGGAAAATCCTAAAAATATCGCGACAAAAAGCAAAAGAGTAAGGAAAAACAGAGAGTTTAAGGAAAACAAAAATGCAGCAATCCACCCCGCAAGATTCACAAAAATCTACTATCACTCCAAACTACCAAAAAATCGGTATCATCGGTGCTATGCAAGAAGAAATCACACCACTGCTTAGCCTATTTCCCACACACACAGCACAAGCTATGGGTGGCAATGTGTATTATGAAATCCCTTATAAAAATGCCACGCTATATGTCGCATATAGCAAAATCGGCAAGGTGCACTCTGCGATGACTGCTACCACGATGATAGCTCACTTTGGCTGTGAAGCGATAATCTTTGGTGGTGTGGCAGGTGCGCTAAACAAAGACCTAAAAATCGGCGATATTTTAATCGCTACTAAACTATGCCAGCACGATGTAGACATTAGCGCGTTTGGACATCCACTAGGATTTATCCCAGAGGGCAAGCTATTTATCGAATCTAGCAAGATTCTAAATGGCATAGCTAGCCTTGTCGCGCAAGAATACGGCGCACAAAGTGCAGGGACAAAAGAGGGGATTTTGCTAAAAGAGGGCGTTATCGCTTCGGGCGATGAGTTTGTGCATAATGCAGAGAAAAAGCAATGGCTGATTGATACTTTTGGTGCAGATGCCGTAGAAATGGAGGGCGCGAGCGTAGCAGTAGTATGCGATAGCTTTGGTGTGCCTTTTTGCGTGTTTCGCTCTATCAGTGATAGTGCCGATGGCAGCGCAGATGTGAGCTTTGATGAGTTTTTGGACTCAAGCGCGAAAATATGCGCAGAATTTGTCAAAAAAATGCTTGATAAGATTTTAGGGTAAAATCAAAAGTGCAGAAAAAAGTATAAAATCTAGGCAGACTAAAAATACATAAGAAATCTACAAAACCTACTTCTAAGGAAAAATATGCAAAACAAAGCAAAATCACTTCAAGGGGCGTTTAGCCTTATTGAGTTAGTGTTTGTCATAGCGGTAGTTGGGATACTAGCAGCCATTGCGATTCCAAAACTTAGTGCCACGCGCACAGATGCCCAATACGCCGCGATAAACAAAGACATACAAGCTATCATTTCATCTATCCAAGTAGCTGCCACCACGCAAGACAATCTCGCAAATGTCCTAAATGGCGAGTTTATAATGCGAACCGCAGGGCTATCTCCACTGCGCTGGATAGCACAAACTAATGGCGTGCGACTAGGCAAAGAGGGGACACTAGATACCCAAAACAACTGCGTGATAATCGACACAAACGCGACAACCCTAAGTATAGAGATTTCCCCTATTGCTAGCTCCCCACTATGCCAAAAACTTCTAAAAGCCTATCCTCAACCACTTAGAATCAACCTGCAAGATTCTGTGCTCTAGCCTTGTGCTTAATCATCATAGAGTTTTACTAGCATAGATTTGCAAGCATAAATGAACCGTCATCAGTTCAGCACAAAATCAACCACAAAATCCGCTTTTAGCACGATTGAGCTAGTGTTTGTCATCGCACTTCTAGGTGTGCTTATACTAGCTATCCCTAGCTCTTTACACTTGAGGGAAAAATCCTGCTATGCCACCCTTGCTTCCTCGCTTAGCAACTTGCAAGAAAGACTATCCCTACTCTACACGGATTTTACCCTACACCCAAAGCCGCTAAGTGCTATGAGAGAATCAAGCCTAGCAATCCTAAACTCCATAAACGCGTCCAATACACCCAACTGCACATTAGAGTTTACCAAAAATCGCCTAGTAGCACGCGCAAATGGACAAAGTGTAGCCTTTAGCATAGAGCCAAATGATTTTAGCGAGCAGCCCGCTTTTAAGTGCAATTTCACTACTAGCCCACTTTGTCGCAAAATCTTAGAACGCACCAAAATCCGCTAAAATTAAAAATCTTAGTAGATTTTAGGATTTTTGCGCTTTTTGCGTGATATTTATAGGTGCGAAAGGCGCAAAAATCATAGCTAGATTTTATAGCACACCACAAAAATTATCAAATCCAAAAACCACAAAAATCAAATCTCGCAAGCAAAATCCAACATTACTTTTTAAGAAAATCATTTTAAGTGAAAAATGATTTAAGATTTTGTGGATTTTGGAGTAGATTTTGCTTTGTGTTATTTAGATTTCACTACAATTCAAGTTTTTTAAAGCCACATAGTTTTTTTGGCTTTTTATAGATTCTACTTGGCTTTCATAGATTCTATCTGCACTATTTGGGGGCTTTAGAGATTCTCACAAGCACAAAAATACAAAAAAAGGATAAACATTGAAACAGCAAAAAATCCAAGCAATAAAATTACTAGCGATAAATTTAGCGATATTGTGTGGATTTAGTGGTTGCTCTCTGTTTGATTTTATCCAGCGCAAAGCTACGCAGGGCAATCTCCCAGCAAACCAATGGTATGTCGAAAAAATCATCATTACAGATGAGGAATTTCTCTCCCCTCAAGTGCTAGCACAAAACGCACAAGAATCGCTAAAAAATGGACTGCCACAAGAATCTAGCCAAGCACCTAGCAATGCTAGCAACGAGACAAGCGCAAGCAATGGCAATAATGCCAATGGTAGCAGTAACGGAAATGGTAGCACTAGCTCTCAACCAACACCACTATATGAGCTAGCCCAAATCGACAAAATCGCTACAATGGAATTTGAGACAAAAGAAAATAGGATTTCAGGAGAGAGTGGCTGTGGCTCGTATTATGCGCGGTATTCGTGGAATGACAAGACACACCTAGAGATTGTCCCGGGAAGTGCTACGCGCAAAATCTGCACTCCACGAGAAGTTAGCCGCTTTGAGTTCCGCTTTGTTAGGGGGCTTGAGGGAGTATTTGAGATAACGCACAAAGATGAAAAAAAGCTAACCCTACAAAGTGAAAAAATGACAATCCACCTCTATCGCTAGTTTTTTAGATTTTAAGATTTCTCTTATGTGATTTTGGTAGTAAGCACATTCATAGCTTCTATCTTTGTGACTAAACACAACAAAAATACTTACCTGCCAAAATCCACTTCCAAATCCTACACACAAGTAGCACACATACAAACACACAAAATCTATCCCAAAAACAAATACTAAGATAATACGCAAATATGCTACAATATGCGTTTTGAAATTGCAAAATCTAAAATAGCCACAAGCAAAAATCTTAAGCAAATTAAAAAACAAAATATAGAGCAAAACAAAACTACAAAACCACAGGTAAAGGCAAAAAATGGCAAAAAAATACCGCCCAAATGTCGCAGCTATAATCCTTTCATCACATTATCCCAAAAAATGTGAGTTTTTTTTGGGCGAGAGAAGCGATGTGCGCGGAGTGTGGCAATTCCCACAAGGCGGTATAGATGAGGGGGAAAATCCACAAGAAGCACTATTTAGGGAATTGCTTGAAGAAATAGGCACTGATGAAGTAGAGATTTTGGCGCAATACCCACAATGGATAAACTACGATTTTCCCGAAGATGTGCGGACAAAAATGCAACCCTTTGATGGACAAACACAGCGATATTTTTTGCTTAGGCTAAAGCCAAATGCCAAAATCAATCTACAAACAGCGCACCCAGAGTTTGTCTCATATCAGTTTGTAGAGATTGCAGAAGTGTTTAAGAGAGTAAAAAGCTTTAAGCGAGATGTGTATAGCAAGGTGCTAAACTACTTCAAAACGCAAGGGTATCTATAATGCTAATCGTGCAAAAATACGGTGGGACAAGCGTGGGAGATTGCGAGCGAATCGATAGCGTGGCAAATCGCGTGATAGACGCACTAAAAACCACACAAGAAAAATCCCAAAATGAAAAAAATGAAAATCCCCAAAATAACCAACTCGTAATCGTAGTATCTGCTATGAGCGGGCAAACAGACGCACTTATCAACTACACCAAATACTTTAGCAAGCTACCAAATGAGCGCGAAGTAGATATGGCACTAAGCGCAGGCGAGCGCGTAACCGCCGCACTTCTAGCTATCGCCCTAGAATCAAAGGGCTACAAAGCAATCTCACTAAGTGGCGAAAAAGCGGGCATACTCACTGATTGCACACATACAAAAGCGCGAATCGAATCCATAAACACCGCACGCATAAAAGAACTCCTAGCACAAGACTACATTGTCGTGGTGGCTGGATTTCAGGGTGTGAGCGCAGAGGGAGAGACTACTACGCTTGGACGAGGAGGGAGCGATTTATCAGCAGTGGCGTTAGCAGGTGCGCTAAAAGCGGATTTGTGCGAAATCTACACCGATGTCGATGGCGTCTACACCACCGACCCTAGAATCGAAAAAAACGCACGCAAAATCGACAAAATCAGCTACGATGAAATGCTAGAGCTTGCTTCTATGGGTGCAAAAGTCTTGCTAAATCGTTCTGTGGAGCTAGCAAAAAAATGGGGTGTTACGCTTGTTACGCGTAGCTCTTTTACCCAAAAAGAGGGCACACTTATCACAAAAGAGGAGGACATAATGGAAAAGCCAATCGTAAGTGGAATCGCACTAGATAAAAACCAAGCGCGAGTAAGCATAGCAGATGTGATAGATAGACCGGGCATTGCCGCAGAGATTTTTAGCGCACTTGCAAATGCCAATATCAATGTAGATATGATAGTGCAAACTATCGGGAGAGATGGCAAGACGGATATAGATTTTACTATCCCCCAAACAGACATAGAGCAGACAAAGCTAGCATTAGAGCCATTTAAAAAAGATGTAGAATCTATCGAATATGACTGCGACATAGCCAAAGTCTCTATCGTGGGTGTGGGTATGAAATCTCACAGTGGCGTGGCAAGTGCTGGATTTCGCGCACTTGCAAGCGAAAATATCAACATAATGATGATTTCCACAAGTGAGATAAAAGTCTCTATGGTAATCGGACTACGACACGCAGAAAATGCAGTGCGCGCTCTGCATAGCGCATACAAGCTAGAATCCTGCCCCGTGTAAATATCAAGCTGCAAATCCACAAGCAATATCCACAAAACAAAACGACAAAATCCAAAAAATCAAAAATCTTAGCTTTATGCAAATTTTGTTTTTATATTTTTATGTCAATCAAAAAAGCGCGTTAGCTATGTTTTTTAAGTTTGGCTAAAAATATTAGCGCGACTTAAGCCATCACAACCAAAAAGGGAAATATTTTTAAAAAAGGAGATATTATGCAAGAAGTGTTAGATTTTCGCTCGTGGCTGCTAGATAATATCCGCAGCGATTGCAAAAAGTGGGCTAATGATAGACAATGGCTTGAGGTAGCAAGAAATATTTGGGCAGATACTTCACTCCCTGCGATAAAGCATATTTTAGATGGCGGGGCATTGCTACTTGCTACTGATGAGCGTAGGGATTGGTTCATATCTTATGCGCTAGCAAGATTTCATAGCTCTAGCAAACCTCGCCCGATTTTACCCGTGCTTAGCCTAAAAAGTCTTTTTCCCGCGCATTTTGTGCTACAAAAAGAAAATATGGAAAATATCCGCAATATGCTAAAAATCGCTTACAAAGATTATATGTTTTGGTATGTGGGGCGGAGCGATACGATTATGGCGGATTTGTGTATGGGGAGAGGAAATGGACTTTTTTGGGTGCTAAATGAGGGCGTGCGACAATCTTTTGTCCTAAAAGAAAGCGATGAATTTTTGGATTATAAACTTATTGAGATGCTCCAATTATTTGAAAAATCGCTATATGCTTCTGTGCTTGGCAAAGTTGTCCTAGAGTAGCCAATCTAGTGAATCAAAACAATCGAGGCAAAATGCAATACACAGGCAACATTATCCTAAGCTATGATATTTTTGAAAAAGCACAGTCGCTAAAAGATGAGATTGCCTCGCGCAACGAAATCGTGCGTGATTTTGTATGTGAGGAAGTCAAAATGGAAGACGCCCACGCCATAATCGCCCAAGCCTATATCGCCGAAAAAGAGAAAAAAACTATCATCATTGCTGCACAAAACTTCCGCAATGAAGCCCAAAACGCCCTACTAAAAATCCTAGAAGAACCACCACAAAATATCCATTTTATCATCATCACGCGCAACAAAACCGCTTTGCTACCTACGATTCGCTCTAGGCTTGTGCTAGAGGATTTGCGCGAAAAAAGTGAGATTGCTTCTTTTGGACTTGATATAACAAGGCTAGACTTGGGCAAAATCTTTGATTTTCTAAAAAACATAAACGCAAGCGAGGGGACAAAAACAAGTGGCAAAGAAATGGTAGAATCCCTACTAATTGCTATCCACAAAGCAGGTATAAAGCTAAGCGAGGAAGAGCTAGAAATGTTTGATAACGCACTTTTGGAGCTACACAACTACCGCAGAATTTCGCTAGTGATAACCCCACTGCTACTTATGCTACTACTTAGACAAAAAACAAACAACACTAAAAGGGCTTTATAAAACCCAAAAACTAAGCAAAATCTAAAAAGAGTCAAAATGCCAAAAAACCCCCCAAATCCCAAGCAAGAAGCACATAAGCTATCCACACAAACAAACACGCAAGATAAACAAGCAAGCACACAAACTAGCTCAAATAGCAAAAAAGAAGTGGTTTTGGAGCGAGTAAATATAGATTTGCTACCAAAGTGGCTTAGCAAAATCGGCACAGAAAAAATGGGGGCAAAGATTATGCAAAAAAAGGGCGAAGTGCTTGCTTTCTCACTACAAGATTTAAGCCTACCCACACTAAATATCCTAAAGCAAGAGGCATTAAGCGCGGGGGGGGATTTAGCCACGCCAAGAGAGGCGATACTAGGGGAGAAAAAGCTATATAATGCTCTGCTTATCGCTACGCACACACAGCTAGAAAAAATCATCTACAAATGCAAAATCCAACCCTTTGGACTAAAGCAAATAGCAAAAAAACTACAATCCCATCTCGCCAACAAATATAGCCAAAACAAAATCATTATGCCAATCATCAATATAACCCCTGATAGCTTCTATGCAGACTCTAGACACAGCTCAAAAAAGGCGATAGAATCCATAATCTCGCTTATAGATTCTGGTGCTACTCTCATCGACATAGGTGCAGCTAGCTCTCGCCCCGGAAGTGAGCTGATAAACCCAAGTGAAGAAAAAAAACGACTTAAAGAAGTATGTGAGTTTATAAGAAGAGAAAATCTAGCAAAAAAGGTGTCCTTTTCTATTGATACCTACAACGCTGAAGTAGCGGATTTTGCGTTGAAGCACGACTTTGCAATGATAAATGATGTAAGCGGAATAAAAAGCAAAAAAATGCTTGAAGTCATCGCCCACTACCACGCTCAAGTAGTGCTTATGCACACAAAAGGCACGCCAAAAGATATGGCAAATCTTAGTGAATATACTCATCTCATAAGCGAAGTAGATGAGTTTTTTGCACACAAAATTTGTGAGCTAGAAGCACACAAAGCAAGCAGGATTGTGCTAGATATTGGCTTTGGTTTTGCCAAAACTCACACCCAAAATCTAGCCCTTATCCAAAACCTAGCACATTTTAAGCACTTTGGGTATGAGATTTTGGTAGGTGCTAGTCGCAAAAGCACTATCGGTGCAATCACAAGCAGACAATCTCCAAGCGAGCGACTAAGTGGTAGCTTGGCTTTGCACTTACTCGCACTTCAAAATGGAGCGAACATTATCCGCACACACGACTTTGCTGAGCATATCGATATGCTAAAAATCCTTAGTGCGTTTAATGAGCTATGCTAATCTATGCCAGCTTCTGTGCTAATGATTGACAAAATCTAAAATGCCCTTATGTCTTTTGTCTGTGGCAGCAAAACAAGTTAGTAATAATCTTTTATTATTTTTTTGCGCAGATTTTAATCCACTCACAACTAAAAAATCATTTGATTTAAAAAAAAAATGCTAAAATTTCCTCACATACTTAAAACTTTAAAAGGAGTAGCTATGAAAAAAATAGCGATTGTATTAGCGTTTGGGTTTTTTGGATTTGTAGCGTTTGGAGAGACTCTAAGCACGGATTCTGCCAAAGAATCTAGCCCAGATTCTAAGCAAGAATCTCAAACACAAGTAAATCCTAGCGAACAAGCTGATTCTCAAGCTCAAAGTGCCCCTCAAGTGCAAGCTGATTCTAATGAACAAGCTGATTCTCAAGCGGTTTCTAATACTCAAGCAGCCACTAGCACACAAGCTAACACACAGCAAGACATTGGGGAAAGCATTGAGCTAAAATACCCAAATAGCGATTGGGAAGTGTGGAGCGAGATAGATACTAGCGAGTGGAGCAAAAAACAAGCCGAGTGCAATGCCCTAGATAAAGGTGCAGAGCGTGATAAGTGCAAATCTACGCAAGTAAAAAAGTTTCACAAACTGTGCAAAGGCAAGGGCAATGACAAATCCTGCGTCCTAAAAGTCGCAGTGCTTACTAGCGAGGAAGTAAAATCTGAAGACATAGACATTCTATACAAAACTTGCGATAAAGAGTATGCTTCAGCTTGTGCTTTTTATGGCAAAGTAGTAGGCGAGCTAGGAGATAAAGCAAATGAAACAAGACTATATGAAAAAGCCTGCGAGCTAGGAAGTGCTATGGGTTGTCTTGGTATGGGCAAATCATACTTTGAGCAAACAAAAGACACGCTTAAGGCAAAACCATACATTGACAAATATATCGACAAAGCAGTGGATTTGGCAGACAAAGGCTGCAAAGGTGGCTTTGAAGTAGCGTGCAAGCAGCTAGAAAATATCAATAAGCTAAAAGCAGAGATTGCCGCAAAAGCACAAGCCCAAAGCCAAGCACAAGAAGCCAATGCAGGTAAAAAGCCAAAAAAATCTAAAAAATAAAAAGCCTAAAATCTGCCCAAAAAGTCTTTAGGAAGTATTCTCTACTATATCTCTCCATTATTCACAAGCGAAATGTTTATGATAAATATTTCGCTTGTGCTATCTAAAGCATACACAAATGATATGCGATATTTTTTGCTTAGCTTATATGCCCTTTGGCTAGTGCATTATAAAATCTGTATAAAAAGCCTCCCCTACCCACAAAACCTTAAAAACCGCTTAAATACCTTAAACCTCGCTTAAACCTCCAAAAAATTACCCCAAAAATCATCAAAAATACCCCTAAATCTCCCCAAAATCCAATCTACAAAAAAAAAAAAAAACGAATGTTACTTATCGTAGCTTGAGAAAATCCCGCTACACACGACATTTTCGCAAAAATTGCAAAAAATCCACAAAATTTTTGCAAAAATTTATGCAACTATGTTGCAGACGACAAATGCTGTCGCACCCCTTTTGTATAATTTATGAAAAACAAAAGGAGGCTTTATGGCTTATAGATTTGATGAGGATTTGGAGTTTTTGCGCTATATGCAAAGCGCAGATTTGGACACGCTTGTGGAGATACTCATAGGCAAAGAGGGTAGTGGGAATTTCACTGAAGAATTGACAATGAATCCTCTTTATAAAAAATTTCACCCTGACCACATAAAATATATTGAGGAAATAATGGGAGAGATTCAATGTTTTGGTGGCAACACTTTCGCAACAATGCTTAGAGGTGGCAAGGGAGTGCTTTATAAGGAAATCCTTTGTGATGTGTGTGATAACTTGAGGGTTAATTACAACAAAAATTCATCTGTGGAGCGCATTGAGGGCGAATTGTTTGCAAAGATTTTGGAAAAAGCCATAGATAAAATGGATACAAAAGAGCTAGAACAAATAGTCAAAGAAATAAACAAAGGCACAAATATTAGCAGTGCAATGGGATTTGGCAAGCAAGCAGCACTCGTTGCTATGCAGGGCGCAATAAAAGCGGGTGGCTTTGCGTCATATCAGCTTGCCCTAATCGTAGCCAATGCTGTGGCAAAGCAAGTGATTGGCAGAGGGCTTACCTTCGCAGCAAATGCAGGACTTACACGAGCTTTAAGCGCATTTGCTGGACCGATAGGCTGGGTTATCACAGGGCTTTGGACGGGAGTAGATTTGGCAGGACCAGCATATAGGATAACTATACCCGCTGTGATAGAAGTGGCATTTTTGCGACTAAGACAGGGCAACACTTACAATGTATTTTTGACAGGCGAAACGGGCGTGGGCAAGGATACGATATTTCATATCCTAAAAGAGTGCAAATTTATAAAAGATTGGCACACCACAACTAATTTAGAATATGAAACTTTTGATGCTTGTGGAAAAACATTGAAAGTGGTAAATACAGGTGGACAAAGGGAAAATGACGATGAAAATATCGAGGCACGAAGGGGCTTAGAATCTAACACAAAATATGTCTATGTCTTTAGGGCTGATGATTATCTCACAAATGAAAAAATCAAAGAACAAATACAAATGGATTTGCAAAATCATAAAGAGCTGTGTGAGAAAAAAGGCTACACGCTAAAAATCATCGGCACACATAAAGATAAATGCCTTGAGTGTGGCATAAGTCAAACACAGATTCAAAATCTCTCTAGTGAAATTAGCAAAAATGGAGAATGTCAAATTTTGGATTTGACACAATTTAGTGGCGAGCAAAGGCAACAAGAGCTTTGTGATTTTATCACGGACTAGGAGGAAACGATGATAAATGCGACTATATCTGGCATACATAAGGAAAATCATCGTAAGCATATCACAATACAAAATGGCAAACTTGTTACAGACGAAACACAGAGGGAGTGTGTGAATGCGATTCTAAAAGAGTGTAGTGGCATAAAAGTGAGGGGTGATTCATATTTTGAACTTGATAACGGCAAAATATTTTGTTCATTATGCCACCCTATAAAAGACGACATAGGACGAAAGCGAATCGCCCTAATCGTTTGGGATAAAGATACTTCAAATGAGCTTATACAAAAGACACTTGAGGTAATGGGGCTTGAATATGAGCGATTTTTGGAGCTAAAGGGCGAGTTTGAGGAGCGATTCGTAGCTAGGCAAAAAGGTGGCGCGAGTAAAAACACGGTTGTTATCGTGGGTGGCATAGCATTGCTTGCCTTTGTCGCTTATTTGTTACTAAAAAAATAAAGGAGCTAAAAATGACACAAGAGTTAGAAAAGGTTTTTATCGCAAGTAAAACAATGCAAAACGCAATGAGATTAGACCCCGAATATGCGGACATTAAAAAGGAACTTGAGAGAGAGGATTTTAAGGTGGTTTGCTTTGATGATACGCATAATAAAGAGCTATTTAGTGGCGATAAATCTAAGCCTATTGGGGATTATGAGGGATTAGCCATTAGAAGTGATTTGTATGTGGGCGATAAATCGTTTTATCCATTGCCAAATTATTCTCAAAATTATTTCTCTCATCTAGAAATGGTAATGAGAGAAATCGCTGACTATATGGGTGCGTGTAAATGGGAATTTAGCTATGCAGAAGAAGTCCTTGAATCCAAAGAGCAAAATAAAGACTTTGATATAAGCGGTAGTGTCAAATCTAGTAGCTGGAGTGAGGGCACAGGAGCAAACAAAGTAACGCACGGAGCAGATATTGGCGTAGGATTTGGATATGCAAGCGCAAGTAATAGCCTACAAAGCAATGATGCTAAATTTAGCTATCAGCACAGCGAGGAGCTTATAGAGCGCAAAAAGAATCCGCAAGAACTTGCAGATTTTATCAAAGAGCAAGGAATCAATCTAAATGCCTTTGACCCGTCATTTAAAGAGCAGATACGCGACTATATAAATGGCGAAAAAATCGGCACGACAAGCCACGAAGTCGATAAAAGTGGGCATATCACAGAGTATAATAAAACTATACGCAAAATAAATGCAAATGTTGATATATGCAAGTTTTTTGAGGCTAAATTTAAGATAGATTTGCAAGATGAGCTAAAGACAGAGCATAGGCAAAGAGTGAAGTTGCTTTATAAAATGACTTTTGATAAAGCAAAAGATTAGATTTTGCAATTAGCATAAATTAGCTAGGCGCATTTCTCTTG
Source organism: Helicobacter macacae MIT 99-5501 (assembly GCF_000507845.1). Classification (NCBI taxonomy): domain Bacteria; kingdom Pseudomonadati; phylum Campylobacterota; class Epsilonproteobacteria; order Campylobacterales; family Helicobacteraceae; genus Helicobacter; species Helicobacter macacae. The sequence goes on along the minus strand of NZ_KI669454.1, from coordinate 575,288 downwards.
CTAGGGGAATTTTTGTTAAAAAACTTGCTTGTTTTGCTAAAGAAGCCAAAGGCTTTCTAAAGAAACTTCGCTTCGCTTGTTTTCTAAAGAAACTGCGCTACGCTTGTTTTCTAAAGAAACTGCGCTTTTACTCGTCATTGCGAGAGAATCCGCAAGGATTCTCGTGGCAATCTATGTCTTTTTCTTTTTACTTTTGGATTGCCACGCAAGTCTTGCGACTTGCTCACAATGACGATAATGGCGTGTGGGTTTGTGGATTGCCACGCTCATTCGCTACGCCCATTTTCTCACAATGACAAAAAAATATTGTCATACTTAAGGCTTTAGCCGAAGTATGACAAAAACAAAATAGAGATATTTCGCTTGTCCTCAATATGAAAACGGAAAATGGGCTGACAGAATCTAGAGATATTTTGGTTTCTTGCGAAACCTCAATATGATAAAGCAAATAGTAGCAAGCAATCAGTTCCCCCCTCCCTTAGCACGAGTGGGCATAATGTAATTTCCCCCTCCCTTGCGGAGGGGGCTAGGGGGTGGGTAAATCCTACCTCCGCTTCTCAAGCAAAGTTGGCAACTGCAAACGACAAAAACGCAACTGCTAGCAATGCAAATGCTTCCATTGCCAACAAAGCAAACACAAATATTTCCGTCATTACTAAAGAAACTGCGCTACGCTTGTTTTCTAAAGAAACTGCGCTACGCTTGTTTTCTAAAGAAACTGCGCTACGCTTGTTTTGCGAGCAAATGAAATGAGCGTGGCAATCCATAAAAAAATCAAAAAGAAAGAAATAGGCTATTTTATGCTTAGTCGCAATAGCGTTACTAATAATAGCCTTGCTTGCGATACAAACCCCCACAATAACTTTATTTACAACAGCCTTTCAAACAGCCTTGTTTGCTACGAGAATCTAGCAATATTGATAGCCCCTCTTTCCGTGCTTATGTTTGCACTTGCCTTATGAGTTTTAACCATTTCTTAGCCATTTTTAGCTACAATTCCAAGATTTTCTTAGCTAGATTTTGCTTAAAATATTTATTTGCAAACTTTCTTAACCTCTAGCAAACACCAAAACGATTTAAACACCAAAAGGCTCGCTAAAAATGGCAACTGCAAGGCAAAACATTTATAAACGACTTTTTTCTTTTTTGGGCACACTTCAAAAATCCAAAGACTTGACCGTCGTAGCCTTTTTGCTCTGTATTTTAGTCATCATCATTGTCCCGCTCCCCCCTGCGATTTTAGATTTTCTCATCACTATTTCTATTATGCTTTCAATCCTTATCATTTTTATAGCCCTCTATATTACTAAGCCTACGGATTTTTCAGCTTTCCCCACACTTTTGCTTATCGTTACACTCTATCGCCTTGCGCTAAATGTCGCCACCACTAGAATGATTCTAACCGAGGGGTATAAAGGACCAAACGCGGTTAGTGATATTATCGCTGCATTTGGGGAATTTACCATAGGTGGAAACTATGTCATCGGCACGATTATCTTTACAATTTTGGTGCTTGTAAATCTACTTGTAGTTACAAATGGCTCTACACGCGTAACAGAAGTGCGAGCGCGCTTTGCGCTAGATGCGATGCCGGGTAAGCAAATGGCGATTGATGCGGATTTCAACAGCGGACTTATAAGCGAAGATGAAGCAAAGGCTAGGCGAGCAGCACTTGCCCAAGAAGCAGATTTTTATGGCTCTATGGATGGTGCTAGCAAATTTGTCAAAGGCGATGCCATAGCCTCTATCATCATAACCATTATAAACATTATCGGTGGATTCCTTATCGGTGTGTTTCAGCGCGATTTAAGCATAGCAGATTCTGCTAGCACTTTTAGTATTTTGACTATCGGTGATGGATTAGTGGGGCAAATCCCAGCCCTAGTCATCGCCACTGCCACAGGTATAGTCGCCACACGCACAGCTGCTAGTGAAAACTCAAAAGAAAGCTTCGCCCAAAATCTCATATCCCAGCTTACTTCGCAGTCAAAAACACTCATCATCGTGGGCGCGATTTTGCTACTTTTTGCCTCCATACCCGGCTTGCCGACTTTGTCGCTTATGTTTGTAGGCTCACTTATGCTATTTATCGCGTGGGTTCTCTCTCGCGAAGATAAGCGAAGTCTTTTATCTATACTCATAGATTGGATAAACAAACGATTCAATATGGATTTGTCATTGCCTAGCTTTGATGAGGAGGAGCAGGCAAAAGAAGCTAGCCACGCCCCCGCACCCAAAGAAGAAAAATCCCCAGAGGAAATCAAAAAAGAAGAAGAGCGAAATCTAAATGACGCGCTAAAAATTGATTTCTTAGAGCTAGGGCTAGGATATGAGCTTATCGGGCTAGCCGACCAAAAACAAGGAGGAGTGCTTATTGAGCGTGTGCGCTCTGTGCGCAAAAACCTCGCTTCAAATTTTGGATTTCTTATGCCACAAGTGAGAATCAGGGATAACCTCCACCTACCACCACAAAACTACGAAATCAAGCTAAAAGGCGTAGTCATAGGCGAAGGCTCGGTAATGCCACACAAATTTTTAGCAATGGATACAGGCATCGTTGGCAAAAAAATCGAGGGTATAGAAACCACAGAGCCAGCATTTGGTATGAACGCCCTATGGATAGAGCCAAAAGACAAAGAAGACGCGCTAATGAGTGGCTACACTATCATAGACCCTAGCACGGTGGTTTCTACACATATCAGCGAGCTAGTCAAGCGACACGCAGAAGAGTTTATCACGCGTGATGCTATCAAAGAAATCCTAGACAGAATGGCAGAGGACTACCCAGCACTTATTGAAGAAGCACGCAAAATCCCAGCTATGATTCGCTCCGTGCTACAAAAGCTACTATCTGAGCAAGTGCCTATACGAGATATGCTAACTATCCTAGAAACTATCGTAGATAAACAAAATATGGATATTGACCTAGTCGTAGAAAATGTCCGTTCCAAGCTAGCGCGGGTGATAACGCATACTTTTGCCGCTGATGATGGAAGCCTAAAGATTCTTACCTTTGCACCACTTGATGAGGAGTATCTAAACTCCAAAATTCGCATAGACCCAGATTTTGGGCTGATTTTGGAGCTAAGCACAGGAGAAACCCAAAAGCTACTAGAAGCGTGCGAATCAAAAGTAGGCGAGCTAAAAGCAAAAAATATCCTGCACTTTGTCATCGTAGCAGGACCAAAGCTACGGCGTCCGCTATACAACAAACTAAAAGAGTTGCGAATCGATGTCGTGCTTCTTAGCTCCGCAGAAATTGATATAAACTCCAAATACGAGTTTGTAGGAATCATTGAGCCTAGCTTTAGGAGTGCCTAAGCGCACAAAGCTAAATCTATCGCAATAACAAATCATAAGGAATAAAAATGAAAGTTTTTCATCTATCTCATACGGATTTGGACGGCTATGGCTGTCAATATGTCGCAAATAAAGTGTTTGATGATATTTGCTTTTTTAACGCAAACTACGGCAAAGAAGTCAGCGTGCGACTACAACATATCTGCACAAAAATAGACGCACAACTCACAAAAGGCGATATGACCTCCACGCTTAGCTTACTAGAATCAAAGTTTCGCCCTAAGCTAAGTGATAAGTCAAATAACAAGGCTGATAAAAAGCTAGATTCTAGCGACATTGGCGAGCAATTTTTGATTTTAATCACGGATTTAAACCTAACTCCTAGTGAGGCGAAATGGCTAAATGAAAAAATAGCAAGCTATGAAGCAAGCGGACACAATGTCAAAGCCCTACTGCTAGACCACCACATAAGTGGCGAGGAGTGCGCCAAAATCTATGAATGGTATCATCTAGATGATACGCGCTGTGCTAGCAAAATCACTTATGAAACACTGCCAAAAATGTTTTCGCTAGAAAATCAAAAACTAGAGAATCTATCTAAGCTAAAAGACTTCATAGAGATGATAAATGCCATAGATATTTGGCTAGAAGATGGAGAGAATTTTGAGTTTGGCAAAGTCGCGCTTGGAATGATAGCTATGAGCAATGAACTAAATCGCTTTATGTTTGATGAACCTCATAGGGCGTATAAATTTGCCCTTTTGGATTTTGCTTTTGAGTATTTACAAAAAGGTGCGGTAGAATTTGACAACGCTGTGTTTATGCTAAAAAAGCTCGCTCTAAAAGGCACACCAGATAAAGAAACAATGGATAGTGTTTGCTCTCGTATCCAGTGCGAACTTTTGGAGGGAATGAAAGAGAATTGCACGATTTTTTATGGAGACAAAAGGGGTTTTTTGAGCTATTGTATGGGTGGGATTAGCGTGCTTGCCAATCGCTTTTTGCGACAAAATGAGGAGTATGATTTTTATATGGATATAAATATGCGTGGCACGATTAGCCTGCGAGCAAATGGTGCGTGCGATGTAAGCGAGCTAAGCAAAGAAGTATTTAACGGCGGGGGACACAAAAATGCCGCAGGAGGCAAGCTAGATAATTTCAAAGAGAGCTTTTTATATGAGGATATAAAATCTCAAGTCCAAAACGCCCTGCAAGGCTAGATTTTTTAACTTTTTAGCGTGCGGTTTTTTTTCAAATCCAAAAATTGCTTAGGAGTTTTTTACGCAAACAAAATCGTTTATTTTTGTCATAACGCGTTTTTGCAGATTTCCCTCATAGCAAAATCACTTAGAAAATCTATCTATTTTTACAAGCCAAATCGCTCCAATGCTCTTTGCAAATCTTCTTTTGTATCTATGCCGATACTTTGGCTCTGCACGACTGTCATTTGTATGCGTTTGCCATAGTATATAGCACGAAGTTGCTCTAGCTTTTCGATATGCTCTAGCGGGCTAGAATCTAGCTCATTTGGCAATGCACAAAACTCCGCCAAAGATTCCACGCTATATCCATATACACCCAAATGCCCATAATAAATCGGTGGGCTTTTGGACTCTTTATCTCGCCAAAAAGGAATGCTTGCGCGAGAAAAATAAATCGCTTCATTTTGCTTATTTAGCACGACTTTTACGAGATTTGGATTTTCTATTTCGCTTTGGCTTATCACTTTTGCGCAGCTCCCCATCCAAGCACCTTTTTGCATTATGTCTTTTAGCGATTCTATCACGACTGATTCCAAAAACGGCTCATCTGCTTGAATATTTATGATGATTTCTTTGCTGTTTAGCCCGAGCTTTTTTGCCGCTTCATTGCATCTATCTGTGCCACTTTGGTGGTGCTTAGAAGTGATGAGGGCTCGCAATCCCACGCTTTTGCACAGCTTAAGCACTCCCTCATCATCACAAGCTATACACACTTCATCGATTTTGCTAGCATTTTTAGCAGTTTTTATTAGCATCGGTTCGCCCTGTATGTCTGCCAAAATCTTGTTTGGAAAGCGGGTGGAGGAAAGCCTAGCTGGGATAATTATCATTTTTTCTCCTTAAAGTGTTTTTGAGGTTTTATTAGATTTGGCTTGCTTTTATCTTTGTCGATTCTTGGTTTTTGCTAGTTTTTGCCTCATAGCCCGCCAAATCGCCTAACTCTCTTGCTAAAATCCACTATAATTTGCTCTAGCTCCCTAGTGCCAAAATCTGGGAAAAGCGTCTTGCTAAAATACAGCTCCGCATAGCTTGCCTGCCATAGCAAAAAGTTTGATAATCGTTGCTCCCCACCTGTGCGGATAAGCAAATCCACATCTGGCAAATCATAAGTGTCTAAATTCTTGGCTATTAGGGCTTGTATGTCGCTAGATTTTTGTAGCGTTTGTGGCATTTGTTGTGTTTGAATAGGTTTTGCTAGTTGCTTAGATTTTAGGATTTTGCCAAATGCACGAGCTAGCTCATCTCTTGAGCCATAATTAAGTGCTAGGACTTGGGTTAGATTTGTGTAGTTATGTGTGCTAGATTCTAGCTGTGTTATGAGATTTTGCAGCGTATTGCTAAATGCGCCAATATCACCAATAGCGCGAAATCTTATTTGGTGCTTATGATAAGTTTTTGCTTCATTTTTTAAGTATTTTTCAAGTAGTTTTAGTAGGAAATCCACTTCTTGCTTTGGACGAATCCAATTCTCTGTGGAAAAAGCATAAAGCGTTAGATAAGCAATATGATTTTTAGCACACCAAGTAGTGATTTCGCGCACCTTTTTTGCCCCCTCTTTGTGTCCAGCCTTGCGTCCTTTACCACGCATTTGTGCCCATCTACCATTGCCATCCATTATGATAGCTATATGAGATAAAGAAGTGGCTAAATCTTTTGCCATTTTTTGCCTTTATTACCAAACCCCCCTGCAATTATGTCCCTAAAACAAATCAATAGCCACACAAAACACAAAAGAAATCTAAAATACAGATTTCCTAAGCCAAAGCATTAGTTAGCTTTGGTACTTGGTGTTTTCTCTGCGCTTAAGATATTCCACGCAGTGAGAGCATCTATGGCAGATTTTAGCTGTATATCATCGGCTATGTCTGATTGAGAGATTAGCTTTTGAGATTCTTTTTTGGATTCGGTTGGCTTTTCGCCTTTGTTATCGATTTTGCGAAGTTCATTTTCTAGATGATTTCGTAAATCAGCTTCTTTTATCTCAAGCCCACCATCACTTTGTGGCACGCTCCCCGGATGGACTATTATATCTGGCTTGACGCCTACGGCTTGTATGGTCCTCCCACTTGGTAGGTAGTATTTGGCAGTAGTTAGCTTGATAGCTTCATTTGAGCTTATGGGGATTACCATTTGCACGCTTCCTTTGCCAAATGTCTCCTCACCCACCACGATAGCGCGTCTGTGGTCTTGGAGTGCGCCTGACACGATTTCGCTAGCACTTGCTGTGCCTGCATTTACAAGGGCTACGATAGGTAGCTTTGAGTATGGTGCTTTACCTGTGGCTTTGTAGCTTATGTTTTCCTCATTGACTTTGCCTTTTTGGGATACGATGACGCCGTCTTTGATAAAGAGATTTGACAAATCCACCGCTTGGTCAAGTAGCCCACCCGGATTATTTCGCAAATCTAGCACAAGTCCTTTTATCTTTGTGTGCTCTTTTAGGGCTGCACTTGCAGATTGTGTTACATTCTCATCAAATGAATTTACACGCAAATAGAGATAATCTGTGTCCTCAATCTTTTTGGCATACACGGATTTGACTTTGATAATGTCGCGCACGAGCTTGAACTCCATAGGCTTGCCCTCTCCCTTTCGCACTATGCTTATAGTGATAGGTGTTTTTGGCTTACCACGCATTAGATTTACAGCATCATCTATACTCATTCCTATCGTGCTTTGATTTTCGATTTTTAGGATAACATCGCCACTTTTTAGCCCCGCTCTTTGTGCGGGAGTATCATCTAGAGGGGCGATTACGGTAAGTGCGCCATCTTTTAGCCCCACTGTGATTCCTAGCCCACCAAACTCGCCTTTGGTTTGGATTTTTAGCTCTTTGTATTTTTTCTCATCAAGGTAGGCAGAGTGTGCGTCTAGATTGCTTATAAGCCCATCAATAGCTTTATCCACAATCTCTTCTACCCCCACTTCATCGACATAGTAGGATTCTATGATTGAGAGTGTTTTAGAAAATTTTTCAATCGCTTGAGCGCGTTGCTTCCTGTCTGCTTGTGGATTTTGTGGCTTTTGAGTGCCTTGTGAGATAGCAAACACATTGCTAAAAGCTAGCAAAGCCCAAACAAATGCGATTCCTACGCCCAAGAAAAAGTATTTCTTATTCATCGTGTCTTTTTTCTCCTAATCGTGCTTAAAAATTTGCAAAATCTCGCCTAAACCAACAAGTCTTTACCCCAAATATTTTAGGCTTAAAAGTAAAGGCGTATTTTATCCAAAAACTAGCAAATATCAAGCCAAATCCCGCAAAAACGCTTAAAAACAAGCAACAAAGCAAAATTATTGCTAGATTCTCACTAAATTTTCAAAACCTTAACAATAAATGAATAAAAAAAGTTTATATGTTTAGACTAAAGTATTATAATGCCTTTTGTATAAAGTTTCATTTTGACAAAAGCAAACAATGCACACAAATACAAAATACTAAAAACGCAAAAACAAAACTTAAAGGAGTGAAAAATGCAAAATTCTCTTTTTGACAAACTTACAAATCATTTCAAAGAAACGCTAGATTCTGCCGCTTCGCTTGCCCTGCACGCAGGCAATGCCGAGCTCACAAGCAAGCATATCATCTGGGCTATGCTAGCAAATCATCAAAGCCTGCTAAACCAAGCCCTAAACAAAATGGACGCACAAACACAAGCAATAGAGCTAGAAGCAAAAAGCGCGGTAGAATCCCTACCAAAATCCTCTAGCGTATCAAGTGAAAATATCTCTCTATCAAGCGAGCTAAAAAACGCACTAGATTTAGCCCTAGCCCACGCCACGCAAAATGGCGATAACTTCGTAGCACTAGATAATTTCATCATTGCCAACCTAAAAAGCGATGATTTTAAGCAAATTTTGGGGAAATATATAGACACCCACGAGCTAGCAAAGACACTCGAATCAATCCGCGCAGGGAGCAAAATCCTAAACCAAAACGATGACTCAAACCTCCAAGCCCTAGCAAAATACGGCATCGACCTCACAGCAAAAGCACTAGAGGGCAAGCTAGACCCTGTCATCGGCAGAGATGAGGAGATACAGCGACTTATGCAAATCCTCATACGAAAGACAAAAAACAACCCCATTTTGCTAGGCGAGCCCGGGGTTGGCAAAACCGCAGCCGTAGAGGGACTAGCCCAAAAAATCATCAAAAAAGATGTGCCACTCTCTTTGCAAAACAAACGCGTAATCGCGCTTGATATGAGTGCACTTATCAGCGGGGCGAAGTATCGAGGCGAGTTTGAGGAGCGACTAAAGGCGGTGGTTGATGAAGTCAAAAAAAGTGCCAATGTGATTTTGTTTATCGATGAGATTCACACTATCGTGGGAGCGGGGGCGAGCGAGGGTTCTATGGACGCGGCAAATATCCTAAAGCCCGCACTCTCTCGTGGCGAGCTACACACTATCGGCGCGACCACGCTAAAAGAATATCGCAAATACTTTGAAAAAGACGCCGCTCTCACACGGCGATTTCAGCCCGTGTTGCTAAATGAGCCAACCGTGAGTGAGTCGCTACAAATCTTGCGCGGACTAAAGGAGCGATTAGAAGCCCACCACAAAGTAAATATCACAGATTCCGCACTCGTAGCAGCCGCTAAGCTCTCATCGCGCTATATCACGGATAGATTTTTGCCTGATAAAGCCATTGATTTAATCGATGAAGCCGCTGCCGAGCTAAAAATGCAAATCGAATCTGAGCCTTTTGAGCTTGCAAACATAAAGCGCGTGGTGCAAAATCTAAAAGTCGAAAAAGAAGCCCTAAAAATGGAAAAAGACTCCACAAGTGCGAGCAATCGACTAAAAGAGATAGAAAAGCAAATCAGCAATGCCGATGAGGAGAGGGCAAAGCTAGAAGCGAGGTTTGAGAATGAAAAATCTGTCTTTGAGCAAATCGCCAAAGCAAAAGATGAAATCGAGAATTTAAAGCGCAATAGCGATATTTTTAAGCGTGAGGGTAAGCTCGAAGAAGCCGCTAAAATCGACTATGACACGCTACCAAAGGCGATAGAAAACGAAAAAGCACTCAATGAAAAATGGGAGCAAATGCAAGATGGAGGCACGCTACTAAAAAACGCCGTTACCCAAGAGAGTATCGCCAAAATCATTAGCCGCTGGACGCAAATCCCTATCCAAAAAATGCTCCAAAGTGAAAAAGAGAAAATTCTAGGCATAGAGGAAAAACTCGCCCAATCTGTCATCGGGCAGCAAGCCGCGCTAAAGGCAATCTCTCGAGCAATCAAGCGCAACAAAGCAGGGCTTAGCGATAGCAATCGCCCTATTGGGAGTTTTCTTTTTTTGGGACCCACAGGTGTGGGCAAAACAGAATCAGCTAAGGCATTGGCGCGATTTCTCTTTGATAGTGAGAAAAATCTCGTGCGCTTTGATATGAGCGAATATATGCAAAAGCACGAGGTTTCGCGCCTTGTGGGAGCAGCACCGGGCTATGTAGGTTATGAGGAGGGCGGGCAGCTTACCGAAGCGGTGCGCAGGAAGCCTTATTGTGTGCTACTTTTTGATGAAATCGAAAAAGCACACCCTGATGTGTTTAATCTCCTTTTGCAAGTGCTTGATGATGGGCGTCTAACGGACAACAAAGGCGTAACGGTGGATTTCAAAAACACCATTATCATTTTGACAAGCAATATAGGTAGCGACAAAATAATGCAAATAGAGGACAAAATTAAGCGCGAAAACGCCGTGAAAGACGAGCTAAAAGGCTACTTTAAGCCAGAATTTCTAAACCGCCTTGATGATATGGTGATTTTTAATCCTTTGGGGCAAAGCGAAATAACACAAATCGTGGATATAATGTTTGCCCACATCGCTAGCAAACTCAAAGAGCGCGACATAACTATCACTCTAGATTCTAGAGCAAAGGAGTTTATCGCAAGTGTGGGCTTTGACCCTGTGTTTGGAGCGCGCCCGCTAAAACGCGCACTCTATGAGGAGATAGAGGATAGGCTTGCTGAACTCATACTAGAAGACAAACTAAAAGACGGGGACAAAGTAGAATTTAGCGCGGACAAAGAGGGAATAAAAGCGAAAATTTCACACTAAGGAGTGTGCTTGTAGTCAAAGGGTTACAAGAAGTATTGCAAAGTGTTTTTGCTATGTTTGTCAAATAGTCATAAGCAAAAAATTGCGCCACTCACTTTGAAAAAATACTTTTTCATAGATTTTTGTCGTGGCGTGTATTTTGCGCCACCAAACAAAGACTTTTGCAAGCCTTTTTTTGCACTCCTTTTGCTAATGCCTAAAATCTCACTACGCTTTTTTAAGATTTTTATAAAAGCATATTTTATAATCGCACGATTTGCGTGCCTATGCCACCTAGCTTTGGTGGCGCATCACAAAAGCTAACTACCTTTGGGTGTGTGCTTAAAAACTCGCGTGTAACCCTTGCTAGCACGCCACCACCTAGTCCGTGGCATATTGCCACCTCATCAAATCCGGCCACCAAACTTTGAGAAATAAAATCCTCCATAGCCTCTATCGCTTCCTCTACGCGAAATCCGTGCAAATCAAGACTAGGGCTTGCGCCACTATGTGCTAACTCTAGAGTGTAGCCTTTTGTTGCTACACTTTTTGAGCTATCTTTTTGGAGTTTATGAGTTGGCAAAAGATTTGAGTGGCTTTTTTCATTTGCCTTTGCAAAATCCACCTTTAGCCTCATACCAGAATCTAGCTCTACCAAAAAATGTTTGCTATGGATTTCTAGGATTTTGCCTCTTTTGCCATTATACTTGATAGTATCACCCTTTTTGTAGCTAGATTTTGGATTTGTCGCGTTTGTAGCGCGTGCTTTTGTGTGCCTAGCATTTTTGGCATTCTCATCGCTCTCATCATCTTGTGCATAAAAAGACTCCAAAATCTTATGAGCAGTATTGATATTTCTATGAGCTTCACTCATCGTGTTTGCTTTTTGCTTGAGTGTATCTAGTGCTTCTTTGTATGCCCTCTCCATTACCATTTCTTTCTTTGCAAATTTTTCTTGTAGTGCGATGATGAGTTCGTCATATTGCGCTGATTTTTTTTGTAGATTTTCTAGCTCTTTTTGTGCTTGTTCTTGCTTGGATTTTAGCTCTATTTCTAGCTTGCTAGATTGCTCTATAAGCTCATTTAGTCGCTCTTTGTCCTCGCCATAGTGCTTCCTTGCCCTCTCAACCAAAAGAGTAGGAATCCCATATCTCTCCGCACTCTCAAAGGCATAGCTTTTGCCAATGCTTCCGTGCAAAAAATCAAATAAAGGCTTGCCTAGATTGACATCAAAAAGTGCCGCACTCATCTGCACACGAGAATCCCCAGCCATAAGCGAAGCAAGCCGTTTGTGATGAGTGGTAAGCACGATTTTATTACCCCTTTTTAGAATCTCATCTAGCAGGATTTGATAAAGCGAGCTTGCCTCATCAGCATCTGTCCCTAGCTCGATTTCATCGATTCCCAAAAGCATATTTTCTCGCCCCAAATTTTGGCTAAACTCAAGCATTCGTCCTGCAAAAGTAGAAATATCATTTTTGGTGTTTTGAGGGTCAGAGATGATAGCAGCGATTTGCCTAAAGTGAGGAATCCTACTTTTATGAGGATTTATTTTCATAGGCATTAGAAGTTTGGCTAAAAACACCGCACTTAAAATAGATTTTAGTAGCATTGTTTTACCACCAGCATTTACGCCTGTAAGGATAAGTGCGCCTTTGTCAAAGACGATATTTGTAGGCTTTGGGTTTGCTAAAATCGGGTGGCAAAAATCGTGCAAAATGATTTTTAAAGAGTCGCTATAAAAACTTGAAATATCTTTTGCTTGCTTTGCTTTTTTTTGGCTAGCGACATAAGGCAAGATAAATTCCAAATTTTTAGATTTTGCAAAATTTAGTCGCGCTTGAAGTAAATCAAATTTATCAAACTCCTTATCAATAAAGCGCAAAAACAAAATATGTTTTTTAAGCAAAATCGATAGATTTTTAGCGATATTTGCTATCTCTACTTCAAGGCTATCTCTTAGGCTATTTTGTCGCTCATAAAGCCTAGCAATAGCACTAGGCAGGACATAAAAATACCCACTTTGCGTGCGCTCTAAGATATTGCCATTTAATGCCTTACTAAAACCAGCTTTTAGCAAAAGTGTTTGACACTCATAAATAAAATGCACTTGCTTATCAACCAAATAAGATTCTAAATGTTTAGAATTTAATAGCGCAGAGAATTCGGATTTTATGCTTGAAGCGACATTTGAGATAGAGGATTTTATAGAATCTATTTGCGGGAAAATACCGTCTTTTATCTCGCCATTTTGTGTAAAAATAAGCAGAGATTCTAGCAAGTTTGGAGGAAAAATGATTTTTTCTATCCATTCTTTTAGAGTGCTTTTAGCAGGGATTTGAGAGTTTTTTTGGATATGTTTTTGCAATGTGCAAAAATACCCCAAAATCTTGCTAATGTTATAAATTTGACTCAAATGCAAATTTCCATTTTTGTTTAAGTGCATTAGCGCAGGCTCTAGCAAATCTACGCGTGGGATTTGTGGCAGGTGGATACTATCACAAAATGCCAAATCTAGCTCATCTATCATTTTCTTATACACAGCCAAATCGCCGTTTAAATACATTGGTTTTTTACGCGCAAGAAAAGTAGCAAAATCTGCAAAAAAGGATTCTAAATCAAGCTGCTTTATTAGTTTGCAATCCGCACTGCTAGCCAAAAATTCATAGCAATCATTGATTATATTTTGCTCTTGCTCTTTTTGCGTGTCGCTAAAAGTTTCACTGATTTGTGATTTTATACTTTTGTCATTTTGTGGATTTTTTTGCGCTATTTGCATTTGGGATTCTTTAATTTATATTTATGAAATTTAATACCCTATTTCATAGAGTTTTTTGCGCTCACTTGAGCTTGCGATATTGAGCTGTTTTCGATACTTGGTTATCGTCCTGCGCACGATTTTTAGTTCAAATTTTTCTTCTATCATTTTTAGGATTTTTAAATCACTTAGCGGTTTTTTCTTGTTTTCACTTTTTATGATTTCGCTTAGAAAATCTTTTATTGAAGCATTGCTTACATCGCCCTCAATCGCAGTGGTAAAAAAGCTCTTTATCGCAAAAATCCCCCTTGAGCACTCCAAATATTTATTAGAAATCGCTCGTGAAATCGTGCTTGGTGCATATCCTAGTTCTTCGGCAATATCTTTTAGTTTCATAGGCTTCATCTCTCCCCCCATAAAAAAATCATACTGATAATCCACTATCATAAGCCCGACTTTTTTTATCGTGGCTTTGCGCATCTCAAGCGCGTCTATCAAGTCGCGTGCTTCTTTGATTTTCGTTTTTATGTAGATTTGTGTGTCTTTGTCTGTATCTTGGGGGGTTTCTGCCATATTTGCGTTTCTATTATTTCTTAGTGTGTCAATCCTAGATTCTCTATTTTCTAGCTCGATTATTGGGTAGTATTCATCATTGCTTCGCACGATTACGCTTCCCTCCTCCTCAAGCACATAAATATCAGGGATTTTATAGCTTTCCTCATAGTCAAAATCTAGCCCGGGTGGATTTTTAAAACTTCGTATGATTTTCATCGCTTCTTCATAAAAGGGCGATTTTTTGTATTGGGTATGCGAGCTTAGGTTGTGGATTATCTGTGTGCAAAGCTCATAAGTATCGTTATCCGTGCCACTTGATTCTAGCTGAAAGCAAAACGACTCAAGCACATCTTTTGCCCCTACCCCGCGAGGCTCTAAGTAGCAAAATCGTAGCCTGATTTTTTCATACTCCGCTTCCTCTACGCCAAGCCTCTTAGCACACGCCTCGCTATCCTCTCTAAAATACCCCTCGCTATCAATCCCCTCAATAATATCAAAGGCAATTTGCTGACTAATATCTGTGGGAAAAAGCGGGGGAGAAATCTGCGCTCTTAAATTTTCATAGAAGCTATCTTTTGCGATTGTTAGCTGCTCGATTTTCTCGCTTATGCTAGATTTTGCACTTATGCTGTTGCTTTTTTTGCTTGCCTTACTTGCTTTATTAACTCTCCCAAAATCCTCTTCCCTAGCATTTTTTATATTGATAAATGGATTTTGCATAGCGCAATCTTTTAGGATTTCTTCTACTTCGGATAAATCCCCTTGCAAAATCGGTAGCCAGCTTTTTAAGGTATTGGATAGCTTGCCTTTGATATTTTGCCGTAGTCGCATAGAAGCCTGTGCCATTTATCCACCCCTTGCCAAATCTATGCTCTAAAATGCTCGCCCAAGTAGTAGCGGCGCACAAGGGAGTTTTGATAGATTTCATCTGCACTTCCGCTTGCAAGCAGTGAGCCAGACTTTATCACATAAGCCCTTTGGCATACTGATAGCGTTTCGCGGACATTGTGGTCGGTGATAAGCACGCCTATATCCATTTCTACAAGTTTTTGGATAATCTTTTGAATATCAATCACAGCAATAGGGTCAACCCCAGCAAAAGGCTCATCAAGCAAGATAAACTTCGGCTCTTTGATAAGTGCGCGGGCGATTTCTACGCGCCGTCTTTCCCCACCACTTAGACTTAGTCCTTTGCGCTTGCGTATAGGCTCGATATTAAATGCCTCTAGCATTTGCTCGATTTTGTGCGAGGCTGCTTTTTGGTTTTTAAATGTAGCTTCTGCAGCTAGTGCTAGATTTTCCTCTACGGTTAAGTCTTTGAAAATACTTGATTCTTGTGGGAGATAGCCTATGCCTAGATTTGCCCTTTTGTGCAAAGGATAGTTTGACAAATCCTCCCCGTCCAAAAACACCCCTCCAGAGCTAGGCTTTAGCAGTCCGCAAATCATATAAAAAGTCGTGGTTTTTCCAGCTCCATTTGGTCCTAGAAGTCCTACCACTTCGCCACTCTCAAGCGATAAAGAAATGCCATTTACGATTTTGGTTTTTTTGATATGTTTGGCTAAATCTTTCGCTTCTAGCTTATGCTCTCCCAATTTCACTCCTTGTGTTTTAGCATTTCCTATTTAAATTCCTAATATTTTAGGGTTTTAGATTTTGTGGTTTTATTAAAATTAGTTAGAACAAAAATTGCTTGGTATTATAGTCGGCATTGTCTTAATTTTCAATGTTTTTAGTGCTTTTATGGAGAAATTTTATAAAATCTGCAACAATGAGCGCGAAAATCAAATTTTGCACTGAATTGTATCGCTTCTTTTTTGCGCTCTGCGTTGTCTTTGTCGCTTATCATCTCATCTAGCAAATCCAAACTCTCCGCGATACTCACTTCCACACATTCAAAGCCACTTGACTTTAGCAATGGCAACACCTGCTCCCCCCACTCAATGAAGTGCCAACCATCTTGGCTTAGCCACTCCAAAAGTCCAAGCTCTAAAACCTCGCGTAAATCTACATTATACAAATCATAGTGATATACTTCCTCATATTTATTTTCGTATTTTTCTTTACCCACATTTTCATCTTTGCTTGCTTTATTATTTGTGCTTTGGGGCTTTTTGCCTACTCTGCCATACTCGTGTCGTATCCCAAATGTAGGTGAGCTAACCGCTAAAAACTCCCCGCCCATACTTGATAAAATCGCTTGTATAAGTGCGGTTTTGCCACTGCCTACCGCCCCACTTAGCACAAAGATTCTCTCTTTTTTCTCCAAAATATTCAACGCGATTTTGCTTAAATTTTCTACATTCGCACAAAAAATCCTATTTGGCACAACCACTTCAAAGCCACTAAAATATTGCTTTGGCGTATGTTGATTGTTTTGCATTGCTTAGTTTTATCTGCTTATAAAGTATTTGCTAGTCGTTTTGCACGCGCATTTCTTTCGCGCCAAAGTTTTCCTTGATACTTGCTATGAGTTCTTTATTTTCAGATAGAAATTTTTGTGTGAGATTTTGGGCAGAATCCTGTGTCATATCCGCATTTGCAGAGTCTGCACTCTCCGTATTTTCCGTGCTTTGTGGGGGCATTTCTGCGGAAGCCGCATTTGAGCGTGCATTTTGTGTGTTTGCTTGTGCTTCTTGCTCATTTGATTTTGCAAAATCTTTATAGGTATTTTTGATTTCTACCTCGCCAAATACTTCTTTTGCAAGCAGGACTATCACGCTATATCCGCGCTTTAGTTGCTCTTTTTGTTGTGCGTTTGGATTAGATTTCCAATACAGCACACCGCTATCCACACGCTCAAACTCCACACACACGCTAAACACCTCTCCCAGCTCATAAGAGCGGTCATAAATCCTTTTTACTAGCTCATCAAATTTCGCTTTATCATCTATGCTACCTACGCTAGCATTTATGTGATTTTGCACTTGATTTTGCAAATCTTGCGGGTTTTGCAAATTTTGTGGGTTTTGTGGTGGTTGCGAGTTTTGTAAGAGAGAATCAGCACCTAAGATAGAATCCCCACTTTGTGCTAAATCCCCTTGCGATGATTCTTGCAAGTTTAGTGATTCTTGTGAATGTGATGATTTTTGTGAGGCAAAATCATTCATCGCCATAGCAGAGGTTTGTGCAAGATTTTGAGATAGATTTGAGGTGGCAGAAGCGGTGTTTGAAGTTATTTGCAGATTGCTATTTTTTGCAAGGGCTGATTCTAGGGATTGTATAGCTTCATTTATATCCTTTAGCTTCATAGCTTCACGCATTTTTAGGCTGATAAGCGTTAGGACAAATGCCCCATCTGGATTTAGATTTAGCAGTGATTTTGCACGCGATAAAATACCTAAAAATCTATCCAAAAGTAGCAAAGGAAAATCCTTACTCCCCCCAAAAAGCGCGTCTTTTAGAAATAGCAGCATTTCATCAATTATCATTTCGCATTCATACTCACTTAGTGCTTCCAAATCACGCTTTAGCCCCTCCTCATCATTATGCAAAATACTACCAAAAAAGTTTTTTAGCACTTGAGGGTCTACTACTCCTAGCATTTGAGTTACTTGCTGTGTGGTTAGGAATTTATCACAATAATTTATCGCTTGGTCAGTAAGTGTGAGCGTATCTCGCAAGCTACCTCCACCAGCCCTAGCAATAATCTCTAGCGCACCATCATCATAGCCCACTTCCTCTTTTTGCAAAATCATCTTTAGATGTGCCACAACAAGCCTATGTGGAATCTTTTTGAAGCGAAAATGCTGCGTGCGAGACAAAATCGTAGCAGGCAGTTTCAATGGGTCAGTGGTGGCTAGGATAAATTTCACATATTGTGGCGGTTCTTCTAGCGTCTTTAGCAGTGCGTTAAACGCCTCTTTTGTCAGCATATGCACTTCATCAATGATAAAGATTTTAAATCGTGCCATTGCAGGGGCGTATTTGGTTTGCTCAATCAAATCACGGATATTATCAATGCTGCGATTTGAAGCAGCGTCCATTTCGATAATGTCGATATTTCGCCCCTCTAGCGTGGCTTTGCAAATATCACATTCCCCACAAGGAGTAGAAATAGGTCCCCTCTCACACTCCAAAGCCCGCGCAAAAATCCTAGCCGAGCTTGTCTTCCCACTCCCCCTAAGCCCGCTGAAAAGATAGGCGTGCACAATGCGATTTTTATCTAGTGCCATTCCTAGCGTTTGAGAAATCGCCTCTTGTCCTACGAGGTCAGAAAACAGCTGTGGGCGGTATTTGAGTGCTAGGGCTAGCGACATAGATTCTCCTTATAAAGTCCCAAAATCGTGCAACCAAACAATACTAAAGTAGCGCAAAAATGAAGTTGAAATTATAATGACATTTTTGCAACATTTGCCACAAAACTCTAAAATGTTACTCCCTAGAGGCGATATTATTTTCTCGCTATTTTTAAGAATGCTTAAAAAGACAAGCAAGACATATACACTACCAAAATAGTGCAAGTAGTGTAGCTTGAAGCAGTAATCTTAAATCTTGAAGTGAAGTTTGAAAAGGAAGCGCAAATGACAAAAAATCTCAATAAAATCAGTAGAAACCAAAGAAGCAAAAGAAACCAAAAAATCCCTAGCAAAGATTTAAAATCCATTTTCAAATCCCTCCCAAATATCACACACTCCCAGCTACTTCGCATAAGATTTAGCGCACCAAAAAAGACTTACAAAAAACTAAAAAATCTCTGCTCTTTCATTGATAAATCCACAATCAATGATTTGCAAAAAGCGACAAACTCACTTATGCAAATCGCCACGACACTCTCTAGCGATGCCGCATTTAGCAATCTAGTCGAAGAAAGCAAGTAAATAAAATCATAATAACTTTAGACAACGCCTAAAAAGCCTAATTTGTGTTTTGGATTCTTAGATTTTGCCTATCTTACAAAGCATTTTGCAAGATAGTGAGATTTAAGCAAGATAGATTGCAACTCATTAAAACTTCTTGTGATAATATTGCACCTAGATTTTTACAAAACAAATAGTCTTTTTAAATAGCCCTTACCTTAGATAAAACTAAACACTTTTATAGCTAATCATTTTTGCTATCTTTTGCTTCACTTAGCACACTTAAGGCGCACTCACAACAAAAGGCACACAATGAATCTAATGAAATCCCTGCCAAATTTCCTAACCATTAGTCGAATTTTTTTAAGCGTTTTTTTGCTATTTTTTTTGCTACATAGTGATTTGCTGCTGCCTGCTTGGGTGGATAAAAGCTGGGTAAATTACTTTGCTTGCTTGATTTTTTGTATAGCAAGTATCACAGACTTTTTTGATGGCTACATAGCGCGAAATTTCAAGCTAGAATCCACCTTTGGTGCGGTGTTTGACCCACTAGCAGATAAAATGCTGATTTTGAGTGCATTTATCGGGCTACTACTTGTAGGCAAGGCAAATGCTTGGGCAGTGTTTATTATTTTGAGCAGGGAGTTTTTTATCACAGGCTTGCGAGTGGTGGTAGCTTCTGCAAAATCAAACCACAATAGCAATTTTGCAAAAAATTCTAGCCCAAATTCTACAAAAGATTCTAAAAACACCAACAAAGCAGGCGAGCATATCAAAGCAAGCAATCTAGGCAAATACAAAACAGGAGTGCAAATCACTGCGATTGCGTTTTTGCTAGCAGGTATTTTTCCCGGTGGAGAAGTGCTTTTGTGGCTAGCGACTTTTATCACGGTGTATTCAGGTGCTGACTACACGATAAAATACTACAAAGCCATTTCCTAGCATTCTAACTCACGCAAGACGCATAAACTTAAGGACACAAAATGATAGAAGCACTATTGGCACTTTGTTTTTTGATATTTTTTCACGAGCTAGGACACTTCCTTGTAGCAAAATATTTTGGCGTATTTGTAGAAGTGTTTAGCATAGGATTTGGACCAAAGATATGTAGCGTGCAGCTAGGTGAGACAAAATACGCCATTTCTGCCATACCGCTAGGTGGCTATGTCAAGCTAAAAGGGCAAGATGACTTACGCCCACTTCACAAAGACTTTGCAGATGATAGCTTTAGCACAAAGCCAGCATATCAAAAAATGCTGATTTTGTTTGCAGGACCATTTTTTAATCTCCTCTTAGCGTTTTTTATATACATTGCGGTAGGCTCTATGGGGATAAAGACACTCTCTCCGCAGATAGACACGCCCAAAGAAAACTCACCCGCAAGTCTAGCCAAACTCCAAAAAGGCGATACAATCCTGTCCATAGATGATTTCCAAGTGCGCTCGTGGGAGGATATAGCCCAAGCTATCTCAAACTCACAAAAACCACAATCAAAATCTAGTGCAGATTCTCCCACCCTAACGCCCTTGCGCTTTTTGATAAAAAGAGAATCCCAAACTTTTGAGGTCATCATCACTCCCCAAATGAGCCTTACAAAAAATATCTTTAATGAAGAAGTCGCTCGCCCCATAGTCGGCATAATGCCAAGTGGCGAAGTTTTTGAGCGAAAGTTTAGCCCAAGCGAGCTAGTAATATTTGCATTTGAGGAGTGCAAAAAATCCTCAACTTTGATTTTTGAGGGGGTAAAAAAGCTCATCATCGGCACGATTCCACTTGGCGAAGTGGGTGGAGTGGTAGGCATCGTAAATATTATGGCAGATATTGCACCAAGCGGGTTTGTCGCCTTTGGCTTACTTGTCGCACTTATATCTATAAACTTAGGCATTCTAAACCTATTGCCAATCCCCGCACTTGATGGCGGACAAATGCTTATCACTATCTATGAAGCAATAGCCAAAAAGCCTATAAATGAGCGCGTGCTATACCTCATCACTACCGCAGGCTGGGCATTATTGCTAGGGCTTATGCTACTAGGACTTTACAATGACTTCTCACGCATATTCCCCGAGTCGCTAAAATCCTTGCCACGCATAGAGCCATAAATCTTTATCTAGCATAGTGTGAAGTAAGGAAAAATATGACACCTTTGAGTGTGAGTGCGCTAAACACACAGATAAAATCCCTCATTGAAACGACATTTTTGCAAGTCTCACTAGAGGGGGAAATCAGCAACTTCACGCTACATAGCTCAAGCGGACATTTATACTTCAGCCTAAAAGACGAAAAAAGCGTGATTTCGTGTGTAATGTTTAGAGGTAATGCAAAAAGCCTAGATTTTACCCCACAAAACGGCGAAAAAGTGCTACTAAAAGGCACACTAACTGTGTATATCCCGCGCGGTAGCTACCAAATCATCGCCCAAGAAATGCGCCCAAGCGGACAAGGCGAGCTAGCTCAAAAATACGAAGCCCTAAAAAAAAGCCTAGAAAAAAAAGGCTACTTTGCAAAATCGCTAAACCCAAAGCCCCTCCCTGCTTTTCCCAAAAAAATCGCCCTGCTTACCTCTCTAAATGGTGCAGCCCTCCAAGATATGCTAAGGGTGGCAAACACTAGGTGGAATCTAGTGCATTTTGTCGTATTTGACACTCTCGTGCAAGGTGGGGAAGCAAAGCACAAAATCGCACAAAATATCGCTTATGCTGATAGCTTCTATGGTAGCAAAGAAGCCTTTGATATTATCGTGCTAAGCAGGGGTGGTGGGAGTATGGAGGATTTGTGGGCTTTTAATGAAGAAATCGTAGCAGAAGCGATATTTCGCGCACGCACGCCTATCATCTCTGCAGTGGGACACGAGATAGATTTTGTCATCAGCGACTTTGTGGCAGATATGCGAGCACCTACACCAAGCGCGTGTATGGAGATGATTTTGCCAGATAAAAAAGAGTGGCTTATAAGACTTGATGATTTAGCCCAAGCACTAGATTTTGCCTTTGGCAAAAGGCTAAAAAAAACGAGCGAGGCTTTGAGCGATTTGCGCTTGATATATGAGTCTATAAGCTATGAGACAAAGCTAAAAAATCACACCAAACAGCTAGAATTGCAAAAAGAATTGCTAAATAATGCGATAAATGCACGGCTAAAAGAAAAATCCCAAAATCTAGCCTTGCTATCTCAAGGTTTTAGTCTAGATATGATTTTTAAGCAAAAAAAACTTATCCTAGAATCGCTAAAGCAAGCCCTGCTTTTGCAAAATCCACAAAACAAAATCAAAGCAGGCTATGCCCAAATCTCACGCAAAGGCGCAATCACTCCATTGCAAGACTTGCATATAGGAGATGAGTTTGAGCTATGTGATGGCAAGCTAGAAGCAAAAGCCAAGCTGATATGAAACCACTAGATAAACCAAAATCACAAAAAACCACAAAATAGCTTTGCAAAATCTAGCATTTTTCGCAAAAATATAAACACAGCTTATGAAAATCACTACGCAAAATCTAGTCAGCACTTATTCTCTTACCGCTCACTTTGCTTGTGATAAAAATTTTTGAAAAATTTTTATCACAAGCAAAGTCTAAAAATCACAAAACCCAACCATATCATTGCTAGCTTTTGCCTAGCCTTTTTATAATTTTCCTCTATGATTTTTATGCTTTTTCTCTCAAGCCTTTCTCAAATCCCCTCAATATATTCGCGCACTTTTTGGACAATCCAATCAGGTGTGCTAGCCCCCGCTGTGATTCCACAAGTCTTTTTCCCACCAAACCACTCCTTTTTGACTTCGCTTTCATCTTCGACTAGGTAGCTATCCTCGCAATTTTGTTTGGCGATATGTAGCAGTTGCTTGGTGTTTGATGAAGTCTTGCCACCCACGACTATCATAATGTCTACTTTTTGGCTTAGCTCTCGTGCGGCGTTTTGATTGTCAAAAGTGGCATTGCAGATTGTATTAAAAATCCGCACTTCTTGGCATTTGGCGATGAGAAAAGAAGCGATTTGGCTAAAGGCTTGGATTTGTTTTGTGGTTTGAGAGATGAGGGCGACTTTGCGCGGGAGCTTTATCGTTTCTAGTTCGCTAGGGCTTGAAATCACTATCGCACCGCCATTTGCATAGCTCATCACGCCTTTTATCTCTGGGTGCTCTATATCCCCAAAAATCACGATTTTATACCCCTCATCACTCATTTCTTGAGCGATTTGTTGAGGCTTGGTTACAAACGGGCAAGTCGCATCGACAAGATTAAAATCTTTTTTTTGAATCTCCTCTAAATCATCTTTAGGAATCCCGTGCGTGCGGATAATAAGCGTGCTTCCCTCTTTTTGATTATCGATTGCTTCTCTAAAATTCTCGTGCAAGCCTACGCTAAAATCCCGCTTCAATCGGTTGATTTCTTGGTAATTGTGTATGAGTGGACCTAGAGTGTGTGCGCCTTTGTTTTTCTCTGCGATTTTTATCGCCCTCCTCACACCAAAGCAAAATCCGTGTTTTTCAGCAAGTAGCACTTCCATAGTATTCCTTTGTCATACCTTTTGTCATCTATTTTGCAATCTGTATTTCTGCGATTTGAGATAAAATCTCCAAAAAATTAGGAAAAGAAATATTCATACAAGATTCATCATCAATTTGCAATGGAGTGATAAGTCCCGCGATAGCAAAACTCATAGCGATTCTGTGGTCGCCAAAAGATTTGATTTGTGGAATCTGCTCTCTATGCCCTCCTTGCCCGCTCTTGTCAAAATCGCCCTTTTTATTATCGCTAAAAAACCCTCCACCATAGATGATATAGCCATCTTCCCTCTCCTCATATCCTACGCCAAGCGCGGATAGATTTTGCAATACCGCTTTGATTCTATCGCTTTCTTTTACGCGCAGTTCTTTTGCATTTTTTACTTCACTTACGCCATTTGCCAAAGCCATAGCGATACTAAGCGCGGGTAGCTCATCGATAAGCCACGCGATATTTTCCTCTACTTTTACCCCTGCGAGAGTGCCACTAGCCACATATATGTCGCCCACTTCCTCGTATTGTGTTTTTACATTTTCATAGCGGATTTTCGCGCCCATTTTTTCTAGCACTTTGTATGCTTCTATGCGCGTGGGATTTAGGGCGACATTTTTTAGTAGCACTTCACTATTTGGCGTTATAGCTGCTGCAAGTGCGAAATAAAACGCACTTGATGGGTCAGCAGGCACGGCAAAATCTAGCGGCTCTAAAGCGTGAGATAAAGGGGAAATATAGATTTTGCGTCCGCTTAAATTTTTTGGGCTAGAGTCCGCATTGTCAAATTCGCAAGAATCTGCTTTGGCTAGACTTTCTACCTTTATAGGTGCGTTCATACCTGCTAGCATTGTCTCGGTATGTGCGCGAGTGAGGGTTGGCTCGATATATACGCTTGGGGATTTTGCGTGCAGGGCGGAGAGAATCATAGCAGATTTTACTTGTGCACTTGCTATTTGGCTAGTGTAGCTAAAGCCCTCTAGCCTCTTAGCGATGATACTAAGCGGTGCTAGCCCACCATAGCGACTAAAGATACTAGCACCGATACTCCTAAGGGGCAATATCACGCGATTCATCGGGCGAGCGCAAAGGTATCTATCCCCACTTAGCACACAATAAAACCCGCTCTTTTCACTAGAGTCGCTAGAATCCACATTAGATTCTTTTGGCATTTTCTCACTTCCTGCTAGCCCTGCCAAAAGCCCGATATATAGCCGCATAGCTGTCCCTGCATTACCACAATCAAGCACGCAATTTGGCTCGATAAATTTCTTTGGTGGGGTAAGCCTCATCACACTTAAGCCACTAGAATCTACACTAGATTCTACGCTTAACCCCAAAGACTTAGCAATATTTAATGTGCTAATGGTATCACCAGCTTGCAAATAGTTGCGCACGATACTTGGCTTATCACAAAGCAAGGCAAACATAGCACTTCTATGCGAGATAGATTTATCAGGGGCGATAGAGTCTAGCTCTAAGCAAAAATGTGATTTTGCTTTGGGGGAAATGCGTATCATACTTTTAGTTTTGCACCAAAGGTGGATTCTAGGAGTGCTAGCACGGCTTGGATACGACTAGATAGCTCCTCCTCGCTAAGGCTAGAATGCTGTGGCACAAACACAAGCCTAATAGTAAGCGCAAAGCCATCTTTCTCATAAATGTCAAGCGGATATGCTTTGAATAGATTTTCTATGCCCGCTTGCAAAATCGCTTCTTGTATGTCTATGAAAGGAATGTCCTTGTCTATTAGCACCGTTATATCACGCTCATTTGCGTGCAGGCGCGAAGTAGGCAGGGCTTTACTCACTGCAAGGCTTGGAATCTCATAAATTTCAGCAAAAAAGCTCTCATCTATTTCTAGCTTTGCTTGCAATGTTGGATTTAGCTTGGCTACTATGCCGACTTTGCGCCATAGCGTTTGGCTAGATTGCTCCAAATCTTTTTCTTGATTGTCCTGTGCTTGGGATTCTTGGGCTTCTTGGCTAGAATCTAGTGCGATAGATTTTTGGCTTGGGACAAAGACTTCAGCGCAGATATATGGGTGAGCTTGGCTTGGTGGAGTGCTTGGCTTTGATAGTCTAAACTCACCGATGATACTAGATAGCACTTCACAAAAGCTATAAAAATCCCATTTTTTTCCTTTTGGGTAGGGGTAGGATTCCCCTCTTTCTAGCCCACTTACCGCAAGTGCAAAATGCTCTTTTTGCTCCCTTTTTGCGTCATATACTGCACCGATTTCAAACAATCTAGCATTTTTATAGCCTATATTTTGGTTGCGCTTGATTGTCTCAAAAAGTGCAGGGAGGAGGCTACTTCTAAGCGTGTCTAGCTCGGTTGTGATAGGATTGCTAAGCTCTAGGGAGGACTCTAGCGTATCATATCCCCACTCTTGCAGTGTGCTTTTTTGCTGAAACAAAAAATGTATGCACTCATAAAATCCACTCGCCAAAGCACGAGTGGCTAAATCCCGTTTGTTTAGATAGGACTTAAGCGTGGGTGTGTGGGTATGTGGCTGTATGCCTAGATATGGCACAAGAGGAATATTTGCTATGCCATACACTCGCAAAAACTCCTCTGTAATGTCTTGCTGGGAGTGAATATCGTGGCGATATGCTGGTGGAATGATACGAAAAATATCCGCCTCGCCATTTGCTTCTATGCGAAAATCTAGCTGTTTTAGAATCTGTGCGATTTGCTCCTTTGAGACGGACTTGCCTACGGCTTGGCTGATAGCTTCAAAAGAAGCTGTGATGACAATCCTATCTTTTGCTTCTTGCATTTCAAGCTCTTGATAACCCGAGTAAAGCAAACAATCACTTCTAGAGTGCAAAATCTCACAAAAGAAATTCATACCTACAAAAAGCTGTGGGTTTGCCCCACGAATAGAGCGGTAAGTAGTGGCTTTGTCTTGGGGGATTTTGTGCGTGAAAAGGCTTTGGGCTATGATATGAGGAGAGAGGAAACTCGCTTGGATAACCACAAGTAGCGAAGTATCCTCCTCTTTGTCCTCAAAGTCTTGTGTATCTTGCTCGCTATCTTGCTCATCATCATCTCGCCCTACAAAAGATTCTAGCTCGTATTTTTTTTGCGGTGCAAAATCGCTCGCATCGCCATTTATCGCTTCGCTATTTGTAGCGACTTCTGTATTAGATTCCTTTGATTTCGCGCTTTTAGAAGCACTTTGGGCAGAATCCGTGTTTGGCGTTTTTGCCCCCTCCTCTATGATAGAAAAATCAGAACTAAAATCCGAGCCCTTAAAAGAGGTTTTTACCCCTATGACACAAAGTTTGTTATCCTCTTTGTCATAGACACACTCAAAGCCTTTTTCATCTTTTTGCACCTTTAGCGTAGCAGGTAGCACGGTATTGCTAGGAAGTGCGTAAATATCAAGTAGCACACCCGTCATAAAGATAGTGAAATTTTTGTGATTTTCTAGAATACTTTTGGATAGCAAGCCATTGTATGAAAGGATAATCTCCTCAATGATAGAGGGATAGACTTTTTCTATTTTTGCGACTTTATAAAGCAAAAGCGAATCGATATTGCACTTTGCTATGATATTTAGCACCCTGCCTACACCTAGTGCTACCGCGCTTTCTCGCTCTCTTGGCAATGATATATATGTGTCAAACACCCCTGCTAGCTCGCGTGCGATACCTAGCACGCATAGACAATCGCCACGATTTGGCGTGAGAGAAACCTCTAAAAAATATTGATTGAAAAAGGGATAATCGCTTAACTCCCTGCCAAGCTCTAGCTCACCCACACTAGAATCTAGCACCATAATGCCATCATTTGTCTTAGCGCAGCCTATCTCACTAGATGAGCAAATCATTCCATAGCTTGTTACCCCTCTTAGCACACTTTGCTTGATTTCAAAAAACGCGCTTTTTTCGTCCTTTGGTGGTAGCTTCGCCCCCTCCAAAGCAAGGGCTACAAATTGATTTTGTGCTACATTTTTTGCACCACATACGATTTGCAAAGTCTGACTTCCAATATCGACTTGACAAACGCTAAGTTTATCTGCATTTGGGTGGGGGGACTTTGAGACGACTTTGCCGACAACCACGCGCTTAGAAACCTGAAGTTTCCATACTTTTTCCACTTCGATTCCAATATCATTTAGAACCTTAGTGATTTTGTCTATGTCATAGCCCTCTAGATTTACAAATTGGGATAAAAGATAAGTAGAAATAATCATCTAAGATACTCCTAAAACTGCTCTAAAAGGGCTAAATCATTCTCATACAAGCTACGCATATCGCTAATCCCAAGACTTAGCATACAAAGCCGCTCAATCCCCATACCAAAGGCAAACCCACTCACATTTTCATACCCCACAGCTTTAAATACATTATCATTGACAAGCCCACAGCCAAGCACTTCTAGCCAGCCACTATGAGAGCACACGCGGCAGCCATCTCCTCCGCAAAAAACGCACGAAATATCTACTTCCGCACTTGGCTCTGTAAATGGAAAAAATGATGAGCGAAATCGCACTTTTACTTCGCCAAACATAAATCGCAAAAAATTCTCTAGCACATATTTGAGATGAGCAAAGCTCACTTTGCCCACCTCATCGACTAGAAGCCCCTCGATTTGATGAAACATAGGCGAATGTGTCAAGTCATAATCTCGTCTAAAAGTCGCTCCCGGACAAATCATTTTGATAGGTGGCTTTTGCGATAGCATTGTGCGGATTTGCACAGGCGAAGTATGCGTGCGAAGTAGTTTAGAATCATTGAAATAAAAAGTATCTTGCATTTCTCGTGCAGGGTGGTATTGGGGGATATTTAGCGCGGTGAAGTTGTGAAAATCATCTTCTACTAGCGGTCCCTCACACAGCTCATAGCCCATACTTATAAAGTATTGGATAATCTTGTCTTTGGTGTAGTTTATCGGGTGTCCCACACTGCGCCTTTGCGTGCCACTAAACAAACTCACATCGATTTTTTCGCCCTCTAGCGAAGCGTGAAGTTTGGCAGATTCTAGCTTTTGCTTTTGTGTAGTGTATATGGATTCAAATTCATCTTTAAGTGCGTTTAGCTCTTTTGCTTTTTGCTTTTTTTCCTCTTGGCTTAGCTCTCTAAGAAGTGCAAACTGCTCTGTCAAAATCCCCTTTTTGCCCAAAATCTCTATGCGCAGATTTTCCAAATCTTGCAGATTTTGGGCAGACTTTAGCCTATCCCAAACCTCACCAAAAGCCTTATCAAAAACAGCCATTTATACGCTCCTTAAAGCTTTTATTGCATTATCAAGCCACGCAAACAAATCTAGGCTAGCAGAGATTGCCAAAATAAATAAAGATTTCACACCAAAAATACAAACAAACCAAGATGCAAAATCCTAAACCCCCTAAAAAACCTAAAAAAACAAAAATCTAAAATCACCCTCCAAAATCAAAAAAGCAAAAATACAAGTCGCCAAAAGCACTATGCAAGCAATCCTAAAAGCACCATTACCCCAGACATTATCTCTTGGAGAATTGAGGGCTTCTGCGGGCTTTTCGTTTGCCGTATTTTTTGCGCTCTACCACGCGAGAATCGCGCGTAAGCAAGCCTTTTGGCTTAAGCACAGCGCGGAAAGCAATATCATAGCTATTTAGAGCTTTAGAAATCCCGTGTCTCAAAGCCTCTGCTTGTGCAGAATACCCACCACCAAAAGCACTAGCTTCAATATCTACGGATTTTTCTTGCTTGGTTAGCACAAGCGGTTGTAGGACTTTTTTCTTTATCGCTTCGTGTCCGCCTAGCCACATATCTAGCGTTACGCCATTGATGATTAGCTTGCCACTACCAGATTTTAGCCAGACTTTAGCGATTGCGCTCTTTCGTTTGCCTGTTGCGTAGATTTTTTTTGCCATAGTGTCTTTCTCCTTTATTTGTCTTTGCTTGTTTTATTTGTGTTTTTTGAGCTACTTTTGGCGATTTGGGCAGTGTGTGGGTGCTCCTCGCCTGCATAGACTTTTAGCTTTTTTATCATAGCTCGTCCAAGTTTTGTTTTGGGTAGCATTCCGCGCACTGCTAGATAGTATAGCTTTTGTGGGCTTTTTTCTAGCATTTCTTGGAGTGTCTTTGACTTGGTGCTACCAAAGTAGCCAGAATGCGTGAAATACTCCTTATCTTGTAGCTTCATACCAGAGAAAGCCACCTTTGTAGCATTTACCACTACTACGAAATCTCCACAATCCACATTGGGCGTGAATGAGGGCTTATGCTTGCCTCGCAAAAGTGTAGCGATTTGGGTGATTAGCCGTCCGAAAGTCTTGTCTTTTGCATCAAGCAAATGCCACTCACGCACGACTTCACTAGCGTTTATGGATTTTGTCATTTTGTCTGTTTTTGCCATTTTTGTATCCTTAAGATTAGCATTTGTTACAAAGGCAGAATTATAGCGTTTTTATCTTAAGCTAAACTGAAATTATGCAATTTTTAAGGTTTAGCACCTTTAATGTAGCACTCTATCAAAGCGACAAAATCCAAAAAAACTAGATTTTGCCAACGCATATTCTCGCAATGACGAAAAAGTGGCTAGCAATGACAAGTCGCTTAATTCCCCCTCCCTTGCAGGTGGCGATTCCACTTATTCCCCCTCCCTTGCGGAGGGGGTAAGGGGGTGGGTAAATCCACTACTCCACAAATTCCCTACATTTTGCACTAAAACTGTGCATATCACACTCACACCGCCCAAAACCTAGCAAAATATCTAATAAATCCACAAAAATCAACATTTTTTGCACAATCTTAACAAAAACTACGAAAAATCTAAAAACCTTAACAACCACCTAAATCACGCGCTTTACACCTACAAAATTTTCCGTTTTTTTTTTTTTTGTTTTTTGCTTCGTTTAAGGATTATTTAAGATATATTTACCTATCATTTACCCTGATTTTTTCGATTTTTGTGAAATATCGCGAAATAATCGACACGCTAAATCAACTACCCAAAAGGAGCAACCAATGAAACAAAGCCAAAAATCTCTACGCGCAAGCAGTGCAATCTCGCGCCAAACGAGAGAGAGAGAGAGAGAGAGAGAGTAGCTCACGCTTAACTTGTCATACTACAACTTCTTGTCATACTGAACAAAGCGAAGTATCCAAAAATGCAAGCGCGAATATGCAAAATCCTTTGGATATTTCGGTTTCTACGAAACCTCAATATGACAATGTGGGCATTTACGCGAAACCTCAATATGACAAAGCAAAAGTAAGCATAAGACAATATGACAAAGCAAAAGTAAGCATAAGACAATATGACAAAGTTGATTCTATCGCGAGCGAGTGCAAACCAATCAGTTCCCCCTCCATTGCAGGTGGCGATTCCACTTATTCCCCCTCCCTTGCGGAGGGGGCTAGGGGGTGGGTAAATCCTACCTCCGCTTCTCAAGCAAAGTCAGCAACTGCAAACGACAAAAACGCAACTGCTAACCAAGCAAATACAAATTCCACAAGTATTTCAAAAGCAAATATCTCAAAGCTAGATTCTGAGCTAAGTGCAAAATCTGCAAAAAACACCCACCCCCAAACCCCCTCCGCAAGGGAGGGGGCTTTAAGAGTGCCAAACAAGGTTATTCTAAGGGAGGGGGCTTTAAGAGTCGCACTCCACGCACACAATAACGAAAAATTAACACGCAATGACGAAAAATATTGTCATACTGAGCGAAGCGAAGTATCTAAAAAACCAAATAGAGATATTTCGCTTGTCCTCAATATGACAGCAAGAAAATCGCTCAATACGACAAAAAATCCAAATCTGCAAAATCCTTTGGATATTTCGGTTTCTACGAAACCTCAATATGACAATGTGGGCATTTACGCGAAACCTCAATATGACAAAGCAAAAGTAAGCATAAGACAATATGACAAAGCAAAAGTAAGCATAAGACAATATGACAAAGTTGATTCTATTGCGAGCGAGTGCAAACCAATCAGTTCCCCCTCCCTTGCGGAGGGGGCTAGGGGGTGGGTAAATCCTACCACCACCCCAACCTCCCGCAAGCTAGCACTATCCCTCCTCACAGCAAGTGCGCTTAGTGCTACTAGCCTAGAGCTAGCCATAGCAGGCACTTGCACACAAAAGAGCGATGGAGGTCAATCCTACCTAGACTGCACAGGAGACTTCGCCCCACAGGATTTACAAACCGCTATCAATAGTAAAAGTATGCTTATCAATCTAGGCAGGGGGGAGAGTAACCCCCTTAGCGTGGGTGCTGGCACAGTTACTGCTACCATAAGTAATAACCTCGTGTTTCGCTCTGTATCTGCTCCAAACACGGATTTTGTCATCACAGGCACTTCAAATGCTGGACTACTACTCCCCTACACTCTAGGAAATCACACTGCAAACGCTTCTACGATACGAAGTCTAACTGTGTCTGGCAATATAAATAACCAAAGCTGGGGCTCTGATGCGGTGTATGGAGCTGGTGTGAAAATCGCTTTTGATGTGCACGCAGGCACGCAGATAGGGCGCAGAGAGGCAGATGGCACTATCATCGGTGGGATAACGATAAGTAGTGGAGCAAGTATCACTTCAGCTGCTATGGCTATCTATGGTGGATATGACGGAGGCACTCGCTCGACATTTGTCAGCCAAATAACCAATAATGGCTCTATCCAAACACTAAATCTAGGGTATTATAAATTTAGCGGGGACTATGCTAGCTTGCTAGGAAACTACTTCATAGGTGGTGCTAGTGGCACGATAAGCACGCTAAATGTCTATCAGTCTACCCTCACGCTTGATAGCAATGGCACTGAATGGAGTAAGCACACGATAAATGGAAACGCAAACACGGGAATAAAAAAGAATGGAAATGGCAGGACTGATGAGCATATCGCAGTAGAGGGCACTATCACTAATCTAGGCACGGTAGGAGAGGGCGCGATACGCATAAACATCGGCGAAGGGGTAACTAGCAGTAGTGAGAAATATGAGTATAAAAACATAATCCTAGATAAAAGTGGTGGAAAAGGGAGTGGAAAAGTAACCTTTGAGTCCTTGCGAGCAGGGCTAGGCACGAAGCTACATAGGGCTGGAAATGATGGCTTTACGGTAAGTGCTGATGTCAGCACTAGCTATGGCTCTAGTATGTGGCGATTGCTTACACTTAGCTACGCTAGAAGAAGCATAATGGTGCAAAATATCATTGATACGATGACAACAAAGACATTTCATAGCGATAGATACTACAACCAAGAAGTAGAGCTTCGCTTGCTCCAATACGATATGTCGCGCTTGACAAATCGCAGCTCTAAGTTTGCCAAGCAAACTCGCAAAAACCAAAAGAAAGTAGACAAGATGCGCGATAAGCTAGCCAAACTAACCCTAGAGCAATCTAAAGGACAAAATCTAGATAAAGGCTATAACAACTTCGAGCTTATCGACCAACTAGATGCGATATTTATCCCCTATACGGGTAGACGCGATTGGAGAGTGTTCCTCGTGCCTTATGCAACGCATAGCTATGCCCAGCTAGGTATAGCCGATGCCACAGAGTGGGCAGGAGGTGGTGTGGCTGGGGTGCAGCGCAATCTCAAAGGACAAGGAATCCTCTCTACCTACCTCACTTATGAATACGCCCACGCAACCACTGAAATGCTAGGCGCAGAAACGATAATGCAGACAAACTCACTGCAAGGCGGAGTAAGCTACTTCAAAATCTTCCCTATCACAGGCAAAGTGTGGGAAGCCACCCTAAAGGCAAGCGGACGAGTAGGGGTAGATATGCCACTGCTTAGTGCACAAAGCCCTGTGCCAAATATCAAATTTAGCCTCGTATCAAACAAAAAGGGGCTAAACACACCGCTAATGTGGAGCTTGGGCGCGGAAGTGCGCGGGGGACTTACATTCTACCAATTCAAACAAAACAGCTATGTAAGCCCTGAAATCGGGCTAAGCTATGATGTGCTAAGCCCGCTAGATATGAAGCTAGAAAAGGCAAAATACCAACTAGGTGGTAACGAATACTATCCTAGTCAGTATTGGCATTTACCACAGCTAAGTGCAAGTGTAAAATACTACAAAGTCTATGGCAATATGTTTCGCACAAACTTGGTGGCAGGACTTCGCTACAATATGCTAAACACACCCACAGCGAAATTTAAAATCGGTGGGCTTTCAGGCGAGGGCAAAATCGCACTACCCGCAGTCTATGGCTACCTAGACTTAGACCTAATCTGGGTAGTGAAGAAAAACCACGAGCTAAGTGCGGGGTATAATGGTGTCTTTTATGCAAATAAATTTGGCAAAGATGTGATGGATAAGTTTAACGGTGTAAGCACTTCGATAAACTTGAAATACGCGCATTGGTTTGGCGGGACTGACTATGTAACAGATGCTGATGGTAATGCTATCTCTCGCTCCGTAGCAGAGGGCAAGTCTAAGAAGTCCAAAAAGTCTAAGTCTAAAAAATCCAAGAAATCCAAGAAAAAAGTCTACTATATCGATGGGTAAGTGGGCTTAGAATCTTAAGATTTCGTCATTGTAAATGCACCCCTCCCTAAATCCCTCCCGCAAGGGGAGGGACTTTTTTGGTGTGCAACACCATTTTTGGTAGGCAATCCTAATATTCCCCCCTCCTTGCAGGTAATAGCAACCTCAAAGAGTCCCCTATCCCTTTGCGGAGTTGTCGCTCTCTTTTCCCCCTCCCTTGCGAGTGGTAATCTCAAGATTCCCCCTCCCTCTGCGGAGGGGGATAAAGGGGGTGGGTTCTTTCCCGTCATTGCGCACCGACTTTAATCAGCGTGGCAAAACGAACGAAATGAAGTTTCTTTAGTAGTCCAAAAGCCTAATCGTCATTGCGAGCGAGCATAGCGAGCGTGGCAATCTATAAACCCGTCATTGCGATATTCCGCACGAAAGCGTGGAATCGTGGCAATCCACACACTTAACCCACCCCCTAGCCCCCTCCGCAAAGGGAGGGGGAAAAAGAGAATTGCCACGCATTAGAAAGTCCCCTCCCGTAGCACGAGGGGATTTAGGAGTGGTTAGCACTCACGCTAATAATGTTTTTGGCTTGCCACGAACGCTAAAGCGATTCTCGTAATGACGAAAAATTTTGTCATACTTAAGGGCATAGCCCGAAGTATCCAAACAGAATCAAGTAGAGATATTTCGCTTGCGCTCAATATGACGATACGCTTGTCATTGCAAGCGAACAAAGTGAGCGCGGCAATCTATTTCTTTTTTTGTGGCTTGCTACGATTCTACACTCTTAAGCAAAATCCCGCTTGAGAATAATCGCTAGATAATCACAAAAGCACAATATCGCATTTTGCGTTTTCCACAGCCATAGCGGTCTTATACATCTCCTTTTTGTAATGTTTGGGTTTTACAAAATATAAGATTTTGCTTTGGGTGCAGTTTTAGTAAGTCTTTTGGCTTATTTCTCAAGACACAAAAAGCAAGCAAAACCTTAAGCATAGCTCCACATTCTCTCTCGTTGGTGCTATGCGCAAGGCATTTGCGCTATGGTTGTGGGAAATGCAAGATAAGTGCGGGTGTAAAATACGCGCAAGACAAATGCCGCTAGCGATACGGCGTTTCTTTAGTGATACAAAAATCAAAAGACAAAGGCATAGATTGCCACGAATTTGACAAGTCAAATGCTCGCAATGAGAAAAAAAATATTGTCATACTTAAGGCTTTAGCTGAAGTATCTCAAAAACAAAATAGAGATATTTCGGTTTCTACGAAACCTCAATATGACAAAATCAATCGTCATTGCGAGCGAACGAAGTGAGCGTGGCAATCTATTTCTTCTTTTGTAGATTGCCACGAGAATCCTTGCGGATTCTCTCGCAATGACGGAAATGCTGTGTTTGTTTGCAGTTGCTGACTTTGCTTGAGAAGCGGAGGTGGGATTTACCCACCCCCTAGCCCCCTCCGCAAAGGGAGGGGGAACTGATTGGCTTGCCACGCAAATGCTAACGCACTTGCTCACAAAACAAGTGTAGCGCAGTTTCTTTAGAAAACAAGGCGAAGCCGAAGTTTCTTTAGAAAACAAGCGTAGCGCAGTTTCTTTAGAAAGCCTTTGGCTTCTTTAGTAAAACAAGGCGAAGCCGAAGTTTCTTTAGTAATGACAAATCTTTCCGCGCTTTTGCCAATGCAAAAATCCCCTCCCCCACAAATCCAACCCACCAAAATCCACGCTCAATCCACCCCCCTAGAATCTAGCAAGATTTTTAGCTAGCAAAGCTACCTACGCCTTGATAACTTTTAGAAAATCTTTTAGTCGTTGTTTTGCTTCTTTTGATTCTATGATGATGAGTGCTTCACAAAGCCCGATTCCACCCCCCTTGCCAAGTAGCCCAAGTCGCAGCGCAGGCATAAATTTCCCTAGCTTTAGCCCACCTCCTTTGCCCTCACTACTATCATCGCTACTTTTTTCACTCCCAAACTCCTCTACAAACTTATGCAGATATGCTTCCATTTTCTCCACACTCTCAAACGCTTCATAAAAATCCTCCCTTTCCACCAACTCGCCTAGAGCTTTTAGTGCGAGAGAATCTAGCTTTTTTAGCATTTTTTCATCATAGCCGTTTCCACCCTCTGCACTTGGTGGGCTAAATATCTCACGCCACTGCGCACTAAACTCTATCAAAGTCTTGCTTCTATCTTTTAGCAAGACATATAGCATATCTCGCTTCTTTTTGTCATCTATGCGCTCCACACCAAAATCACTTAGCAGCCCCTCTAGTCGCTCGTTATCACACTGCTTGATATAGTGCTGATTTAGCCATAGAAATTTTTCTTGATTATACCTGCTAGGAGAGCTTCCAAGCGCGTCCGTGCTAAATAGCTCTATCATTTCTTGCAGTGAAAAAATCTCTTTGTCCTCATAGCTAAAGCCAAGTCGCACCAAAAAATTTAGTATCGCTTCAGGTAGATA
This sequence comes from Helicobacter macacae MIT 99-5501, assembly GCF_000507845.1. Lineage (NCBI taxonomy): Bacteria > Pseudomonadati > Campylobacterota > Epsilonproteobacteria > Campylobacterales > Helicobacteraceae > Helicobacter > Helicobacter macacae. The sequence goes on along the minus strand of NZ_KI669454.1, from coordinate 539,187 downwards.
GCCCATAAGTTTGTAGTCCATTACCCCCATAGCACCATCGCGCTTAGATAGCTTTTTGCCCTCTGGATTTAGAATCATCGGTATATGAAAAAACTTGGGCAGGCTAAATCCTAGTGCGTTGTAGATGATGATTTGCTTTGGGGTATTGCTCGTGTGGTCATCCCCCCTTATGACATCACTCACGCCCATAAGCGCGTCATCTAGTGCTACGACAAAGTTATAAGTAGGGCTTCCATCAGAGCGCATAATGATAAAATCATCTAGCTCTTTTGCGCTGATAGTTATCACACCTTTTATGCCATCTTCAAATGTGATTTCGCCACTTAAGGGGGCTTTTATGCGGATTACGGGTTTTATGCCTTTTGGTGGAGTGCCACTAAAGTCCCTATATCTGTTGTCATACTTTGGTGTCTCTCCACGCGCTCTTTGCTCCTCACGCAAGGATTCTAGCTCCTCCTTGCTCATATAGCAGTAGTATGCTTTCCCCTCATCTATGAGCTTTTTTGCGTATTTGGCATATATCTCAAATCGCTCGCTTTGATAGACTATGCCGTTATTTTGCGCTGGTGCTTGCTCGCTTTTGTCGTGCTCTAGTCCCACCCACTCAAACGACTTGATAATCGCCTCTGCCGCGTCTTTTGAATTGCGAGATAAGTCCGTATCCTCTATGCGTAGCAAAAATTTCCCGCCATTTTTGCGAGCGTGGAGGTAGTTAAAAAGCGCAGTTCGCAAGCCCCCTATGTGCAAATACCCTGTGGGAGAGGGCGCAAATCGTGTAACAACCATTTTGATTCTCCTCTTATTTTTGTGGTTTTGTAGCTTTTTGTAGATATTGCTTTTTGGCTTTGATTTTGGCTTTTTGCATAAATCACGGCAATTTTTCAAATAAGCGATTTTAGCAGAATTTAGCCCACTTTAGAATCCTTTTATAAAATCCATAAAGCAATTTTAAGTCATTTTGCGCTAGTATTTTGCCACTTCGTAAGCCCACTTTAGAAATATCACACCCTAGAATATCACAAAAGGCTAAAATCCAAATGTTTCTAACCATTCTCTATATCATCGGTATAAGCGCGGAAGCTATGAGTGCCACCCTCATCGCAGGACGGCACAAAATGGACTTAATCGGTGTGCTTTTTATCGCGCTTGTTGCGGCTATCGGTGGGGGGAGCGTGCGAGATGTGCTTTTTGGACACTACCCGCTTACTTGGGTAGCCCACCCCCAATATGTCATCGTAGTATGCGTAGCCGCGCTTCTTACGACATTGATTCCGCGTGTGATAGCTAGGCTAGAGAGGCTGTTTTTGGCACTAGATGCGCTCGGATTAGTCGTATTTGCCGTAATCGGCGCGGAAGTAGTGAGGATAGAGCTAGCAAATATGAGTGAAGAAGCGCAAACTTATGGCGTGGTGCTAGTGGTGTGCGGAGCTGTGATAACAGGCGTATTTGGCGGGGTTTTGCGCGATATATTTTGCGGTGTAGTCCCTCTAGTGTTTCGCCAAGAGCTATACGCATTTGTAGCAATCATAACAGGCGTGCTGTATTACTTGCTGATTTTGTGGGGGTTTAGCGTGCATAATGCGAGTATCGTCTCGCTAATATCAGGCTTTAGCCTGCGAATGCTAGCGATACACTACAAACTAGGTGTGCCGATATTTTCCTACGAAGATGAGCCAAAAGTCCCAAAGCAGAGGCGAAGCGAAAAATAGATTTTATGATTTTGATTTGTTAGATTTATCAAAGCCTTAAAGGAGCAAATATGATATGTGTATTTGATATAGAGACCGTGCCAGATATAGAGCTAGTGCGCCAATACTATGAGCTAGATTCTAGCCTAAGCGAAGTAGAAGTATGCCAACACGCCTTTAGTGCCCAAAAAGAAAAAAGCGGAAGCGAGTTTCTCCCTATCTATTGGCATAGGGTGGTAAGTATCGCTAGCGTGATATGCGATGAATATGGGAAGTTTATCAAAGTAGGAAACTTCGGCAAAAAAAGCACGCAATCAATGGAATCAAACCCCACACAATCCAATACGCAATCAAGCCCAAAAACAGAGGTAGAATCAGGAGGCAAACCAAATGCGGTGGCAGAGACAAAACCCAATGCCGATTCTAGCGCATTTGCCCATCTAGCAGATGAAAGGGCGATTTTGAGTGATTTTTTGCGATTTATAAACTCCAAAGAACCGCGTCTAGTTAGCTTCAATGGCAGAGGGTTTGACTTGCCTACGATAATGCTCCGCGCAATGAGATACAATCTAAGCGCGTTTGGCTACTTTGAAAGCGAAAACGCGAGCAAAACAAAAAACAAATGGGAAAACTACCGTGCACGATACAGCGAGAAATGGCACACAGATTTGCTTGAGTGCTTGGGTAATTTCGGTAGCGTGAGAAATCTAAACCTTGATAATGTCTGCAAAATGCTAGGGATTGTCGGCAAATACGAAGTAAGCGGCGGAGATGTGTATAACCTCTACTATGACAAAAAAGACATAGAAAAAATCGATTTTTACTGCCAAAGCGATGTGCTAAATACTTATTGGCTATACCTAAAATACGCAATCCTAAAAGATGAGCTACGGCTAGAAGACTATGCAGGAATCCTAGAGGATTTCAAAGAAAAGCTACCAAAAGATAGAGAATACACCCAAGCATTTATCGCAAATATCAACGCAGAGCTAGAGAATATATAACAATGTGTGTGGCGAGGTAAAATAAGGCAAGGTAAGATAGTTTGAAGCATTGCAAAATGCTTCTACCACAAAAACCTGCATATCATTTTCTTTGACGCACTTTTCTCTTTGAGTGCTTTGATATTTGAGACTCTAAAATGCTTGTGGCTACTTAGGCAAATGATTCTTGTATTTGTGATTTTGGCACTTACAAAATGATTATGTATGTGGTAGCTTTGTGAAATCAAAAAACTTACTATCACTTTGCATAAAATCACTAAAAGCCGCTATGCTTGGCAAATCTCCATACCCCTCCAAAATCAAACAATCCCCACCTACGAAGTGAACTACAATATCTTTTCCTTGCGTGTAAAAATATGTTATATGTTCGGTATTTACATAGTATGAGTTAGCATATATATCTACTTCACCATTATCCTTTTGATTATCTTTAAGCCTAATCTCTTTTAGCATTTTTGCTCCTTTGTGATTTTGTCTCTATAAGCGCGAAAATATATCCTCGCACTTATAGACTGACTTGACAAAACGGATACTACAAAAAAAAAAAAAAAAACGAATTACTAATGCGGAAAATCATAATGCAAAAAATCATTAAGTAGATTTTGTGAGGAATTTTGTGTGATGACTATGTAGCTTGTCGTATTTGGGGTTTTATAAAATTGCCACATTGATATTTCATAAGAAACTGCGCTTCGCTTGTTTTACTAAAGAAGCCAAAGGCTTTCTAAAGAAACTGCGCTTCGCTTGTTTTCTAAAGAAACTGCGCTTCGCTTGTTTTGTGAGCGAACACAATATGAGCATAGAAATCCAAGCCCATCGTCATTGCGAGCGAACGAAGTGAGCGTGGCAATCCACAAAAAAAAGAAATTGCCGTGCAAGTCTTGCGACTTGCTCGCAATGACGATTATTTTGCCACGCTGACTAAAGTTGGCTCGCGATGACGGGAAAGAACCCACCCCCTTAGTCCCCCTCCGCAGAGGGAGGGGGAAATAGATTGCTTCGGCGAATTTGCAATTCGCCTCGCAATGACGAAGACTTTAGCAAACTATCAAAGTCCTAGCTCTATTTCTTGTGTTTTGTCATCTTTGATAAAATCCTCAAATGCACTAAGGCTTGCGCTATCCCCATATCCGCTTAATCGCAAGTAAGCACCGCCCACAAAATATATGACAAGATAGCTTTTGCCACCCTCTGCTTCGCCATAAAAATGCGTGATATGCTCGCTATTTACATAGTATGAGGCGACACCGCTTTGTGCTTGAATGTGTATAGTTTTTAGCATTTTCACTCCTTTTTGTGTCCTTTGCACAATCATCACTAAACATTCTACCACCAAATAAACAAAATGCAAAATCTCACAAAAAATTGCGCTATTTTTGTTGCTTGATTTTTGCCACTATGAGCACAAAAACACCAAAATCATCTCTAGCACATCTTCATCATCTTTGCTTGGGCTAGTAAGTGAGATTTTAGATTTATCGCTAGCATTATTCCCAAAATCCTGCCTAGAATTACCATAGTTTGCGCTAGATTCTGGCGATTTTATTGATTGCCTAAATTCTACTTGTATGTTTTGCTCATAGTGAAGTATCTTTGCCACACCACGAGCTTGTGCCAAAATCTTTATCACTATTAGCTGCAAAAATGCCCTACTCATCTCATCTAGCTTGCCAAACCTATCCTCTATCTCACGCTCTATATGCGCTACTTCGCCCACCTCCTCGCATAGCGATAGTCTGCGGTATATCTCTAGTCGTAGTCTATCGCTTGGGATAAGCTCGGGGTTTAGATACGCACTGACATTTAGTCGTAGCTCTACGCCTTTGTCGCTTTCATCATCTATCTTGCTTCCGCTTAGGATATTTATGGCTTCTTCTAGCATTTTTAGATAGAGGCTAAGCCCGATATTTTTGATATGTCCGCTTTGGGATTCTCCTAGTAGATTCCCGCCACCGCGAATCTCCAAATCGTGATAAGCGATACTCGCACCACTGCCTAGATAGGAGTTGCGCTCTAGGGCAAGTAGTCGCTTTTTTGCCTCTGTCGTTATGGACTCTACACTTTCTATGAGAAAGTAGCAAAACCCCTCTTTGTCCCCTCTCCCCACTCGCCCGCGTAGCTGGTGCAAATCCGCTAGTCCAAATCTATCTGCACCATCGATGATGATTGTATTTGCATTTGGCAAGTGTATGCCAGACTCCACGATAGCTGTGCAAAGTAAGATATGATATTTTTTTAGCATAAAATCACGCATTATCTCTTCAGTATCATTAGCACTTATGCGTGAGTGAAGCACCGCTATGGATAGATGAGGAAAAAGCTCTGCTAGCTCGGACTTTAGGGCTGGAATTTGTGCGATATTGTTGTGCACATAAAAAACTTGTCCACCGCGCCGCACTTCGCGGGAAATGATTTCTTTTAGCAGGTGTGGGGATTTGGTTTTGATAAAGGTGCGAGAATCTTTGCGCTCTTTTGGTGGTGTTTCTAAGCGAGATAGTCCTTTGATTTTAGAGAGTGCCATATTTAGCGTGCGAGGGATTGGCGTAGCTGACATACTTAAGATATGGGCGTTTTTGCACATCTGCTTTAGTCCCTCTTTTTGCTTCACGCCAAACTTATGCTCCTCATCAATAACTACAAACCCAAGTCTCAAAAACTCCACGCCAAACGCACTATGAGTGCCTATAAGCACATCTATTTGCCCTTCTTTGCACGCTTTTAGGATTTCGCGTTTATCTTTGGCACTACAAAATCTATCAAGCCTAGCGATACGCACACCAAGCGGGCTAAGCCTAGAATCTAGCGAAGCAAAGTGCTGGGCGGCAAGCAAAGTCGTAGGCACGATAAAGGCACTTTGAAAGCCACTTTTTTGCACAGCATAAATCGCATTCATCGCTACTTCTGTCTTGCCAAATCCCACATCTCCACTTAGTAGCCTATCCATTACCACACCACTTGATAAATCCTCATAGATTTCTTTTATGGCGTTTTCTTGGTCATTTGTGAGGGCAAACCCGCTTGAGTGCCTAAAGACTTCTAGCTCGGGGGGATTTGTATCGATTTGCAAGCCCTTTGTGAGATTTCTTTGCGCAGCTAGCTTGATGATAGAGTCCGCTAGCTCAAAAAGTTTGATTCTAGCTTTTTGCTTTAGCTTTGCAAAGCTACCCTTGCCTAGCCTATCGACAATAGGTAGAGAGCCACTAGAAGCGATATATCGCTCAATTAAGTGTAGATTTTCCACAGGCAAAAACAGCTTATCCTCGCCCTGATAATCAATAGCGATAAAATCACGCACCGCACCCAAAATCCTATCTTGCACGATTCCACGAAAAATCCCTATGCCATATTCGCTATGCACGACATATTCGCCGACATTTAGCTCATCAAGCTGAAGTTTTGGCTTTTTGCGCGTCTTAGTATAGCTTTGGGCTGGGTTTAAGCTTAGCACGATTTGTCGCGGTGTAGCAAAATTCACATTTGCATTTATAGGCAAAATCTCTATATTCGTATGCGCTTTTTGTAGCTCTTGTATGTTTAGTGCACTCAAAATCGCTTCACTATCGCATAGTAGCGTGATTTTTTTGTGTGGATTGTGCGTGATGATAGGAAGCAATGAGGAAGCATAAAAATCTATATCCGTGTAGTCATTGGCAATTTGCAGTAGTGGCAATGACTTTTTTGCACTATGCCAAAAGCTATCTAAATCTTTGCGAATGGAGAGAATCTCATCTAGCTCATTTAGTGCATTTGGCGTGATAGTCGTGCTAAATCTTTGTGGCAAAAGGCAAGAATCTATCCCTGCTTTGTCCAAAAACCAAAGCCCACAAGAAAGAATATCTTTGCTAAAAACACTATCACTAGAATCTAGCTCATTCTCTATCGCCTCTAAAAGTGCACTACACTCCCCCTCACTAAGCGCAAAAAGTGCTGGTGGTAAAGTGAGAGAATCTAGCTTTGCGTCTTTGTCGCTTAGCTGGGTTTGGGTATCAAAGGTGCGAATATCCTCACACTCATCATCAAAAAAACTTATGCGATATGGACGCGACAAAGGTGGATAAATATCAATAATATCCCCCCTAAAACTTACTTCGCCCTCCATTTCGATGACTTCGACTGCCTCATAGCCATAGCACAAAATCTTTTCTTTTAGCTCCTCCAAATCATATCGTTTTCCCACTTCTAAGCAAAAACTTTGTAAGTGTTTTTGGGAGGGAAAAGCATAAAGCAAGGAGTAAATAGGTGCTATAAGTAGCCTATCATCTCGCTCATAAAACTCACGCAAAATAGCCAAAATCTGCAAAATCTCGCTATAAAAGCTACACAAATCCTCGCCCTTGCTAAATCTAGCTTCTGGCAAAAGTAGTGGGGTAGCAAAAGGTGCTTTGCTAGAATCTTGTGTGTGTTTTTGATTTTGGGGTGGATTTTGTGAAGTATTTGCAGGACTATGTGCGCTTTGGGCGCATACAAAGCAAGCTAGCTCATAAGCCTGCCTTGCCTCTTTTTCGTTAGCGACAAGGAGGATTCTAGGAGAAGTGCCAAGACTATCAGCACTTTGGAGAAGTCTATACAGATTTGCTTGTAGCATTTTTTGTAGCTGATTGCATACCTTTTATTTTGCTCTCTCCTATAAATACGCCTTTTTTCTCTATGACTAACTCGGTAGAGGTTATCACTCCCTCAAATCGCCCTTGTGAAGAAATCTCCACCGTATCACTCTCTGTCAAGCCTTTTAGCTTACCGCTTACTACAAGTTTGTTGGCATATACTTCGCCATCTACTTGTCCGTTTTTGCCTATCATCACGGTGTTTTTGGAGTCGATTTTACCCTCAAACTCCCCATCAATATGCAAATGACAATCTGTGGTTATGTTGCCTTTTATGCGCGTGCCTTGCGCTATTATCGTAGCTGCACCCGCCTTTTGGGCTGCTACTCCATTAGATTGTTTATCGTCGCTAGTAAAGATTGCCATTCTATGCTCCTTTCTTTTGTGAAGATGAAATCAAAGTTTTTCATATCCCATTGCACAAAATTCATCGGCTGTATGGGATTGTCCAAAAACCGCACCTCATAGTGCAAATGCGGTCCCGTGCTTACGCCTGTGTTGCCACTTTTGGCGATAAGCTGTCCTTTTTTGACAAAAGTGCCAGCTTGGATAAGCACAGAGCTCAAGTGTGCATAATATGTTTTAAAGCCAAATGAATGGGTAATTTTAACTAATTTTCCATATCCGCCATTGTATCCACTATCTGCAAAATCCACCACACCATCAGCCGTAGCATACACAGAAGTGCCAATAGGAGCGGCTAAATCTAGCCCTGTGTGCTGCTTCCACTCGCCTATGAGAGGGTGAAATCTAGGTCCAAAAGCCCCCGCAAGCCCAAAAAAATTGTTCCCTAGTGGATTTCCATTTGGGATAAATTTCATAAAAAATGCTTTTTGTGCCCCCGTGATACTTGCGACATTTATGCGCTCTAGCAATTCCTCATTTGGAACATTATTCACACCGATTTGCTCCTCTAAGCTTCCCACCTTGTCGCTTGCTATGGTGATTTCTTCCATTCGTTGGTTGATTTCCTCATAGAGTGCGGCATTCCCTAGTAGCATTGTTTCGTTGCGCTCTTTGATGAGTGAGGTTTTTTCATCGATGTTTTTTATCTCTGCGCGAAACACACCAAGCGAAATAGCGATAAAAAACATAGAGCTCAAAAAAAACAACAACACATACAAAGAAAGCTGACGAAAAAATATGCTGACATTGATAAATCGCGAGCCGTCCTTGCTCGTTATCATTAGCACAAGTCGTTCATCAAAGTTCATAACTTGTCTTTATTGATGAGATTGGAAAGACTTGCGAGTATTTAAATCTTTGGCAGAATCTAATTTTTGCTGTGCAGAGCTTAAGCGGAATTTTTGAAGTTTGGCTATGTCTTCCATAGCCCATACTAGGTTTTTCCAGTCGATTCCATCTCGTTTGTGGAAAACCACTTCAAAATTATCTATACTCCATTGCGCATAAGTGGTGGGGTTTAGGCGATTATTCAAAAAGCTAACTTCATAGTAGAGCTTATCGCCATTACTTCTGCCACTAGAGCCACTATACCCGATAAGCTGCCCTTTTTGCACGAAATCGCCCTTTTTGATTACGATAGAATCCAAGTGGGCATACAAAGAGCCAAATCCAAAAGAATGCGTAAGCCTAATGACATTCCCAAAGCTAGTAACGCCGTGCTCTTGGACAAGCACGACTACACCATCAGCTGTAGCATACACAGGTGTTTTTTTCTCCGCCATATAGTCCATTCCACCCTCTGCACCACCTATTTCGCCTAGTGGGTGGTATTTGTTATTGGTAGTGGGGACTTTGGAGCGGAAGTTTTTTAGTGGGTCGCCATTTGGGATAAGGCTTAGGAGGAGTTGTTTTTGTGTATCGCTTAGATTTTCCAAATCCACTTTTGTGATTTGGGCGATTTGCTGTGGCTTCGCGCTATGGGATTTTTGCAAACTCATAATATCTTCTAATCTGCCGATTTTAGAATTTACCGCGCTTAGCTCATCGGTTTTTTTACGGATTAGGTTTTTTAGCACGGCATTTTTTTGGTAGATAGAGTGGTATTCTGCTATTGCAGAGTCTTTTTGCTTAGCGATACTATTGATTTGGTGCATAAGTAGATTCATCGCTAAGAAGCTCGCCAAAAACAGCACAGAAATCACAGCTATGCCTATCAAAATGAGTTTTTTCACATTTCGCGGAAGCGCAAACTGCTTTGAGCCTTTTTCATCGACAATAGAAACGACTAATTTATCTTGCAACATTATAAATCTCCATAAAAGTTTTTACCACGCTAAAAGAGCCAAATACGACATAATCTTTATCCGCTCTCATAGAATCCACTCCCCCAAAGATTCCATATTCTATGCCAAGATTTTGGGCTATGTTTATTAGTTTGTCTTTGGGGAGGATTCTACTATGGCTTACTTCCAAAATCAAAAGCCTATCAATAGCTGGCTTTAGTATCCCCAAAATCGCGTTCGCGTCCTTATCAAAAAATGTATTATACACCAAAATAACGCGTTTTTGTTTAACAATTTGTAAAATAGAGTGCGCACAATGCGCATTATGCCCGACATCTATCAAAATATTTGGCGCGATATATTGCGCCCTAGCAGGCAAATCAAATCGCGTTAAGCTAGCAAAATCCACTCCAATCCCGATAGATTCTAACGCCCTATACGCCACAAACAGATTTTGCTTCAAAAAAGGTGCTAGATTTTGCGAATACTCATAAAAATTCTCTGGCAAACGCGCTAAGTGCTCTAAAGGTGTTGGCTTATCAACTTCATCAAAAATATTTTCTACAAATGTAAGTTCCGCTCCCTTTTGCTTAGCAATAGATTTTGCGATAGAATCGACTTCTTTGTAGATTTGTGACGCAAGCAAAGTGTGCTTACTCATCGCTTTTAGCTTGGTTGTGGCGATTGATTCTATGCTATTTCCAAGCATATCTTGATGGTCAAAAGAAATAGGCGTAAAGACACTCAAATCAGCTTGCAAAACGCTCGTGCTATCAAACTCCCCGCCAAGCCCCGCTTCACACACGAAATAATCACAATCTTTTGCCAAATAAAGTGCCAAAAATGTCGCGTATTCAAAATAGCTTGATTGCTCTATAATAGGGAATCTTTGTAGCCACAAATGCGCATTTTCTAGCTCGCTATCATCTGCGATTCTATGCGTTGCTTTCTGCGCGTTGCCACCTTTAGCACAATCTTTCTTGTCCATTTTTGCACTGCTAGATTTCACACTAAATTCGCTATTTGGGATATTTGCGAGATAAAATCGCTCATTAAACCTAAATAAATGTGGCGAGGTAAAATGCAGGACTTTATAGCCATTTTGCGCTAGCCCAAGCGTGATAAACCGCCCCGTGCTTCCCTTGCCATTTGTGCCTAATATGTGGATAATAAAGGGCTTATTTTGTGGGCTAAAACCACGCTGCTCCTCGCCCTGTGGAATCAAAGATTTTAAATCTTTTTTAGATTTTGCGCTTTGTGCGTATAGCTCCTCTAAATGTGGCTTTAAAACCGCATAGATTCTATGCACTCTTTTTGTATCAAATGGCGCGTATTCAGCCCCCTTTTGCTCCAAAAACCTATCCAAATCACTCAAAACAAAACTCCAAATATTTTTTACAAAACAATACAAACAACGCTTTTTTAGCGACTTTTTGCGTTTTTTAACGACTTTTTACTTCTACTTTTGCAAGCAATGCCTTTTGTCAAAGCCTTATAAAAACCTAAAATCTCTATCTATATTGCCCCTCATACGCCATCATCGCTACAAATCTATCAATAGTCTGTAAAAATGCTTGATTTATTGCGTAATATCTATTGTTGTGCGTTGTCAGCGGATTATCTAGCGAGATATTGTAGTCAAAATACCCGCTACCGCTCACACTTCGTTTGTTGCCCTTTTTGTCATCATAAGTGTAGGTGGTAAAAACACTCACGCGGTAGTAAGTCGCAAAAGCATCACTGCTTACAGCTATGTGAGTATCTGTGATTTTGTCTATATCTATTGTGATTATACTATCGCTTTCATCAGCATTTGCGATTTTGTTTTGGAAACGAGAGATGATGATTTTGTTAAACTCATCTTTTAGTTCTACGGAATTTTCAGGGTTTGGCAAATTTACATTTAGCTTTACAAACACACTATCGCCAAGTGCTTTTTGAGCAAAACTAGCAGATGGCACATAGCCACAACTACTTAGCAAAACCCCTATAAACGCACATAAGCAGAATCTGCCAATCTCACTAAAACGGTTGATAAAATGCACACCAAAAAGTGCAAAAAACCTCTTAATAGAGTTTGCAAAATATTTTTTAAAAGTTTTTGCAAAAGCACAATATTTTTTTACAAAAGCACAAAACAATCTACCAAATATATTTTTCATTTTACTTCTTTAATAGATTTTAGTTTTTTAAATGACTACAAAATTCACAAGTTTGTTTGGCACAAGGATTTGCTTTTTTATCTCCTTGTTTTCTAGCCATTTTTGCGCACTTTGCTTAGCCAAGTGTAAAATCTCCTCCTCGCTCGCTCCCGCACTTGTGCTGATTTCGGCACGCTTCTTGCCATTTATAGTGATTGCAAGGGTGATTTGGCTAGATTCCAACGCCTTTTTGTCGATAGCAATCGGCGCGAAATTCTCCCTGCCAAATAGCTCCTCGCTTAGCTCCCACGCAATATGCGGGATAATAGGCTCTAAAATATTTAGCAAGATAAAATACCCCTCCGTCCAAATCTCGCTATTTAGCGCATCTGACTCGCTAGATTCTAGAACGGTGAGTGCGTTTAGTGCTTCCATACACGCAGCGATAAGGGTGTTGAAGTTATAACCATTTGCGCGTTTTTCAAACACAGCTTGGCTTTTTTGGGCTGCTTCATAGACCTTTTTGCGTGCATTTTTTTGCTCCTCGTTTAGTGCGCTAGCATCTATTTGTGGCAGTGAGCGCGTCTTGCTGGCGTTTTTTGCCCTCTCATAGAGCCTGCGGATAAAGCGATATGAGCCTTCCACCGCGCTATCATTCCACTCTAGCTCACGCACAGGCGGCGCAGCAAAGAGCACAAAAAGCCTCGCGCTATCCGCGCCATATTTTGCTATGAGCGCGTTTGGGTCGACTACATTGCCTTTTGACTTGCTCATTTTCGCGCCATCTTTTAGCACCATACCTTGCGTTAGCAAGTTTGCAAATGGTTCATCGATTTTGACATAGCCCAAATCGCGCAACACTTTGGTAAAAAACCGCGCATACAGCAAGTGCAAAATCGCGTGTTCAATCCCGCCTATATACTCATCGACATTAAGCCAATAGCGCAGTGAATCCTCATCAAACGCGCCCTTTTCCCATAGCTCTCTTGGCGTGGTGTAGCGCAAAAAATACCAGCTTGATTCCACAAAAGTATCCATAGTATCGCTTTCCCTCAAGGCTTTTGCGCCACATTTTGGGCACACGCAGTGCTTCCACTCACTATGCTTATCAAGCGGATTGCCCTCGCCATCGATGACAATATCATCAGGCAGGGTTATGGGGAGATTTTGTATTTTTTCAGGCACGATACCGCACTTCTCACAATGCACCATAGGGATAGGCGCACCCCAATACCGCTGACGCGAAACACCCCAATCGCGCAATTTGTAGTTGGTAACGCCTTTGCCTAGAGCGTGCAACTCAAAGTGAGCGATGATTTTGGCGCGGGCTTGCTCGCTACTTAGCCCGCTAAACTCCGCAGAATCCACAAGCACGCCGTCATTTACAAAAGCCTCTGTAAGTTCCTGCCCTGCTTCATTTGCTTGCTTTTTGCTAGATTGAGTGTCAGGTTGTTTAAATTCTGACTTTGCTATTGATTTTACCACGCGCTTTATGGGCAGAGCGTATTTTTTGGCAAACTCCAAATCCCGCTCATCGTGCGCAGGCACAGCCATTACCGCACCGCTTCCATACTCGATTAGCACATAGTTTGCCACCCAAAGCGGTAGCTTCTCCCCTGTGAGCGGGTGTGTGAGGCTTAACCCCAAGTCAAACCCTATCTTTTCTGCACTCGCCCTTGCACGCTCGCTCGTGTTTTGCATAGCTTTGATTGCCTCGCTTACCTTGCCCTCAAGCACTCCTAGCTCTAGCACGCGCTTGACTATGCTATGCTCGGGTGCTAAAGCGCAGTAAGTAACGCCATAAATCGTATCAGGGCGCGTGGTAAAAACCCGCACTCTGCAGTCTTGCTCCCCCGCTTTTAGCCCCAGCTTTTTAAGCGAGGGTGAATCAAGCTCCAAATCAAACTCTAGCCCGCGTGATTTGCCTATCCAATTTCTTTGCATTGTGATGACTTGATTTGCCCAATGCCCCTCTAAGCCCTCCAAATCACGCAATAGTTCCTCTGCATACGCCGTGATTTTCATATAGTATTGGCTCATCTCTTTTTGCACCACAGGCGTATCACACCGCCAGCACTTGCCGTCAATGACTTGCTCATTTGCAAGCACAGTTTTATCATTAGGACACCAATTCAAAAACGCTTCTTTGCGATAAATAAGCCCTCTCTCCCACATTTGGATAAAAAAATCCTGCTCAAAGCGCGTATAGATAGCATCGCTCGTGGCAAACTCACGCTCTTTTGAGAAGCTAAGCCCTAGAGATTCTAGCTCCTCTCTCATCGTATCGATGTTTTCATAAGTCCATTTTTTGGGGTGGATTTTGTGCTTGATAGCGGCATTTTCCGCAGGCATACCAAAGCTATCCCAGCCCATAGGGTGTAGCACATTATGTCCCATTTTGCGATAGTGTCGCGCTAGAGCGTCCCCTATGCAGTAGTTTCGCACGTGCCCCATATGGATTTTCCCGCTTGGGTAGGGGAGCATTGAGAGAATGTATTTTTTGGGCAGGCTAAAATCTACTTGGCTATGCTCGTTGCGTGTTTTTTCGTTGCTTGTTTTGTTGTTAGTTGCCTCGCTGTTGCTTGCCTCATCATTGTGTGATTTGTCATTGTGTGCTTCGCTGTTGTGTGATTTGTCGTTTGTGCCGCTATTTTGCTTGCTTAGTTGCCCTGTGGCGTTATTGCCCACTTTTGTATGCAGTGGCTCAAAGCAGGCATTTTCTTGCCAAAACCCCTGCCACTTTTTTTCGATAGTTTTAGGATTATAATCTTGCATTATCTTGCCTTTTATTCTTTGGAGGATTCTAGCCTAGTAGTCGTTATCCTGCTTTTGCGCACTCTCTATAAAAAGCAAAATGAGTGAGAAAATATTTGCCATCATCGCACCGATGACAAAGACATAAGCAAGTTTTTCGTTGTGCAAAACTTGCAGTATGCCAAACGCAGGTAGCAAATGAAAATCTGCCACAATCGAGCTAGCAAAAAGCTCTGAAGATAGTTTTTTGCGCACGCCGATTTTTAGCGTGGTAGCGATGAGGTTTAACGCCACAGCCACAAAGAGTATCGCCACATCAGGCGCAAACAAAAAACCCGCTGTCGATGTGGCACTGCTAAGAGTAAAAAATATAAAAACGATTTTGCCCCAATCCATTACTTGCTCCTTTTTGTTAATTTAGGATAATTTTGTCTTTTTGGTGTGCTTTATGCAATCTTTTAGTGCTTTTTTAAGATTTTATATTATGCTAAAAGATTTTAGATTCCAAAAGATTCTAGCATTTCGTAAGCGTTGCTTCTAATCTTTCTAGGGCAAAGCTAGCAGGCTTTAGCCCCGCACTCCTTGCACAAAAATCCAAATCTATGTAACACCAACAAAGCTAAACGCGTCCTCCTTCATATTGGGCTCTCATCTTTGCCCTATCTTGTGCTCTTTTCGTTTTCATCATTTCTTTTTTGTGATAGTCCTCAATATTAAACCCTAGCAAAACAGCAAGCTTTGGCGCGACAAACATAGAACTATAAGTCCCAACTATCACGCCCACAAGCATAGGCAAAGAAAATCCTACGATAATCGCACCACCAAAAAGATACAGCGTAAGAACGACAAAAAACACCGTTAGCGAAGTCAAAAGTGTGCGTGAGAGAGTGTGAGAAATAGCTTCGTTGATGACTAGGGTAATGTCATTTGTTTTATCGCTCAACATTTTTTCACGGATTCTATCAAATATGATAATAGTGTCGTTTATGGAGTAGCCTATAAGCGTTAAGAGCGCGGCTACCACTTCCAAATTTAAATCAATATCAAAAACTATCACGCTTGCAGCAGTCAAAATCACATCGTGGATAAGAGCTAATATCCCAGCAAGTGCGAATCGCCACTCATAGCGAAAGCTCACATACACCATCATCGCTACCAATGCCATAAGCAAAGAGATGATTCCTTTTTGGCGTAGCTCATCGCCCACTTGCGCACCCACAGAATCAAGTTTGCGTATCTCAAACTCCCCTCCGCTAGCCTTGCTAGGCTCAAGTAGCTTCTCTAAGATAGGAGCGATATTTGCCCCCTCTAAAGCGTCATTGTGTGGGATTTTGATAGAGATTTCCTCTTTGGTGTCAAACTCACTAACCCTAACCCCCTTAAAGCGCGAATCTGCTTCTAGCAATGCTCGCACTTCCTCGATTGGAGCTTGCTTCTCATAGCGAATCTGCCCTGCACTTCCCCCAGCAAAATCTATCCCCGCGCTAAATCCTTTGAAAAATAGTAAGGCAAATGCCAAAGCTAGCAAAAATATGCTCGCTATAAGCCCATAGTTTGAATATTTGACAAAATCAAAAACTTTTACTTTTTTGAATAATTCCATTTGATATGCCTTTGCTTAAGATTTTTGTGCTTTATTGCGTTGCTTAAGACTTTGCGCTAGATTGCGCGATGCTAGATTTTACGCTATTGGACTTTGTAGGGTAGCTAACCCCAAACCAAAATCCCATTCTTTCACTTTTTGCCAAATATGGAAGCAATGCTTGATAAACCCCCTGCGTGCCGATAATAGCCGTAATGATAGAAGCCAAAATCCCAATCCCCGTAGTAATAGCAAAGCCTTTTATCGCGCCCGTGCCATAGGCATATAGCAAGACAGAAGCGATAAGTGAAGTGATATTAGAATCAAAAATCGCCCTAGAAGCGTTCACATAGCCTATTTGTATTGATTTGGCTATGCCCTCGCCTGCGCGAAGCCCCTCTCTTATGCGTTCATTTATGATGATATTTGCATCTACTGCCACACCCACAGTAAGCACGATTCCAGCCATACCGGGCAGCGTCAAAGTCGCTTCAAAGATTGCCATTACAGCAATGATTAGTGCGAGGTTTATGATGAGTGCACTTGAGGCGATGACACCTGCCATACTATAATACACTATCATAAATCCCACCACCAACACAAATCCACCTATCAATGCCATCATAGAATACCTAATAGAATCAGCCCCAAGACTTGGTCCCACACTGCGCTTCTCTAGCACAGCTAGCGGAGCGGGCAGTGCACCAGAGCGAAGCGTGATAGCCAAATCTGTGGCTTCTTCAGGGGTAAAACTCCCCGTGATTTGCCCGCTAGAGCTTATCCGTGCTTGGATAGTTGGTGCGGAGTAGATTTTGTTATCTAGCACGATTGCCATTCGCTTGCCGATACTCGCTCCAGAAAAATCCGCAAATCGCTTTGCACCCGCAGAATTTAGCTCAAACGCAACCGCAGGGCGATTATTTTCATCATACGCCACTCTAGCGTTGGTAATCATCGAGCCATCTAAAATCGGCACAGCTTTTAGTAGTAGCTTTGGTGTGCCATTTGGATTGTATTTTTTATAAGATTCTGCTTCTTTGGTGGTTTCAGCATATTCCAATATAACATCTCCCAAACTTTGGGCTTCCACATCGCTCATAGATTCTACGCGTGAGTTGCTTCCCTCATCGACTGCCATTAGCTGCAAAAATGACGCTTTGGAGATGAGATTTCGCACGCGCTCTTCTTGGGATAGATTTTCTTGCCCGGGGATTTCTACTAGAATATTATCCCTGCCTTGACGCGTTACGCTCGGCTCGGCTAGTCCAAATTCATTCAAACGATTGCGAATGGTGGCTATGGCTTGCTCTAAGGCTTGATTTCGCACTTCTTGTAGCTCTTCTGGTGTCATCACCACCGTGTAGTGCAAATCACTAGAATCATACTTCACACCGCGCATACCGCCCAAAATATCATTAAGCCCGCTTGTATCATCACTATCTATCAAGTCAAATTCCACGCTTGATTCAAGTGCTTGGAGAGAATTTAGCAAAATATCTTTTTGACTTGCCTCATACTCTATGCTAGAAGCCATAGAAGCATAGCGAGACTTGATAGCCTCATCAGTATCCACTCCTAGCAGTAGATTTAGCCCGCCTTGCAAATCAAGCCCAAGCGTAATCTTTGGTCCCTTTGTATCAAAAAAGCTAGGCACACAAAAGGCTATACCAAAGATAATGGCTATGATAAATGTCAAAAGTCTAGGATTACTTAGTGGATTGTTTAGTTTCATTTGATTACTTTTTTGCGATTATTTGTGATTGCTTGCTAGCAGTTACCTTGATTGCATTGTCTTTGCTAACTTTGCCTTATTGCGACACAGCCTTGTATCAACACCGTATCAACACTTGCATAGCACATAGCCACTTTTTGTTTGCTCATTTTGCTAGCAGGTTTTTATCAAGAGTGGCTATTTTTTGGCTTGAGTGCTACTAGATTCTGCGCTGTCATCGACTTTGAAAGAAACAAAATCCTTTGAAAGCCTTGCTGTGCTATCATCGCTTAGCCTTACGCTAAAAAATGTATCCTCTACTTTCATCACTTCGCAGACAAAGCCACCTGTGGATACGATTTTATCGCCTTTTTTTAGGGATTCTATCATTTCTCTGTGTCGCTTTGCTTGCGTGCGCTGCGGGCGTATAAGCAAAAAATAAAACACTGCAAAAAGCACGATAAAAGGAATAAGTGCTTGAAAAATCTCGCCAAAATTGCTACCCATTTTGTGTCCTTTGTTTGTGGAATGTATTTTTCATAGATTTAAGCGCGTTTGCTTGATAATCCAAACACGCTTAAAACAAATTCGTTATTGTAACACTTGTTTTATGTATTTTTCTTTACTTTTGATACCAAAAGCAAAAAAACCGCCCCTACAATCCCAGATAGAATCGAGCCACTAAGGATACCGATTTTAGAAACATTTGTCGCTATCTCAAAATGCTCACTCCCTCGGAAAGCTAAATCAGAGACAAACATAGACATCGTAAAGCCTATGCCACCTAGCATTCCAGCTCCCAAAATCTGCACCCAAGAGATTCCGCTAGGACGAGCTGCTATGCCGATTTTTTCACATACAAATGTGATGAGGAATATCCCCAAAGGCTTGCCGATAAGTAGCCCTAGCACCACACCTAAAAACACCTTATCTACGCTAAAGATATGGCTCAAATCCATATCTGCACCACTTAGGCTAACTCCCGCATTTGCAAACCCAAAAAGAGGCATTATCACAAATGCTGCCCACGGCTGCAATGCCCTCTCTAGTCGTCCTAGTGGGCTTTGGACAGATTTTAGACTATTTTTTATTGCTCGCAAGCTAGCTATTTGAGATTCACTCAAAAACTTTTGCGTGCCTTTGTTATCCTCATCTTCATCAAATCTATCCGCCGTATCTTTGACAAGCGGCGCAAATTCTGCAAACGAAATCTTAGGTCTCACAGGGATGCAAAACGCCACTGCCACTGCTGCAATCGTAGCGTGGATACCACTATAATGCACCGCAAACCACAAAAGCACACCCACACAAAGATAAGGCGTAAGAGATTTTATGCCAAATTTATTTAGCGCAATAAGTCCACAAAGCAGTAGCACTGCCAAAAAAAGCCACCCCAAGTGCAAGCCACTCGCATAAAATATCGCTATGACAACTATCGCGCCCAAGTCATCAACCACAGCAAGTGTAACCAAAAATACCTTTAGAGCCATAGGCACACGGCTTTTTAGTAGCATTATCACCCCAAGTGCAAAGGCAATGTCTGTCGCCATAGGTATCCCAAATCCGTGTGCACTAGGTGTGCCTGCATTTAGTGTAAAATAAATAATCCCCGGGACAATCATACCTCCAAGTGCGGCAAGTGCAGGGAAAATCGCTTTTTTGAAGCTAGCTAGCTCTCCTGCGACTACTTCGCGCTTGATTTCTAGCCCAACCATAAGAAAAAACACCGACATAAGCACATCGCTTATCCACTGATGAATGCTAAAGCCCACAAAAAAGCTACCATCTTCTGCGCCAAATCCAAGCGAGTGTGCGCTTAAAGATTCTAGCCAAGACGCGTTTGGAAAAGCGTGGATAAGTCCTTGTGCTTCTACTCCAAGTCTTATGTGCCAAAAGTTGAAATAATGCTCGCTTAAAGGCGAGTTTGCCACTATCATCGCTACGAGTGCTGCAAAAAATAGGATTATCCCACCTAATGCTTCGTTTTTCAAAAAGCTTGCAAAAACTTCGCGCAAGCCGTGTGCTTCTATCCTATCGCTCCTGCTTCCTAGCCTCTCCATTCATACTCCTTGTGTTTTGAATTTAAATATGCTTCTTAGATTGCTAAAAACCAAAATTGTATCAAAATCAAATCTAAAATCAGTTTAAACCCCTCCAAACATTGCTTAAAGATTTGATTTTCCAAATCTGGCAAATTTAAAACTTCATTTTTGTAAAGATTTTATAAATGATTTCAATCAAAATCCCAAGCCCAAAATGCCTAGCACAATGGTAACGCAACTAGATAAAACCTAGCACAAAAAGCCAACAAAAGCTAGTGTGTGGGCTACAAGCTATGATTTGGTTTTTGTGATTTTGCTATAAAATCTAGCTAGATTTTATATCGGATTTTTAGCCACGATGATACTAGCGGATTATTCCCCCTTTTGCTTATCCCAGCACAAAATCGTCTTGCCCTCATCATCTTTGGTTACATCTCCCATACCCATTATGTTGTATCCCGCATCGACATAGTGGATTTCGCCCGTTACACCATTTGCCAAATCACTTAGCAAATACATAGCAGAATTACCAACATCTTGCGTGCTGACATTGCGCTTTAGCGGAGCATTGATTTCGTTATATTTGAGTATCATTCTAAAATCCCCTATACCACTTGCTGCAAGGGTTTTGATAGGACCTGCAGAGATAGCGTTTACGCGGATTCCGCGTGCGCCCAAATCACGCGCAAGATAGCGCACGCTAGATTCTAGCGCGGCTTTTGCCACGCCCATCACATTATAGTGAGGGACATATTTCACTCCACCAAGATAGCTAAGTGTGAGAACAGAGGCATTATCCTTTAGCACAGGTAAGCAAGCACGAGTAAGCGATAGTAGTGAATACACCGAAGTGCCAAGCGCAATGTCAAAGGCTTCTCTTGTGGTGTTGATAAACGCGTCTTCTAATGCTTCTTTGGGAGCATACGCCACAGCGTGGACAAGGAAATCTATCTCGCCAAAGCTAGATTTTAGCTTATGTGCTAGAGAATCTAAATGAGTTTGGTTATTTACATCTAGCTCTAAAACACAATTTGAGCCAAACTCCTGTGCGATAGGCTCTACTCGCTTTTGCAATGCTTCGTTTAGATAAGTGAAAGCCATTTGTGCGCCTTGCTCGTGGCAGGCTTTTGCTATGCCATAGGCTA
This sequence comes from Helicobacter macacae MIT 99-5501, assembly GCF_000507845.1. NCBI lineage: Bacteria > Pseudomonadati > Campylobacterota > Epsilonproteobacteria > Campylobacterales > Helicobacteraceae > Helicobacter > Helicobacter macacae. The sequence goes on along the minus strand of NZ_KI669454.1, from coordinate 518,327 downwards.
TGGATTTGTTGTTTGCCACACCTACGATTAGTCCCTTTTTGCCTTGTAGTATCATCTTGCACGCTCCTTTGTGCTTGGTATGTGTTTGGATAGAGTGGATTATATCAAAGAAATATTAAGCAAAAGTCCTACGAAGTGAATAAAAGTTATGGTTTATTTTGTAGGGGCTTGATTTAAGATTTTGCGAGATTTTAGGGCTTTTGCAAGTATTGGCTCAAATAAAATGCTTGGAATCTTTTTTGTTTGCTTGATTTTTGTAGTTTTACTCTTTGTCGATTTGCCACAAAGTCGGAATAATCACGCAAAAGCCAATTAAAAGCACTTTCAAAACACTTATGGAGAAACACTCAAGTATGCTAAATAAAATAATATCCAAGCTCGCCCACATAGACACGCTAAAGCAAAAATCACAAGAAATAAGCGCAAAAAACCCCACAAAAAAAAACAAAAAATCAAGCAATGAGAAAAGTCCAAAATCTTGCAAAAACCTCCTTGCTTTTTCGGGTGGTCCTGATTCTGTGGCGTTATTTTTTTTGCTACTTAAAAATCGTGTAGAATTTGATATAGCTATCATAGATTATGGCGTGAGGGAGCAAAGCAAAGCTGAAGTAAAGTATGCCCTAGCATTGGCAAAAACATACCACAAACAATGCTTTGTAAAAAAATGTCCCAAAATCAAGTCAAACTTTGAAGCAAATGCGCGGGAATTTCGCTATGAATTTTTTGAAGAGATTATAGCGCGTTTGGGGTATGAAAATCTGCTTTTGGCTCATCATTTTAATGATAGGGTTGAGTGGCTACTTATGCAGCTTGGCAAGGGAGCTGGGCTTGGCACTATGCTAGGGTTTGAAAGTCTAGAAAAACGACAAAAAGGGCTCGTGAAAAAGGAAGTAAGCTATGCTATTATCCGTCCGATGCTTTTGCTAAAAAAGAGCGAGATTTTAGAATTTTGCAAAGAGCTAGGACTAAAATTTTTTGAGGATTCTAGCAATACAGATAGCAGCTATAAGCGCAACTTTGTGCGTATGCGATTTGCAAATGAATTTGTGGAGTGCTTTGGCAAAGGATTGCAAAAAAGCTTTGCTATCCTTGAGGGCGAAAAAAACGCGCTATATAGTGGGGAAATCAAAGATTTTGGAGGATTTTGGGTGGTAAGCGCAAAAAACACGCTTGAAGCACTTCACTGCATAGATATGCTAGCCAAGCAATGTGGCTATGTGCTGTCTTTTAGCCAAAGAGAAGAGATTGTGCGCTGTGGGTTTTCCTGCGAAGTGGGCAGGCAAAGCAAGACAACGAATATGGCAAAAAACCACACCACAAAAAATCATCTAATCAAATCTAGCAAAAAAACAAATGGCTTTATGTTAGAGAATATTACTAGCATTTTTGTAAGCGATTCTTTGGACACTGAATCAAAAATGTATATCCTTATGAGCGTGATAGATGAGACAAGTGGGGCAGAAGCATTGCCAAAAGATTTTAGAGAGTTTGCTAGAAAGGCACATATACCAAAGAAAATGCGAAAACCACTCTATGCTTTTTCGCTACAAAAAAAGCTAAAATATCAAAATGCACTAGAATGTGTCATAAAGCGGTTTTACTAGAATATTTACTTTGAAAAAGAATCTCTTCAAATGTAAAGATGACTTTTTTAAAAGCCACAAACACAAAAAGACTACTAAAAACGCTTCCTGCACCCCCCACCAAAAAAAGCTACCTAAAATCCAAAAATCCTAGACCACACGCGACTATCTAGCTTTAGCTCCATATTGACTTGGCATATCCCCTCTTTGCACGCGCTATCTCGCACTTGTGCTCCGCGTATCACAGCATTTACACGCGTTTTGACACGAGAATTTTTAAGCACCATATTATGCACCGTATCAGTTGAGCTGATTTTGATACCATACATTTGTTCGCCGAGCTGCCGATAGCCATCAACTATCGCCGAACGCTTCGCCATAGCCACAGCCTGCGCAGGCGTGCAACAATCAGCAGGGGCAACTCCTATGCCCACCACCTCAATTTCTATAATCTCGTTTTCCTTAGGAAAATCAGCGGGCAAACCACTCCTAGCCGCTCCCGAACCTCTAGGACTAGAAGCAGGCACACTTGTGGTGCTTGGGCTTTCGTCCTCATCTACTTCTTCATCTTCCTCTTCATCATACTCTTCTTCATCATCTTCGTCATCATCATCTGTCGCAGCAAAAGATTGCGAAGCAAACACCAACCCTGCGGCAAAAAAGGCAGTCCCCACCCTCAAGCCTAGTTCCTTAAGCATTTGTTTCATAATAAATATCCTTGACTTAGGAATTTGGTCGATTCCAACCATAAAGAATCGGCATTGCGAGGGATTATAGCACTTTTGCTTTTTTGTTGTCAAGGTTTTTAGGCATTTTAGAGTAATTTTTGCACTCCAAAAGCCCTAAAGCACACAAAACTTTGCTTGCAATCTAAAAAATTAGGCAAAACATTAGCACGCAAAATCACAAAAATTAGCCCTTTTTTGCTTTGTTTTGTAGCCTTGCACTTTTTTAAATTTCCTCCAAAATTTTACACAACCACCCAAAATATCAGCCAAAATATCAAAATAAGAATCACTCAAGCTCAAGTTTTCTCACAATCAAATATCTAGCAAGCAAATAATAAGCCAAACTCGTAACAATATAAGAAAAAATATTATAAATCACAAGCGAGATTCTAAGAGAATCTTTCATAAAGTCTAAAAAATTATCCCTTTGGATAGAAAATAGTGAAAAAGAATCCCAAAAACCATTCATTGAAGTGCTTAAAGGCAAAATCCCTATGATGCTTAAAACCTCATTGCACGAAGCCCCTATGATACTTGTCATAATAGAAATCCCTATAAAAATGCCAATCCCAACCCCAGAGCGAAAACTTGAAACGCGCAAAAAATTAAGCACCGCCAAAGTAAGCAAAATCTGCAACAAAAACTCAAGAATCTTGCAAAGATAATACGACAAATGTATAGCAAAAAATGCCATACTAACCCCCAAATCCACACGACTAAGTCGCTCAAAAAATTCGCCAACTGCTCCTAGCAACCTAAAATCTGAAATATACACAAACGCACCAAATCCAAGCACAGCACAATACACAAAACTAGCACCGATTAAAATAAAGCACCCAAGCACCTTTGATAGCAAAATCCTATCAACCCCCAAAGGCAGACAAAAAAGCAAATACCCATACACACCAAAAAGATTCTTTCCAAAAGCATTTATGATATTTATCACTTGCACCACGCCAAATCCAACCACGCTAAAAATCAGCAAAAACCAGCAAATCTCACCAAATACTGCGACAAAAAGCAAATCGCTAGGAGAAGTAAAAATATATTGCCCATTTCCAAGTTTTATCATCACTACAATCCCCACCACAGCCACACAAAACACCACCCCCATAACCAAGTATGGGAAAAACCCCTCTTTGATTTCATACTTTAGTAGATTCCTCATTTGCAACACTCCTTAAACATATAAAATCTACAAATATTTTATGAGATTTCTGCGCTATCAACACACCTTCAAACGCGCTTTTAAAACACTCTAAAAAGCCTCTTTAAAAGCCTGCTCTAAATTGATAGGATTTTCACGCCCATTTCGCGTAAAATCAGCCACAGACTTGTGTGCCAAAACCTTACCATAAGACAAAAATATCGCCTCATCTAAAATCTGCTCGACATCATAGATAAGATGCGTAGCAATAAGCACGGAGGGATTGTAGTCTTTGCCAGATTTCGCACTAATATGTCCATTTGAGCCATTTGGCTCATTTGGGTTACTTGGCAAAGATTCTAGTGAAGTATCTTGGCTATTTTTGCAATACCTCATTATGAGAGAAAACACCTCTTCTCGAGCCACAGGGTCTACTCCTGCTATTGGCTCATCAAATATATAAAGCCTAGCCTTTCTTGCAAGTGTCAAAAGCAGAGCGACTTTTTCTCTACCTCCTTTTGAAAAAGTCTTTATCTTAGATTTTGTATCTAGCTTTAGCCTTTCACTCAAATCCCCCGCCCGCTCATAGTCAAAATCGTCAAAAAAATCACCAAAAAACTCAAAAGCCCATTTTAGATTCCAATGCAATGGGATATGGTTTTTATCAGGCAAATACGCAATATGCGCCTTTGCCATATCATCGATTGGCTTATCACAAAACTTCACCTCCCCGCTATATTGCTTTAGCAGCCCCAAAAGCACTTTTATAAGCGTGGTTTTTCCACTGCCATTTGGACCCAAAAGCCCCACTATCTTGCCCTCTTGCAAGTTTAGAGATACGCTATCAAGCGCGAGTTTTGTGCCATAAAATTTCGTTAGATTTTGTATGTTTAGTAGCATTTTTTCTCCGAAATATATCGCCGAAATTAGCGCAAAATATATCCTACAAAATATGCGCTGCCAAAAAGGCGACATTATAGCGACTTTGCGTAAAAATACCCCAAAAATTGCTATAATGCGCGCAAAATCTAAAACAACAAAAAGACTTAATAAATGCGTTTTTAAGGATAAAAATATGCAAATATTTCTACAAAATGAGCTAGATTCTAAAGCAACTACACACACTAAGATAGCTCAAAACAAAGATAAAATCAGTGATGAAATAGATAAAAGCGATAAAATCCGCCTTGATGAATACCTCACAAAATCCCTAAACACAAGCAAATCACAAGTCCTAAATCTAATCAAAAAAGGGCTTGTCAGTCTAAATAATAAACCCTGCAAAAAAGGGGGAATCCTCCTAAAAGAAAACGACAAAATCCACATAAAAAAGCAAGATTCTACCCCTGATTGTGCTACCACAGATTTTAGCACCATAGATTCCATAGGTGAGAGCGCAAAATCCACTGATTTTACTCTCTCAAATGCCGCAAACCCAAGTGCCACAAAGCCACGCCCAAAATCAAGCCAACACCAAAATATTCACATTGAGCGAATTTATGAAAATAGTGATTTTATGATTCTTAGCAAGACACCATTTTTGTGCGTCCATAGCGCACCAAGCCTAAAAGAGCCAACCCTTGTGGATTGGCTAAAAGAAAACAACATAATGCTATCAAACCTTGCAGGAGAACAAAGAGCTGGCATAGTCCACAGACTAGATAAACAAACAAGCGGAGCTATCATCATTGCCAAAAACAACGCTTCACACGCGATTTTAAGCAGTGAGCTAAAGGCAAAAAATATCGGGCGATACTATCTAGCCCTCATAGATTCCCCCCTAAAAGAGCGTGTAATCATAGAATCCAAAATCGCTCGCCACCCCAAAAACCGCCTAAAAATGGCAAACATAGATAGCTTTCATAACGCACCACAAAATCTACTCCAAAGTGCTCGCTATGCCAAAAGTGAATTTGCTCCCCTGCTAAGCAATCAAGCAAATGGTATAACCCTCATAGCTGCCAAGCTCTACACAGGGCGCACTCATCAAATCCGCACCCACCTAGAAAAGCTAAATCGCCACATTCTCTATGACACAACCTATGGCTTTAGCCTAGAGTCAATGAAAAAAGAATCTAGGGCATTGCTTTTAGAGCATTCAAAGACATTTGCCCCGCGCGTGTTTTTGCACGCATACTTGCTATATATGCCTGCAAATCTTATCAATTCTAGCACCACAGATTCTGTGGATTTTGCAAATGCAAAAGATTTAGCACACACCCAAAAATACCACGCTTTTTGTGCGAGTGTTTTTGATGATATGCTACAATTTTGCCTAAAAATTTTCGGAAAAAGGCAGTTTGATGAAGCGATTAAAATCCCCAATATTTTGGGCTTGTTTGACGATGAATACACTACCACATATCACAAAAGCACCACATAGCTCACACTCTATGCAAAACCCTCCAAAAACTCCAGCAAGCAATCTCAAGAAAGCAAACTTTGCAATATTATTTTTTATGGCGTTTTTGCTGATTTTATCGCTTAGCGGCTGTGCCAACAAAACCCAAACTTTTAGCTTCCTAAACAAAGAAGAAAAAATCGATGAAAATCTCCCCACAATCCCCGCTCACAAAGTGCGCTTCATTGCAGATGTCAGCTCCATAGCATTTGAGTGGGAACTGCTAGAAAATACCAATATCAAGGGATTTGTGCTTTACCAAAACAACCAAAATTCCACCACCAAAAAAATCGCCACCATAAAAAATCCAAACGCCACACACTTTGTGCTAGATTCCCTCCTGCCACAGACGGAGTATTCTTTCCAAATCGCAACTCTAGGACACAATAACGCCACTTCAAAAAAATCCGCTTCTATTGTGATAAAAACCTCTTTTATCGACCCTGTCGAAAAAGTCATCGCTTCCCAAAACAACGCAAAGCAAGTAAAACTTATTTGGAGTCCTCACCCAAATCCAAGCATTGTGCGCTACATTATCCAAAGGCAAAGCCCAAAGGGAAAATTCCTAAACATAGCCACAGTAAAAAATCGCTTGCTTGTAGAATATTTTGATGAAAATCTTGATGATGAAGCACAATACTCCTACCGTATCATCGCCCAAGACATAAATAGCATAAAATCCCTCCCTAGCGAAGTAGCACTAGGCAAAACCCGTGCAAAACCACCAATGGTAGAAACCCTCCAAGCAAGCAACGACAAAGCAAAAGAAATCACACTCACTTGGGAGGCAATCCCGGGAGCAAAAACCTATGAAATCTATGCCACAAGCAATGAGGACACTCCTTACAAATCTATCGCAAAAACGCGCAAAACCACCTACACCGAAAATGTAGAAAAACTCCAAAAAAATCAAACCTTTTGGCAAAACGACAAACAAAACCAAAATGAAAAGCAAAATAAAGAGGGGCTAAAGAGATTCTACAAAGTCATCGCTATTGATAAAGACGGCGTAGCAAGCAATCCCCCCTCATCTGCTACACTAGGCTCTACCCTCCCCCCACTGCCCTCCCCCACAATCCTAAAAGCCACCATAGAAGATGGCAAGGCAGTGATTGAGTGGGAAGTGATAAATTTGGAGCGCGTCAAAGCATACTCAATCTATCGGCGCGAAAATGGCAAAAAATCCACCCAGCTACGATTTAGCAACACCACGCAAAATGTATTTACCGACAAAGAAATGCAAAAAGGCAAAAAATACACCTACCAAGTCGTATCGCTTGATAGCGATGGCAATGAATCTGTCCCAAGCAAAGAAGTGCTACTAATGATAGAGTAGCAAAAGCACACTATAAATGCCACATTTTCTCGCACAAAAAGCCAAAAACCAAATAAACTTAAGCCAAGAGTGCGCCCTGCTTCGTGCAATAAACACGCTTAACCAAAGCGATACGGTTAAAAACAAATCGCTTGCCACCACCTCGCTTACCCCACTTGCATCACTTGCCAACACCCAAAATCTAAAAATCTATCCCAAACTCCAAAGCCTAAAATCCCAAAATCTAGCCCTTATCCCCATAAAATTTGACAAAAATATATTTTTCCTCCAAGAAATAGTGCGGAGTAATGATTTGCTGATAAATGGGCTAAAAATCACGCGCCCCACACCTGTGGCAACGCTAAAAACCGCACTTGAAGTCATAAGCCAAGACTATGAAGTCATCTCACATAATCTAAACCCACACAATTTAAGTCTGCAAAATTTACGCAACTCAAATCCACACAATCAAAATTTGCAAAACCTAAACTTACACCACCCTAGCCCACACACTTCGCACGCTTCACACCCAACTAGCAATCACTCCCTAGCTTTTTTGCTCTCGCCAAAGGAGCTACTAGAGCGTGTTTTTAGCGCATTTGAGATAAGTTTGGATTCTGCCACGCCCAAATCCAAGCCTGATAAAACAACTACCAAAACCACGACAAAATCTCCTGCCAAACTCCCCGCAAAATCTCCCAAAATATTCCTAGAAATCGGCTTTGGTAGCGGACGACATATCCTCCACCTTGCCAAGCAAAATCCAAATGACATATTCATAGGACTTGAGGTGCATACCCCATCTATTGAGCAGGTGCTAAAAAACATCGCCATTTCAAATTTGCAAAATCTTTTTATCTTACATTTTGATGCAAGGGTGCTTTTAGAAATATTGCCCTCAAATAGCCTAAATTGCATATTTTTGCACTTCCCTGTGCCGTGGAATGACTCACCCTCTCGCCGCGTTTTTAGCGAGCATTTTTTAGCCCTAGCACTTCGCGTGCTAAAAAAGGGTGGGATTTTGGAGCTAAAAACTGATGATGAAATCTACTTCAAAGACGCACTTAGCATATCCAAAAACCTCCAAAATCCACAACCCACACCAAATAAAAAAAAGCAAAGCACCACAAAAATAGCGCGAAAAATGACACAGAAAATGACGATAGAATCTAGCATTCAAACACCACAAGATTTTGAAAAAAACGATTTTGCTAATAATGGCGAAACAAACCCCACTGCCACGATAGAATACAACCCAAAATCTAGCCAAAAATCTAACTCAAAAGATTCTACCCAAGCACTATCTAGCCAAATCATCAGCAAATACCAAGCACGCTGGCTTAGACAAAACAAAAATATTTTTACGCTAAAAGTGCAATCTTTGCGCAAAAATCGTGCAATTCTTTTAAAATCACATTTTCTTTTTGACAAAAACTTGGTAAAATCCATTTTGACAAAACAGCCAAAACTAAGTAGCTTAATCAATCATAAGCAGGTATTTGCAAATGGATTTTTGCATATCAGCGATATTTTTGCTAGCCAAAAATCCAAAGATTTTGCAAGGCTTGCTTTTATCGTGCGTATGGGGGATTTTGCCCAGCCTATGAGCTGCGTAGTCGTATTTGAGATGTATCACAAGCAAGTAGATTCCTACTATCTCAAAGAGCCTCCACTCCCTACGAAAGCCACGACAGAGGCACACAAAAGATTTATCGCGTTATTGGAGAAACTATGAGCATAATCAAAGCAGAAAATCTAACACTAGGCTATCAGCGCGAAGAGCCTGTCATCGTAAATGCAAATTTTGAAATCCACCACAAAGATTTTGTATTTGTCTCTGGTCCAAGCGGAAGTGGCAAAAGCACGCTTCTTAGCTCGCTTTATGGTGGACTACTAGCTATGGGCGGAAATCTATCTGTGCTTGATATAAACCTATCCAAGCACAATCAACGCGCAATCGCTCGCTTGCGACAGCGCATAGGAATTGTGTTTCAAGACTACAAGCTAATCGAAGAATGGAGCGTGGAGAAAAATATCGCTCTACCTATGCACATAAATGGCTACAAAAAAGACGCTATCCACACCCAAACAGAAAAACTCCTAACCCACATAGGACTGCTTCACAAAGCAAACAAATGCCCCCTAGAGCTAAGCGGTGGCGAGCAGCAAAGAGTAGCTATGGCTCGCGCTATTGCACATCGCCCTAGCCTTATTCTTGCCGATGAACCCACAGGCAATCTTGATGACTTCTCAAGCGATATGATTTGGAGCTTGCTAAAGAGCGCAAATGAGCAATTAGAGATGACAATTATGGTGGTTACTCACCGCGTGCCTGTGCGGATAAATATCAACTATCGTCATTTGATAATCGATGGAGAAAGGAATGCAATCTATGAGCAACATTAAGCAACATTTCTTTTTGATTCTACCTTTGGTGGCACTACTTTTTGCATTTGAGTGCTTTTTGATTGTCTCTCGTGCTGTGGAGACAAAAGAGGACAAACTCTCTCAAAACTACTCCATAGTCATCGCAAGCAAGCAAAAGCTAAGTTTGGATTTTATCAAGCAAAATATCCCTGAAGCTATGTCAATAGAGCCTATCGACCCAAGTTTTGTGCTAGATAAAATCCGCACCAATATGAACAACGAAGACTACGAAAATGTCAAAAAACAACTATCCCTATACTACAACCTTAAGCTAGAGTCTTTCCCCAACCTCAAGCGACTAGAAAAAATCGAATCCACCCTTGCAAAGATTCCAAGCATAATCAAAGCAGAATCTTTCAGCAAGACACACAACCAAACCTATCGCTTGCTATTTCTAGTCAAGTTTAGCACACAGCTTTTTGCAGTGCTTATAGCGATACTAAGCCTACTACTGATGATAGACCAGATTCGCATTTGGCATTTTGAGCATCATAGACGCATAGAGATTATGGGCTATATGGGTGCGGGATTTTGGCTAAAAAACCGCTTTTTCTTTAGAAATGCTATCTATGACGCGCTTATCTCTACTTGTGTGATTATCATTGTGTTTTTGTATGGCGCAAACACCTCTATGGCAGAAAGTATCGTCCAAGCACTAGAGCTACAAAAAGAAATGTTTAGATTTGCGATTGATTTTATGATTTTGCTATTTACTTCACTGCTTGTGTGCCTTTCCTCCGTAATCGTGGCGATACTACTCCAAAGGCGTGCATAATGGCAAAATCTAGCCTAGCGCACAAGCCAAAGCGATTGCAAATCGTATCTAGCGCATTTGGCAGTGTGCTTCTTTCACTTGGCGCGTGCGCTTTGCTAGTGGGACTAAGCCCACTTAGCGCAAACACAAAAAGCATAAAAGACATTGAAAAAGACATACAAGACAACAAAGCAAAACTTCAGCAAAAAGCCCAAGAAGAGCGCAAAATCTCAAATCGTCTAACCACTCTTGGCAACACCATAAACGAGCGCAAACGACAAATCACAAAACTACGCGAACAAATCACATTTATCCAAAAAAACATAACCCAAAATCAAAGCCAAAACCAAACCCAAGAAAGACGACTAGATGGCTTACGAAAAGCTCTAAGAACACTCGAAGAAGAAAAATCAAAAATCCAATTTTATATCGCAAACCTAATCATAAAAGACTTGACATTTCAGCTTGTGCTTGACAAACAAAGCGTGATTTCTCCAGATGATGTCATACTTGAGGATATTTTTGAGATTCTCACTAAGCAGACAAAAGAAAAAATCGTAGGCTTAAGCGAAAAGCAAGGCAAAATCGCCGAGCAAATCGGCTCAATTACCAAAAATATCGATGAAATCACTCATCTAATCGGCACGCAGCAAAATCGCAAAGAACAACTCCAAAGAATGATAAATGAGCAAAATCTACTAAATGAAAAACTTCAAGCCGAGCTAAATGATTACAACGAAAGACTACTCCAAATCAGCAAAGAAAGAGATGGGCTTGATAATATCCTCCAAGAGCTAAACATAATAAAAGCCAAAACCCAAAAAGAAATCGAAAAAGAACGACAAAAAGCCATTGCTGCCGAAAAAGAGAGGCAAGAAAAAGAACGACTAGAGAGAGAAAAGCAAGCAAAATCCCAGCAAGCCACTACCCCACAAGCGCAAACCCCTGCGCCACCTACAAAAGAAGCACCCAAAATCTTGCAAGTGGCAAATAGCTACAAAGATGTCCCTGTGATGAAATACACGGGACCAAAAACTATCTCGCCACTAGAGTATTACACCGTAGAGCAAACTTTCGGGCAATATAACGACCCTGTCTATAATCTAAAAGTATTCAACCAATCCATAACACTCATATCAAAAGTGCCAAATGCTGTGGTGCAAAATATCTTTGAAGGGAAAGTAGTCTTTGCCAAAGAAGTCTCTTCTATGCTAAAAAAAGTCGTGGTTATTGAGCACGGCAATGAAATATTTACCATATATTCCCAGCTTGACAAAATCGCCCCGACAGTCAAGCCCGGATTTATCGTAAAAAAAGGCTACACCATAGGCAGAGTATCCCAACGACTAGGACTAGAAATAACCCAAAAGGATAAGCATATTGACCCACTAGAAGTCATCTCAAAAAGCAAATAAACAAAAGCAAATAAAAATTTTTTATAAATAGTCGATATTTGGTGTTCAACCTAACCAAAATCACAAGGAGGTCATTATGGCAGAGGTTAATACAGCGCAAGTCTCTACTATTAGAGACACTCTTTATAATATGGCTAGTTCTGCAGGAGAAGCACGAGGAATGGATACCGTGCGAGCTTCAAATCTACGCGCTTCAAACGCAACGCAAGATGAAAAACGCAAAGCCACACAAGAGCAAGATTCGGCGCAAACCAAACAAGATTTAGTCAATCTTAGCAAAGAAATGAATAAAAAAATGCGTGATATTGGCACGGATATAAATTTCAGTTACAGCGAGGATATTCGAGGGCTTGTAGTAACGGTAAAAGAACCAAATAGTGGCAAGATTATCCGCGAAATCCCTAGCAGAGATGCCATAGAGCTTGCACGCAAAATGAATGAAACGCTAGGACTTATCTTTGATAAAACAAGCTAGCAAGAGCTATTTTCTAGCAAGGCAAATAGCTAGCGGGACAAATAGCTAGTAAAACATATTCACAGACTAAGATAGATATGAATCTTTTACAAAAATCAAAGCTAGATTTTACAAATCCTTATTAAAATCTAGCTTTTTGATTCTTCTATGATTCTTTGCAACACCACTAAAATTCCCTTAATTTTTGATTCTTGCACGATTTCTAATACCACACATACATTTTAAAATACTCCAAAAATTCCTGCTTGATTTTTATTGATTGCTTTTAGCTCTCTATTTTAGCCCATTTTGCGCTACTATCTTAGCCCCCAAACCACAATCTAGCACACAAAACTAAAAACAATCCTGCAATAAGTCGATAATAGCTCATACACAAAAAATAAATTTTGCAAAACTTCGCTAGAGGCAAAACTTCGCCAGAAAAAATGTAGAAGTGCGGAAGTGCAACTACAAAATGCGCAAGTAGTATCACAAGCAGAAGCGCGAAGCGCAAACTTGGCGTAGATTTTGCTTGGAAACGCAGTGATTTTGCAGTGTTTTGCGACAGTTTTGCAACGGTTTTGGTAGCTACAAATAAAGCAAACGCAAGTAGCCACCAACCAAAAGCCAAACACAATACCCACAAAAGAACGATAAGGAGCTAAAATGGCAATCGGCAAAATAAACTCTCTGGGTGCTGGAAGCGGGATTTTGAGCTATGAAGTCATTGATAAGCTAAGAGAAGCTGATGAAAAAGCTATGGTAAAGCCCATAGAGCGCAAAATGGAAGAAAATGTCGAAAAGCAAAAAACCCTAACTGAAATCCAAACCCTCATATCCGCGCTCCGCGCTCCTGCTAGGACACTAGGCGACTACTCAAGCTATCTAGGGCGAAGCACAGAAATCAACAATGACGCCATAAAAGCAAGCGTATCAAGCGGTGTCCCACCACAAGACATAAAAATCGATGTCCATAGCCTCGCACAAGGCGACATAAACGAAGTAGGTGGGAAATTTGAAAGCCGAGATAGCGTATTTAGCGATAGCGATGTCAAACTAAGCTTCTACACCAAAGGCAGAACCTACACTATCGACATAGTAAGCGGTATGTCAGTAGGCGATGTAGCCCAAGCAATCACTGATGAGACAAATGGCGAAGTCATCGGCACAGTGATGAAAACAGGTGGCTCTAAGCCATATCAACTAATGATGAATTCCAAAGGAATGGGCGATGAAAGCAGAATCTACTTTGGCTCTATCCTCCGCACCGAAAACATTTCTAGCAATGTCCTTGATTTGCAAGATGGGGATTTGACACTAAAGCTAAAGGACAAAAAAGGAGAAACCCAATCTGTAAGCGTGAAGCTAAAGACTGACGGCTTGGGGGATTCTACCCTCGCGCTAAAAGAGGCGATAAAAGAAGCAATCGCACAAAATAGTGAGCTAAAAGATTTGCTAGATAGCCAAATCCACATAGGGCTTGACAAAGACGGCAAGGGACTTATCATCAATGACTTGCGTGGCAATGAGATAGAAGTCGAGGGGACAAAAGCACGCGAGCTAGGGTTTAGACAAACAAAAACAGGCGATGACCCCATATACCAAGCAAGCAACGCCGTAAAAGCGGGCAAGCTAAGTGGCACGATTACCATAGGCACGGTTCCGCTTGATTTGGCAAAAATGACAAAAGAAAAAAACACTAGCGAGCAAAATGCCAAAATCATTGCCGAAGCGATAGAAAATATCGCAGGAATGCACGCTAAAACCGATGGACAAGGACATCTAGAGCTATACTCCGAAGTAGGCGAAATCAAAATCAGCACAAACACCCCAGCAGATAAGCAAGCATTAGAGGATACGGGATTGCGTGCAGGGACGATACAAAACTACTCCAAACTGCAAGAGTCGCTTTTCAAAGTGAGAAATGTCCAAAAAGCACAAGACGCGGAAATCTCCTACAACGGAGCGCGAGTATCTCGGCCAAGCAATGAGATAAATGATGTCATAAATGGTGTTTCTCTCACCCTAAAATCCACCACCGAAGAGGGCAAGCCAGCTATTATCAGCATAGGGCGCGATGATGAAGCTATCATCGAGCAAGTAAAAGACTTTGTCAAAGCCTATAATGAGCTTGTGCCAAAGCTAGATGAAAGCACTCGCTTTGATGAGGATAGCAAAATCGCAGGGATTTTTAATGGCGTAAGCGACATTCGCTCTATCCGCACCGCGCTAAATAGAGAGATTTCCTACTCGGAGTTAGTAAACTCCAAGCTACGAAGTTTGATGAACTATGGAATCTCGCTAAATGACAAAGGCGTAATGCTCCTAGATGAATCCACTCTAAAATCCCAAGTGTCAAGCCAGCCGCAAGAAACAGAGGAGTTTTTCTACGGCTATGAGAAAAAAAACTACAAAGGCGAAGATGTCCATATTGACGGAGTTTTTGTCAAAATCGATAAATTTTTGGGGGATTTAGTCGATGGTAGTAATTCAAGGCTTGAATCATACAGCTCATCACTAGAGCGCGATGCAAAAAAATTGCAAAAAGACAAAAAAAGTGCAAATGAGCTACTTGATAGCAAGTATGAAGCGATGGCAAGTCGGTTTGCTGCCTATGATAGTCAAATAGCAAAGACAAAAAACGCTTTTGGCTCGGTGCAAATGATGATAGACCAATCTATCGCTAGAAAATAGCTTTGTAGAATTTAGAATCTAAAGGACACTCAAATGAGAAGTAACGCCTACGCCCTCTACCAACAAAACGAAATCTCTGTGGAATCCCCTGCTAAGCTCATAGAAATGCTCTATGAGGGAATCTTGCGCTTCGCTGGACAAATCAAAGTAAATATGGAAAATGGCGACATTGAGAAAAAAATCTACTACATAAACCGCGTAACTGATATTTTCACAGAGCTACTAAATGTGCTTGACTATGAGCGCGGAGGCGAAGTAGCAGTCTATCTCACAGGGCTATACACTCATCAAATCAAACTCCTAACCCAAGCCAATGTCGAAAACAACCCCGAAAAAGTAGACATTGTCGTAAATGTCGTAAAAGGACTACTTGAAGCGTGGAGGGAAATCCACCCAAATGAATTGGCTTAATGAGCTAAAAATCGCGCTTATCTCCAAAGACTCTGCCAAAGCAGGCATAGCGGTAGATAATCTCCCTAGCCAAGAAGAGCTAGCAAAATATAGCCTAGAGGAGCTAGAGGAGACAAAAGAGATTCTAGCCCAAATCATAACAATGCTAGAATCTCAACAAAACCAAGTCAAATCCCAAATCCTCCACATAAAAGCTGCCAAAAAATTCCTAGAATCCCACTAGCACGATTTTTCATCTTTTTTGCGTTTATCCACTCTTTTTATCTCGCCAAGATTTTATACTTTTTTTGATTCTGCTTTGGATTGTGCTATTTCTTAACCGTTTTAGCAAATCATCGCCAAACTACTCAAATCAATAAAAGCACCAAAAACACAAAACCCACACCTTGTTTAACAAAAAAAAAAAAAAAACGCGCTACAATTATGTGTTTTTAGTGTTTTTACGCAAGACATTCCAATCAAACCTGCCCCCCAACCATACAATAAGCAAAATCAAAAATTAAAAGGACACATTATGAAATGCCTTTCTACTACCTTGATAAAAACAACGATAGGTGCAACAATAAGCACAGTGATTTTATCATCTAGCCTAGCATTAGCACAAGGCAACACTTCAGCCGCTTCTCAGACAGAAGCGCAAGAAAAAGATTTGCAAATCTTGCAACTCCAAAAAGAAATAGAAGCCCTAAAAATGCAAAGTGCAAATAGAGCCTCTGCAGATGAGCAAACAGATAAACAAACCACCAAAAATCTAACAAAATCTCAAAAATACGCCCAAAAGCAAGAAAAAAAGCAAGCCAAAATACAAGCAAAACAAACACGCAGAAATCTATCAAAAAACAACTTTTTCTTAGGGCTTGAAGTAGGTGGGCTTCAATCCCAAATGCAAGAAAAAGTAGACGGCACTCAAAACCCCACAAAAAAAGCTAGCGGGCTTAATTACGGGCTTATGCTAGGTGGTAGCCACTTTTTTGGCAAGTATGTGGGGCTAAGGTATTATGGCGATATAAACATTTCTCATAGCAAATTCCCCACCAATCCAGCCCAAACGATATGGGCTAGACACGGCATAGGACTTGATATACTAGCCAACTTAATCGCCACCCAAAAAAATGAGAAATCATACAGATTTGGTGTGTTTGCAGGGCTATACACAGGACTGCTAAACCTCTCTGGCACGCCAAGTAAGGATTTTGGTATAGGCAATGTAAACCTTGCACTAAACGCAGGATTACGAGTGGATATGGGGCGATTTGGTTTTGAGTTTGCTGGGCAGCTCCCTTTCATCAAGTCTGTGCATTCTGCTGTCGTGTTTGATAATTTTTTCGGCGTCAATCAAGATGGATTTAGTATTTCTGCAAATGCCAAACGACAGCAAAACTACACGCTAAATGCAAGGCTGATTGTTAGATTTTAGATTTGCCTTACCACTTGCTTTTTGCACAAATACACCCAAATATCCGCAATATCCGCAAAACGCACAAAGTGTAGTGCCAAAAGTGTAGCACTATGGTGCAATCGCTAAAATCCTCTAGCACTACCCTTGCCTCCCAAATCTAGCAAAATCTATGCACGAAAATCGCTTTTGACAAATCAAATATTTCATCACGCGTGCTATAATTCCCAAAATAAACCCACCTTACAAAAAGCACAAAATACTTGCAAAATAAACACTCACAAAAGGCAAATACCCACAAAGCAAACTCACAAGACTTAAGGAAATCAAATGCCACCCAAAAATCCAAGCAAAACTCAAAACAAACCCACAAACAAATCCCCAATCAAAAATGCAAAATCCACCAAGCAGTCAAATCGATACGGAGAGAAGCAAATCCAAAATTTTACCGTGCAAAAAGACTTAGAGCTATGGCAAAACACCGCACCAAACGACTATATTATCAAAATCACTTTGCCAGAATTTTGTTGCCTTTGCCCGCGCAGTGGCTACCCTGATTTTGCTACTTTGCGACTAGAGTATATCCCTGATAAATGGCTTGTAGAGCTAAAAGCTATCAAACTCTACATAAACTCCTTTATGTCGCGCCACATAAGCCACGAAGCAAGCATAAACGAAATCTACTCCACACTAAAATCCAAGCTAAAACCCAAGTGGATAAAGCTCACCGCAGAATTTAATCCACGCGGAAATGTCCACACCACTATTGAAGTTCGCAGTGATTTGGTAGTCCCCAAAAAGCCTAAATTTTAAAAAACATAGATTTATGGAAGCATATAGCGTGAAGCACTATGATACCTACAAAAACCCACCTAGCCTTTGCCAAAAATGCGCTAATATCTTTGTGGTTTTATACCTTTTTTGTTGGGGGGGGGGGAAGCAGTGTTTACGCGTTTGATTATATAGGCAGACTGCCTAGCTCTATTACGCTAAATGGTGGCGAATCGCAAACGCATAATGCAGTAATGAATTGCAGTAGTTATTGGGAATGTGTCTTTGGCGATTATTCATATAGTTTTACATATTCTACAAATGGCGATACAGATTCCACGCTAACGCTTAATGCAACATTACCACCAAATCCCGCAAGTCAACGCAAAGACAAGCCATTTTTTATAGGCACAATGACTATCAATCCACATTCAAATCTCATTATGCAAGGATTTGAATCATTCAATCTTGGAAATTCGCTAACTATCAATAGTGGCTCGCTTAGTTTTAAAAATGGCGATTTTGCTACGCTTTTTAATACAAATATACGCGTTACAAATGGTGGAAATCTTAGCATTGAGGGCAAAGGCTTTACAAATCGTGGAAGTATGAGTGCGCAAAACGCCACGATTTCAATTACGGCAAGTAGTGCACGAAATTATGGTAGCATTACCAATAATGGTGGCGATATATCCATACGCAATACAAGTATATACAACATAGGGCAAAAAGTTGCATTAGCTGGTGCTAGTCCCTCAAGTGTGGCAAATATCACAAATAATGGCGGAACGATTACAATCGGTGGTAGCGTATATAATGGCGGACAAGAAAATTCAAATATAGTGTGTCAAGTCAGCGGTTGCGGTGGTGGCAATATCACAAATTATGGCGGAACAATCACTATCACAGGACAGCTTATAAGCGAGCCAAAAGATGGGCAAAGTTCTAGTATAGGAATCTACGGTGGGACTTTGAGTGCCACAGGTGGAGTGCAAAACAAATCAGGTAGCACGCTTACAATCGGTGCGCTAAATGGAGTGATGGGTAAAATTCAAGGAAATGTAACCAACTCTGGACAAATCATCATTGACGCACAAGGCGCAAGCGGAGGAACTCATCAGTTTATCACAGGCACTCTTAAAACAGGGAGCAATATCTCTCTTATCAATGGCAATACAGAATTTGCCACTTCAAGCCTGCAAAACCAAAATAAAACCCTAACCGTAAATCTAGACACAGCCAAAATCGCTAGCTTCACTTCCTCGCTAGAGCCAAACCAAAAATCCACCCTAAACGCACTAGGAAGTCAAATCTACACTACAAATGGCGCGACTTCACCTCGCCTAACTCAAAGCGCGGATTTGCTAAACCAAAGCGCATTCACGCTCCTATCCGCACCATTTAGCCTTATAAGCATACTAAAATCAAACCTATCCTATCCCATATCCTACACAAGCCACACAAGCAAAATCAAAACAAACTCGCTAGAAATAGGCTTCATAGGAGGGATTTTGCAATCTAGTAGCAAAATATCTGGAGGAGGAGGAGGAGTTAGACTTGGGTATGCAAAAGACTTTGCAAGCTATTTTGGCAGCTCTTCACTTGAGATAGAGGCAGGATACATTTATAGCGCGATAAAAGATAATGCCACAAGCACGCTTCTTTCTTACGGCTCAAGCCTTACTTCTCACACCGCAGGAGCAGAGGCGATATTTTTCACACCACTCACTAGAGATAGCAGATTTGGGCTAAAAGTAGGGCTTGGTGGATTTATGACATTTATAGACTCAAGTAGAGAAGTAGATACCACACTTCTGTGGGGAAATCCTAGCCTAAAATCTAGTCTAAGCCTCTATCAAGTCGCGCTAGATTCTAGTGTGGGCTATGAGGTAGTGCGTCTATCAAACTTCATAGCCACTCCATATCTTGGACTTCATCAAAGTGTCAATATACTCCCTAGCTTTGCAGAATCTAGTGAGCAATCAAACACGCCACAAAGCACCTCTATCGCGCTAAAGACACAGGGCTACAAAGCCTATCATTTAGGGCTTATCGTGGGACTAGAAGCGCAACTACGCTTAAGAGAAAGGGCATTTGGTGGAGAGCGCACTGCAAATACAGCAGAATCCAAAAAAGGAGTTTTGCTAGGCAAAATCGAGTATGAATACCTAGCCTTTAGCTCCCAAAAATCCATAGATTTTGCATATCCTAGTGGGGATTTTATTAGCTTTGGCACACCTCATAGCCACAAGGTAAGAGGGGCACTTGGCTTCCAAAAAGACTTCACAAATGGCGTAACTCTAGGCGTAGAAGCCTCTATCCAATCACTAATCAGCACGCAAAGCATATCTAAAACACTTGGGCAAAGCCTATACTTCTATGGCGCAAATGCCACGGTTGGGTATAGATTTTAGTTTGGTGGGTTTGATTTAGTTTTTTGCTTTGTTTGTGTGAAGTTGTGCAAAAGTTTGCAAGAATTTTGCAAGATTTTGTGTGGAATTTTTGCGATATTTTTTACAAAAATTTGCAAGCGAAGTTTTTTCACAAAGCGACTTAATCGCGCTTAAGAAGCTAGATTCCATAAAATCTACTAAAACCTAAAAGTATATCGCACAAAGACATTGTATATATGCACATATTCAATCTTTAGATTTATACTCGCACCTGCTTCATAAAGATTCTCATTTAGCACCACAGCGGGGTAGAAAGGCACTCTGCTACCTAGCTCTATGCCGTGCCTCCTAGCGAAGTGAAATCGCACGCCCGCATTTAGTGCGACATCAAGCCTTGTATCATTTACCCTAAATCCCAAGCCATACTCTCTAATATCTTTTTTAAGCTGCTCTATTTCCTTAGCTACATAAGTATTTGCCCCCACACCACCACCTACGAAAATCCCAAAATCTATCTCTGGCTTTGCGATAAAATTCACTAGCAAATCTAAATTTGCTCCATAATTTATAAGCGTAGTGTCCTCTACCTCTCCCTCAAACCTAAACTCTGGCACATATACGCTAATCTCTCCATAAAGTCGTAGCCCCAAATAAGGATTGAAAAAATGCTTGTAGCCTAAGCTAACCCCCGTGCTAAAGCTATCAGCCTTTATCGTTGTCGCTCCTGTGGCGATAGGCACACCACCCAAGCCAAAAGTGCCACTAGATACTTGCCTAAACTCGCCATAACCGTAATACGCTCCGACAAACCCACCACTTACTTCAGCAAGGCAAGCAGTGCCACAAAATACGAAAGAAGCAAAAGCTAGAGCACAAATTCTATCAAAAAACTTAATAGCAGATTTTGTCCAAGACTTTGGAGCACAAAAGACACTCTGAAAAAGTGCAAATAAAGATTTTGGTATTTTTGTATTTGGCATTTTTATATTAGAAAGGCTTAGAGGGGGGGGGGGTGAGAGATTTTGGGGGTAATTTTTGGATTTTCATAGCCCTATCCTTGAGACAAGATTTTAGTGAAATAAAATCTATTATAGCCATTTTTTAGTTTATTATTATGTATATTTTCATTATTTTTGATAAATGCCACGCGCTTTTTATTTATGACATTTGTGCATTTTATAGTCCTGCTAGATAGTTTTGCGTGGATAGTCTTTTGTAATTTTTTAGCCGTTTTTTTTTAGCGTGATTTTTGGATTTTAAGCAAGTTTTTTAGATTTTGGCACGATTAGATTTTGTGCCAAAAGACTTTAGGTAAGTTTATGCAAATTTAAGCAAATTCCTTTAGGGCGGATTCTAGGATTTTTTGCATTTGCTTGATATGCTTTGGCTTGATGATTAGCGGTGGGGCAAAGCGCAGGGTGTTTTTGCCTGCGGGCAAGATGATTAGCCCTTTTTTGCGAGCGGATTCTATCACTTGGCTTATTTTCACGCTTTCATCTAGCTCCATACCTGCGAGTAGCCCGACACTTCGCACTTCTTTTATGAAGTCAAATTTTAGCGATTCTAGCGCGTCTTTTAGTAGCACTGCGTTTTGATTTACCCGCTCCAAAATCCCCTCTTTCTCAAAAATATCAAACACCTTGCAAACCGCCGCGCAAGCAAAAGGATTGCCCCCATAAGTGCTTCCGTGCTCGCCTTTTGTAAGCGAATTTTGCGCGACTTTTTCGCTTAGGACAAACGCCCCCACAGGCACACCACAGCCTAGTGCTTTTGCAGTGGTAAGAATATCTGGCATTATGCCGTATTGCTGGTAGGCAAACATAGTGCCACTTCTTGCCATACCACATTGGATTTCATCAAGGATAAGCAATATATCTTTGCCCTTGCAAATATGTCGCAACTCACGCAAAAACTTCGCTTTGGCAGGGAGGATTCCACTCTCGCCTTGCACGGGCTCTAGGATTATTGCGCATACTTTGGAATCTTTTTTTAAATCCTGTTTAGCGATGATTTTTTCTACACTTTTTATGTCGTTAAATTCAGCGAACTCTACCCAATCTAGCAAAGGCTTGAAGGGCTTTTGATAACTCTCATTTCCTGTAACAGATAGCGCACCCAAAGTGCGTCCGTGAAAGGAGTTTTTAAAAGCGATGATTTTGGGGTGGGATATGCCTTTGTTATAAGCGTATTTTTTTGCCACTTTTAGCGCACCTTCTATGGCTTCTGCACCACTATTTGTAAAAAACACTTTTGATAGGTTTGAGGCTTTTGCTAGCTTATTTGCAGCTTTTATCGCAGAGGTGTTGTAGTAGAGATTGGAAATGTGTAGTAATTTTTGGGCTTGCTTTTTTAGAGCATTTGTGAAGTCTTTGTGCGCGTATCCTAGTGCATTTACCGCTATGCCTGCACCAAAGTCTAGATACTTTTTTCCTTGCGTATCATAGAGATACACGCCCTTACCATAGCAAAACACAACTTCTTGTCGCGAGTATATGGGCAAAATAGCACTTTTTTGGGCTTGAGAGATACTAGAATCTTTTTTTGCTTTGCTGGGTTGTTTTGGTGTTTTATAGCTCATCGTTTTTTCCTTGATTTTTGTTTTTTGGGATTGTTGGTTTTTTGTGTTTACTATTTTTGCGTGCGGATTTATCACACAAAATTAACCACACAAAAGCTAGTCGCGCAAAATCGCCGTGCCTATACCTCTATCAGTGAAAAACTCTAATAGCAAGCAGTGCTGTATCCTGCCATCGATGATATGCACGCGCGATACGCCATTTTCTATGGCTTCTATGCAGTTTTGTAGCTTAGGCAGTATGCCTCCGCTCACGCCCTCACTTTTTAGGAGGTTTTTTGCCTCACTTATTTTAAGGATTGTGATTAGGCTTGATTTGTCGCTAAAGTCTTTATATATTCCCTCTATATCGCTTAAAAACACTAGCTTTTCTGCATTTAGCCCTTGAGCTATGGCACAAGCCGCGTCATCAGCATTGATATTATACCCCTGCCCTTTCTCATCAGCACTCACAGGGCATATCACAGGGACAAAGTCATTTTCAATTAGGCTTGTGATAAGCTTGGTATCCACAGATTCTACGCTACCGACAAACCCTATATCCTTGCCATTTATGAGCTTTTTGCTCGCCTTTAGCGTGCCTCCGTCTTTGCCACTTATCCCCACCGCCCTCACGCCAAAGCTCCCCATATAGCCCACCAAAGATTTGTTTATGTAGTTTAGCACCATTTCAGCCACTTGTAGCGCATTCTCATCAGTTACGCGGAATCCCTCCTCAAACCTCGCTTCCCCACCTAGCTTATTTATCCACTTGCTTATGTCTTTGCCACCGCCGTGAATGATGACAGGCTTAAAGCCTATGGATTTTAGCAGTGCAATATCAAGCACCACACTTTTTTTTAGATTTTCATCTTCCATAGCACTCCCGCCGTATTTGATGACGATGATTTTGCCACCAAATCGCTGAATATATGGCAATGCTTCAATGAGGATTTTGGCTTTGTTTTGGAGGGTTTGCATTGTTTAGTTTCCTATTTCTATTTATGGATTTTGGTAGATTTTGGCTTTTTGCTATCTTTGGGGTAGCTTTAGATTTTGTTTAATTTTGTAGATTTGCTAGTATTTTGCGATATTTTAGATGGGCTTAGGCAAAATTCCCACCAAGTCGCTCTCCACCTAAAATGTGAAAATGCAAGTGCGGGACTTCTTGTCCGCTGTCTTTGCCTATGTTTGTGATTAGACGATAGCCACTAGATTTTATGCCGACTCTTTCTACGACTTCTAGGATAAACTCACTCATCTTGCCCATAAGCGTAGCATCTATTTCATTGAAATCTTTTAGTTCCTTTTTTGGGATAGCTAGGATATGCACTTTTGCCTTTGGTGCAATGTCATAAAACGCCAAAAACTCATCGTTTTCATAGACTTTATTGCAAGGGATTTCGCCTTTGATGATTTTGCTAAATACGGTGCTCATTTATACGCTCCTATAAGGTTTTGCTGAAGTTTGCGCTCAAAGTTTGGCACTCACTCTTTGTGCGCATCTTTTGTATGTGGGGTTTGCAAGCATTTTATATTCCTTAAAGATTCCATAAGGATTCTAGCTTGACTAGCCAAATATCAGTGCAAAAAGCGCGATTCCTGCACTTGCAAGATTCGCTTGCTTTCTTTTTTTAGGCTATATGTTTCATCATAGGATTTTTGTATCACAGAGCGGAGCATTTCAAGTTTTGAGGCGTTTTCCTCGCCCTCTAGCATATCTAGGGCAAAGCTATAAAGCTGTATATTTTGGACAAACTCATCAAAGGCTTTTTCTCGTGCGCGGATATATTTACCCTCATCATCGATAAACTCCCCCACCTCCACGATGACGCGCTCTAGGACAAAGCTAGCGATTCCACCTAGCTTTAGCCTATCATAGAGGATATGCTTTGCTATGCCTAGCTGCTTATCCATATTGTCTTCTTTTTTGTCAGATTTGCCCATATAGATAAGCACACTTAGCACCGTGATAATCGAATCTATATCAGGTCCCAAAGAGCGGGATTTCCACCGAATGATAAACCGCTGGATTTTGGAGAAGTGTGGTAGCATTTAAGTCCTTAGATTTTGTGCGAAATATCTTGTGCGAATGTGCTACTTGAGTGCTTATTTTGAAAAATATTAGAAGTATTGATTCTTAGCTTACCTAGCCTACAAAGCCATTTGTGAAAGCTATCATAAAAAGATATTTTTTAAGTTAGGCAATATTTAGAAAATCTCATTTGAGCTGACTATCGCTGTTGTTCCACATAAATATGCCAACAAATACGCCAAATGTTACAAGCACTAAGAGAAAATCAAACATTTTTTACCCCTATGTTTTGTCTTTGATTATAAGCGCGAAGTGCGCTTATGTAGGCTTATCCCAAGTAGGTTTATCCTAAAAAGACTAGCAAAATTTATATGCGATTTTGGATTTTTGGGCTAAATGCCACAACTAGCACTACAAACACCAAGCAAGCGCACATAAGCGGGTATTATAGCATAGAAAATGAAAAAATGTATGTTATAATCCTAGCCAAAATCTCTAAAACATTTGGGAGTAAAATGAATAAGCTACACTTCATTATCAATGATATATCAGCTATCATCTCGCCAAATGTCGATTTGCCCTCTCTCATCGCATCACAAAAATCACAAAATCAAAATACACTAGATTTTGCCCAACTTCAATCTTACAAGGCAGATTTTGCCCTCTCTCATCTATCGCCTCTAGAGCGCAGGCGACTTAGCAATGCTAGCAAATGTGTTTTTAGCCTACTTCAGCCAAAAATAAATGAATGGAATCTAGGCTCTATCCCTATCGTGTTTAGCTCCACTTTGGGCGAGATAAATCGTTGCTTTAGTATGCTACTAAGCCTGCAAGATAGCTACCTACTATCCCCCACCAGCTTTTCTATGTCTGTGCTAAATTCCACCCCAGCACTGCTCGCCATAGCCCACAACAACAACGCCGAAATAAGCGCAATCTCGGCAAATCCTAGCCTAGAATACGCAATGATAAACGCTTATGTGCGATTGCAAGAAATCACATATAAAGAAGCTATAAATAAAGAATCTGCCAATAAAAACGCAGAGCACACAAACAAAGTGCTTGTGCTAAGCTACTATGAGGGGCTTGCGCGTGAATATCTAGCATACAAAGCGCAAAGCCCAAACACCCTCCCAAAAAACGCCCCAAATAAACAAAATCCACAAAAAAATGTGCCAGACTTTTTACTGCTAGCCGCCCTTGTGAGTTTGCCAAATCAGCCCCACAAGACAGATAGCGATACGGATAAAAAAGCATTTTACGCCACACTAGAGATAAACAAACCTCACACCAAAGCACCAAGCCCAAATGACTTAGAAATCATTTTAAGCGAGCTAGATTTACTAGCAGCTACAAACACTCTATCAAAAAAAGACGCCCCCAAAAACATTTCTTATAGCATTGACAACGATTCATTTAAATGGCACATAGAGCTACAAAATGCTAAATAACCACCCAAATCCACAAAACAAAATCACAAAACAAGCAAAAATAATTTGTAAAAAAATACTTGCTTTGCTTTTTGCTTGCTTTGGATTTGTGGTTTTTGGGATTATCTGTGCTAGTGGGAATCTCATCTTTATCCCAATCATCGCCCTTAGACTTCATCGCTACAAAAAAGTGCAGTATTTTAGTCGCGATTTGGTGCGCTATGCGTGGGCTTTGTTTTTGTGGATTATGCGCCTTGCAAAAAGGGTAAGTTATAGCTTCAAAGCAAACGAATCAGTAGTAGAATCAGCAGAAAAATTTGCGCAAGAATCAGCAAAAAAATCAGTAGAAAAATCCACAAAAAAATCAATGATAGAATCCAAAAATAAATCAAAAACCACGATTGATAAAATCTCCTCTGCCAAGCCTAGTCAAATCATCATCGCAAATCACCCATCACTACTTGATGTTGTCTTATTACTTGCAAATATTCCGCATATAAACTGCGTAGTCAAAGCCTCTCTAAGCAAAAATATCTTTCTTTTTGGAGCGATAAAAGCAAGTGGCTATATCCTAAACACAGCTAATGAAGAACTACTGCAAAAAAGCATAGAATCTCTAAAAAGCGGGGAATCCCTGCTGATTTTCCCAGAGGGCACTCGCACAAAAGATAAAATTTCTTTCCACAAAGCTGCCAGCTACATAGCGATACACGGCGCGAAATCTTTAAGCGCAATTTTTATCAAAATGCACCCAAAAAGCCTACAAAAAGATTCAAAATGGTATAATACGCCAGCTCAAACACTACACTACGAGATTTCGCTAGAAAGTCAAATCATCTTAGATGATTTTGCAAAAGACAAAAGCGATTCTCTAAGGGTTCGCGCACTGCACGAATATCTAGGGAATCTATACGCACCACTAAATGAATGCTAACCAAGCAACTTCACAGCACGCTTACAAACACAACTTAAGGAGAGAGAATGCAAACCGACAAACCACAAAATCAATCCCAAAATGAATTAAATCAATTAAAAGAAGAGCTAAAAAACCTCATCATCACAAGTCTAAATCTACCCGATATGAAATCTAGTGATATTGGCGATGATATGCCACTTTTTGGCACAGAGGATAACGGCTTGGGACTTGATAGCGTAGATGCGCTAGAGCTAGGACTTGCTATCCAAAAGCAATACGGACTAAAGCTAGATAGCAAGCAAGGGAATCTAAAAGAGATTTTTTATAGCGTGGCAACTCTTAGTAAATACATTACCGAACAAGCAAAAGCCTAAGCCAAATCATAAACAAGGAGTATAAATGGAAAAACAAGAAATCTTTGAAGTGCTAAAAGGCGCGTTAATTGAGCTTTTTGAAATCAAAGAAGAAAAAATCACGCCAGAGGCGAAAATCTACCACGATTTAGAGATTGATAGCATTGATGCGATTGATTTGCTTGACTTTATCCGCAAAAAAACGGGCTATCGTATGGAAGCACCTGATTTCAAAGAAGTCCAAACCCTCCAAGACATCATAGACATTGTCTACAAGACACTTAGCACAAACAAAGAATCATAAAGATTCTAAAAAATGCCAAAAATTCACAGATTTTCTTTTTTAAGCCCACTAAAAGAGGCTATGAAAGCACTCAAATTGCAAAACGACAAAGATTTTGCCAAAAAGTGCGCTCTAGTCGCGTTTAATGTAGTGTTTGTGTGCTTAAGCATTTCCTATCCGCTTGCTGTGTATTTTGGCAAAAATATTTGTGCTGTGGCAGGGGTTATGGCACTAGCTTGGGGGATAAAAGCATTTCTAAGCCAAAAAAGCCACAGCACAAACAAAACACTAAGCAGTATTTTTGCACTGCTTTTTGGGATTATATTTCTTAGAGAAGTTTTGGGTGGATTTGACGGATTTGGTGTTTTTGGTAGATTTATCGGGCTTGATGAGGTGCAAACTAATATAGTGTATTTTTACCCTGCGTGCGTATATCTTTTGCTTCTATGTGTATTTGCACTTAGCCTAAAAGGCGAGGCACTTATCACAAGATTTGCTATGCACTCACACGGTGTGCAAACCCAAAGCGAGCTACCAAAATATGTCATATCCTACACGCGCACTCTTACAAAGATTTGGATTTTGTATTTTGGGCTTAGCTCAATTATCGCTTTTATCCTAGCTCTGCTAGAGGAAAAACTTTATTGGAGTTTGTTTTGTGGTGGAATCTGCTATGTAGCTTTGGGATTGTTATTTTGTATGGAGTGGATATATCGCACCTACTACTTTATCCCTAAGCACAAAAGGCTAGATAATGTTTAAGCACTTTAGTGAAAAAATCATTTTTAGCGATTCTAAAGGAGATTCTAAAGGAGATTCTAAACGCGACAAATCCACTAAAAATTTGCAAGATTTGCGCTTAGATTCTAGCAAAATCGCTTCTATACTGCTTGCTTCCCCGCTTACTTCTAGATTTTCAAAAATAGGCATCTTTTTAGATGATACTTATGAATTTATAGCCGCACTTTTTGGCACTATTTTAGCCCACAAAGAGCCTTATTTGCTAAACTCCCCAAGCAAAGCGCAAAATGATATGCTCCTACTAGATAGCAAGTTTTTAAATAGCGAGCTTTTTAGTCAAAATCTAGTTGATAAAAATCCACCTAGCAAAAATCTAGGAGGGGGGGGGGGTGGCAACCAAAAGCTAAGTCAAAGCCTATCACAAAAGCCATTTGATAGTGGCACACAAAGCGAAATCCCACCCAAAATCCCTTTAGATAAAGCGCGATTTTTTATCCAAACTTCAGGCAGTAGCGGAGAGCCAAAATTTATCGCCAAAAATATCTACCAAATGCTTTGTGAAGCGAGGTTTTTGGCAGAATTTTTCCACCTAAATGATTACACAAAAACACAAAGCAAAGATGATATGCCGACTTTTATCGGGGCGATTCCACATAGGCACTTATTTGGGCTTACTTTTAAGGTGTTTTTGCCCCTTGTGTGCGGTGGAGTAGTGCTAAAAGAGCAGTTTTTGTATCATCACTTTTTGATAAACGCGCTAGATACACACAAAAATGTGATTTTGCTTGCCTCGCCCACCGCACTAGACATTGTGCTAAAAGACGACATAAGCAAAATCCCCTCGCCAAAGGTGATATTTTGCGCTGGCTCGCCACTAGATAGTCGCTCACGAGCTGGGCTAGAGAAGCGATTTGGAGATGATTTGAAGCACTTTGTAGAGATATATGGCAGTAGCGAAACAGGCATAATAGGCTATCAAGCACAAAAATACACCCCAAAATCTAGCACACAAAGCACATTTCACGCCTTTCCACCCGTGAAGCTAAAGCTAGATTCTAGCTCTAGGCTTGTGATTTCTAGTGCGTGGCTTGATAGTTTTGAAAGCGAAAATGCAGAATTTATCAGCAATGATTGCGCAAAAATCCATAGTGATGGCACATTCACACTTTTGGGGCGATATGATAGGATTATCAAACTAAATGAAACCCGCATAAGCCTTGACTTTGTAGAATCTAGCCTAAAAAGCTCCAATCTCATAGAAAATGTCCGTGTAGGCAAGCTAGATGGGCAAAACCGCTTAAGCGCGATAATAGTGCTAAGCGATGAGGGAAAGAAAGTGTTTAGGCTTTCTGGCAAAAAAGGCATAAAATCCGCTATCAAATCATCACTGCAATCTAATGCCCATCTTATGAGTGCATTACGGTATTTTCATATCCGCTCTTATTTGCCCTACAATGAGCAAGGCAAAATCACACTAAAAGCATTCAAAGATTGCGTTAATGCAAAGATTACCCCCACATTTTGTCTAATAAGCCAAAATATTTCAAGCAATGAAGTCAAAACCTGCACGCTTGAAGCATACATTGATGAGGGGTGTTTTTATTTCGATGGACATTTTGCTGATTTTCCTCTTGTCCCGGGATTTGTAGAGCTAGGATTTGCACTTGATTGCGCTAGTGAATATTTGGACACTACACTAGAGTCTATCAGCAAAATCCAAAGTGTGAAGTTTTCTAGCTTTTTGCGCCCTTGTGATAATGCTAGGCTAGAGCTAGAGAGAAGTCAAAATCGGCTTGTTTTCACACTCTATGCAAATGACAAAATCTGCTCTAGTGGCAAAATAGAGCTGAAAGAAAGCAAGCAATAATGAATAAAAAAAAATAAGTCAAATCAATATTTGGTGTGAAGAATTTGCAAAATAAAATTGGGAAGAAAAATGCAAGATAAAAAATGGCAAAATAAAAAATGGTATGAGAAAAACGAATGCGCAAGCAGCTTTTGGCTAAAGGTTACAGTCGTGCTTGTAGGTTGTTTTTATCACCCATTTTTACTCCCGATTTTGAAGCTATGTATAGCGTTTGTAACGGGAGTGTATTTTGTATTTTCGCCAAATGAGAGGCACAATATCGCAAGATTTTATGAGAATTTAGACACTTTCCAAAAGAGCAAAAATCCAAGCGAAAATCCAAAACCTAGCAAAAAATCAAGCATACTAAAACAAATAGCGCAAATGTCGCAAAAACTAACAAAAACCTGCCACAAAAATTATCAAGTGTATAGCAATTTTTATGAGTTTGGTAGCGCAATATGCGACAAAATCGCTGCGTGGCTAGGCAAAATCAACCACAAAGACATAGAAGTGCACAATATGGAAGTTATCAAAAACGAGCTACTAACCTCCAAAGAATCCAAAAAAGGGCAGATTTTGGTGGTAAGCCATTTTGGAAATATCGAAGTTTGCAGGGCATTGCGAAATAATATAGGGGGAATCCCACTTGTCATTTTGATGTATGAAAAAATAGCTCAAGATTTTATCGCCCTCCTAAAAGGACTAAGCAACCACAAAGAATCAAATACTACGCAAGATAGTATCACAAATGCAGGCATAATGCTTGTAGATGATTTGGATATGGATTCTCTCTTTAGACTAAAAGACTTGCTAGAAAATGGCGTGAATATCGGTATTATGGGAGATAGAGTAGCTATATCACACTCTAGCAATAGCAAAAATGCCAAGTTTGACTTTCTAGGCAAAAGTGCTTACTTCCCACAAGGAGCGTTTTTGCTAGCAGGGGTGCTAAATGCCAAAATCTCAATGCTATGGTGTGAAAAAATCAAAGGCAAATACACAATCAAGCTAGAGCAAATAAGCCAAGCACCTGTCGTTTTTGGGCGAGAATCCACAAAAGAAGCCCAAATAAAAGAGCTTATGCAAAAATATGTAGATTCTCTGCAAAAAAGAGCGATAGCAAACCCAAAATCGTGGTTTAATTTTTATGATTTTTGGGGCAACCAAACATAGTCTTAAAAAAGCTATAATGCAGACACAAATATTTGGCAATAAAATCTAAAAGGAGAATGAAATGAATGTGGCAAAAATCGTGCTTATCGCAAGTCTATGTGCACTATCAAGTGCTTTTATGCTAGCAAAGTCAGGCGCACAAAAAGAAAAAAACGGCTACTCAAAAGAATATAGACAATACAGCATCACAGACGCTCTAAAAAGCGATGAAGCAAAAGCTAGACTAACTCCTAAGATAGAGCTTTACTTCGGGCTAGGAAATCTAGGAAGCAAAGAGATTATCGCAGGGTTTGCTGAAGAAAATCACAAAAACGCTCTAAAACATTTTAGTAGTATAAAAAGTGCTTGTGATGAAGCGTTTGTAATCACCCTAGCCAAGCTCCAGCAAAAAGTCCAAGAAGCGGGTGGTAACTCTGCGGTAAATATCGTAAGCCTAAATAGCAATAGCACACAAGAATATGAATGCTTAGTGCGTGCCTTAGATGTCAAAGTAACGCTTAAAGCGTCATTTGCGAAGTAATTTTGCACAAAAAACTTGTGTAAAATTTATAAAAATCACAAATATTTTTTTGTAGCAAAATCTAAAAAGGAGTGAAAATGAAAAATGCAATAAAAATTGCATTGTTTTTGACTTTTGGTATGCTTTCTTGTCTTGTCGCAAAGAGTGAGTTGCACTATTTTAACTTACAAAAAGCCCTAAATAATGAGCAAGTCAAAGCAAAACTACCTCAAAGCGTAGAATTCACTTTCGGACTAGGTAGTGGGGAGGGCATACAAATCATCTCACAAAATCTGCAAATCACACAACGACACAAACGAACTTTTGCCAACTCTTTGAGTATGGAATATTCTTGTCAAATGGCATTAGCCAAAGCACTCACAACCCTTGCAAATAGGGCAAATATGCTACAAGCAAGCAAGGTAGTAAATATTGTTGGCTACACAAATTCTAAAGGCATAAAAGGTGTTTTTAATAGCACTGAAAAATTTGAGTGTCTAGTAAGACATTCAAAAGTCAAAGTAACCTTGCAAGCAGATTTTGCCAAATAACCCCAATAAACCTTAAAAGAAAATCTATGGCACACATAACCAAAAAATACGACTTCATTGCGGAGTTTTTTGATATAGATTCTATGGGTGTTATGTGGCACGGAAACTATGTGCGATATATGGAAGCAGCAAGGTGCAGGTTTTTAGATGAAGTTGGGTTTAGCTACCTAAAGATGAAAGAAGCAGGATTTGCCCTGCCCGTAGTCAAGCTAGATTGCAAATATATCGCACCCATAGAGTTTAACAAACGATTTTGCATAGAAGTAGAACTACTAGAATTTGAATGCTTTTTTAGGCTTGGGTATAGGTTTGTAGATATAAGTGGTGCTAGGCTATGCCAAGCGCACACTTCCCAAGTGGCGATTTTGCTAGAATCAAAAGAGACTTGCCTATATCTACCAAGTGAATTTAGAGAATCTCTAAGTGCTTTTATAAACCACGCCAAATAGCATTTAGCTAGCTTGATTTGTGCTAGTTTGTAGTATATTCTGCATTTTTCTAGTTTGACTTTTAAATATATTTTAGATAGAATCTTTCTTGTCAATCTCGTTGATGATTAAGCGTTCATCTGTAAAAGTTTGGTTGTAACGGAGATGTTCAAACTTGGGAGATTGATACACTATTTTCCCGCTTTTTATCTTATTGCTTATAGTGTTTGACTTTTTGGGTGCATTGCTTATTATAACTAGCCCTGATTCAAATTCTCTCCCTACACTTGTAAAGAAAATCCTTTCATTTATATTTTTTGCAAAAATAACATTTTCATCGTGATATATTATTATATCTGGATTGTCAAGCGTTTGCTTGATTTGTAGAATATACTGCAATCTATCCTTTTGTGCGAGTTTTAGCAAACTACCCTTTGTAAGCCTTATATCCTTGCCTTGCAAAGCCCTTTTTATCTCATCGCTATATTTGGGTGTATAAATATCATCAATAGAATCTAGCCCAAAAGTTTGTAGCCACATTTTTTGTGCCTGTTTGCCTAGTAACTTTTTATTGCCCTGCTTATCGACAAACGCCAATCCTGTCATCTGTTTACCTTAAAATAGATGATGATTTTTACAAAAACACTAAAAACTATTTTTTGCTTTTTTTAGATTTTCACACTCTCTTAAAGATAAGCGAAGTATTTACCCCACCAAATGCAAAGTTATTGTTCATCACAAAATCTCCACTAATAGATTTTGGCTCTCTTAAATACAAAAGAGGTGCACAATTCTTATCCACTTCTTTTAGGTTTATCGTGGGGAAAAATACTCCCTCTCTCATCATCTCTATGCACGCAATACTCTCTAGCCCTCCACACGCACCAAGTGTGTGTCCTAGATAGCTTTTTAGCGAGCTTATAGGGATAGATTCTCCAAACACCTCATTTGTCGCTTTCGCTTCTGCTATATCGCCCCATTGCGTAGCAGTGGCGTGAGCATTTACATAGCATATCTCTCTAGGCTCTAGCCCCGCATCTTTTAGGGCTAAAATCATCGCTTGCTTCATTGTATCGCTTTGTGGGTGAGTGCTATGCGCCCCATCGCAGTTGCTACCAAACCCAACCACTTCAGCTAATGCTTCCCCACCTCGCCTTTTTAGGCTATCCTCACTCTCTAGCACGACAAACCCCGCTCCCTCGCCTATGACTAGCCCATCTCTTTTGGAATCAAATGGTGCGGGAGTAAGGGAGGGCATATCATTTTTTTGACTTGTGGCATAGAGAAAGTCAAAAGTATAGGCTTGACTAGGGCATAGCTCTTCAGCTCCACCTGCAAGCATAGAATCAATAAGTCCAAATTTTATCGCTTCATAAGCCTGCCCTATGGCGACACTTCCACTCGCACAAGCACACGAAGTAGGGATAATCCTCCCCTTTAGTCCATAAAAAATAGCGATATTTGCAGCCGTTGTGTGTGGCATACACTTTATGTAAGTGTTGGCATTGCAGCTATGGGGTAGTCCCAAAAACATTTTGGCAAGCTGCAATGTCGAGTCAGTGCTACCCGTGCTAGAGCCACTTGCTACGCCCATAGAGCCATTTTGCAGATTTTGATTTATCTCACCATTGCTTTGTATCAGCCCTGCGCTAGATAGTGCTAGCCCCGCTGCTTCTACGGCATATTGTGAGATTGTGCCCATACTTCGCATTTGCTTCCTGCTCCATTGAGGCGGGGGAGTATAGCCCTCTATGGGTGCGGCTAGCTTTGAGCGCAAGTCTTTGTGTATTTCCCACTCTTTTATGTATTTGGTAGCATTTTTTCCTTTTTGCAGATTCTCTCTCACACTTTGCCAAGATTTGCCAAACGCACTTACAATCCCATATCCACTCACAAATACTCTATTTGGCTTTTTCACGCTAGCCCTCCATTTACGCCTATGACTTGGCGCGTGATATAGCTAGCACCATCACTTAGCAGAAACGCCACCAATGGCGCGACATCTTCTACCTCCCCAAATCTTTTGGCAGGTATAGCTTGCAAAATCTGCTCTTTTGGGAGATTACCACTTGTCATATCTGTGCGTATGAGACCGGGGGCGACTACATTTACACAAATATTTCTACTTGCTAGCTCTATGCTTAGAGACTTTGCAGCACCGATTAGCCCTGCTTTGCTTGCTGCGTAGTTGCTCTGCCCTCTATTGCCTATCACACCAGAGACAGAGGATATGACTACCACTCGCCCGCACTTTGCCCTAGCCATAGGCATTAGCAAAGGGTGAAGCACATTATAAAAGCTATGTAGATTTGTATCTATCACGCCTTTCCACTCTTCCTCTTCTAAGCCCACAAATGTATTATCTCTAGCGATTCCAGCATTTAGCACGACTCCCCAAAGCGCAGGATTCTCACTTGCATAAGATTCTAAGACACGCTTACACTCCTTTGTATCAGCGACATCAAAGATAAGAGATTTTGCACCTAGCTCATCTGCTAGAGAATCTAGTGCGTCTGTCTTGCTTTTGCCGTGCAAGATAACTTCATAGCCTTGCTTTTTTAGTTCTCTAGCTATGCCTGCACCTATGCCACGCGAAGAGCCTGTGATAAGCACTTGCCTTGTATCACTCATAGTTTTTCTCCTTGCAATATTTGAGCTAAAAACTCATCATTTGGATTTAGCGCAGTCAAAGAAGTTTTAGCAATTAGCTTACCACCTACAAAAGCCTCTCCCTCATACACGCCTAGCCCATTTTCATCTTGCATACTTACTCGCAAACGCGCTTGCACCGCTTCGCCTACTGCCACATAAGGAGTAAATATCTCAAACCCCCTAGCACCAAGCAAAAATCCTAGTTTATTGTGGTTTTGGGCAGTGCCAGAATCTATTTTTAGATTTTCTTGCTTAGTTCGCCATAGTGCTAGACTTTGGGCAAAAATCTCCAAAACATTATAGCTAGGGAATTTACCCTGCTGCAAAAACGCATTATCAGTCCTTATGTAAGATTTTGTGCAAATAGATTGCTCGCTTACTTCCAATAGCTCATCAATAAGCACCATTTCTAGGGATTGCGGGATAAGATTTGCAATATCATTCATTTATAGATTCCTTGTCAAAATTTAAGTCGTTTTTTTTTAAGTCATTTTCCTAATTTTAGCCAAGTTTGTAGCTAGGCTTGCCCTAGTATTATCGCGCTATTATCCCCACCAAAAGCAAAAGACACACTAAGGGCATTACGCACTTTGGCTTTCTGCCCCTGCTTTACTAGGGCGATTTGTGGGAGGCTTTTATCAAAGTCATTATGATAAATATGCGGGATTAGGGCTTCTTGCCCATCAAGGCTTCCAATGCTTTGCAAAATCATCTCTGCGCACACGCCCGCTTCTATCGCACCTGCCGCGCCTAGCGTATGCCCGATAAGTGGCTTTATGCTACTAGAGGGGATGGATTTTAGCGCACCATTAAGCGCGTAGGCAAAAGTGGCAGATTCCATAGCGTCATTTGCACTTGTCCCCGTGCCGTGCAGATTTATATAGTCAATATCACTTGGAGTTAGATTGGCGCAAAGTAGCACTTCAGATAAAAGCCTCTCCTGCATAGCAAAATCTGTGCGTGGCTGCGTGATATGAAATGCGTCATTATTGTTTGCATAGCCCTTTAGCGCGATAGTAAAATCATCTGCTAAATGAGGATTTCTAGCCAAGCATTCACTTGAAATCAGCACAAACACTCCCGCACCCTCGCCGATATTTATCCCCTCTCTATCAGCGCAAAAAGCCCTAGTTGGCTTTGCGCTCAAAATCTCCAAACTATCAAATCCATTTATAGTCAAAGTATTTAGGCTATCCACGCCTCCGCAAATCACAGCTTCACAAAGCCCGCTATTTATAAGCCTTGCACCCTCTATGATAGCTTTTGCCCCTGAAGTGCAAGCTGATGAAACCCCAAAACTTAGCCCACAAATATTATATACAGAGCGGACAAAAAGCGCGGGGTTATCAAGCGAGCTAAAACTTTGCAAATACTGCTTTTTGGGGATATTGTTGTAGTTTTCCTCTATGCCTGTGGTAGTAGTGCCAATCACCACAGCTACACTATCTGTGATTTTTATGACTTCTTTTATGAGATTCTCTCCATTTAAAAGCGCGTTATACAAAATCGTATTTGTGCGTGTTTTGAAATGCGTAGGCGTGTTTGGCGGAAGTGGGAGTAGATTTTTGATAGCACCTAGCATAAATTCTTTATTCCCATAGTCGTTGTTTTTTTGCAAATGCACTTGCCCACTTTTTAAGCTTGATATAATGCTTGCGTTGTCATTTCCAGCAGAGCAAATAAGCATAGGCTTACTCATTAGTATACTCAAAATCCCTTGCCTCTCTTTCTTGCGTATCTAGTGCTTGTGTGTGTAGCTCTTTTACTTTTATGCCTTTGTAAGTAAATGAGATAGAATCTTTAGATTTTACATATTCTAGCACTTGCAAAAATAGCTTGTCATATTGCTTACTTGGTGGGAGAAACTTCACATTGCTAAATGTGCCATTTTCTAGCTTCCTGCTTAAGCTAGGCACACCCAAGCTATCAAAAATGGCAAAATAATACACGATTTTTCCTTGTTTGTCTTGGGATTTTTGCCACTTTTTTGATTCTTGTGGATTTTTGGCTTGGCTTGATACATAAAGCACTTTTATCTTGCCTTGCTCTTCAAGGCTAAATGCACGCTGTGAAAACACACCAAAATCCGCAAAACCCCCTCGTAAAGCGCAGCCACAAAAGACAAACGCCAATCCCACCAAAAAAATATTTATGACTTGCAATACCCCTCCAATGCGCTTAATGCTTCTTTTGGCTTCATCACAAAAGGATTTTGCTTATCCCACGCATATCCCGCCAAAATCGAGCAAATCTGTCGCTTAATGTGATGATTTGGATTTTTGACATAGATGACATCTTGGAATCTACCATCATACCAGCCCTCCACATACGCCCTAAAGCAATTTACCCCTATCATTAGCTCATCTGCGTATTGGGCTTGCAAATCCACATTTTCGCCTTTTAAGATTTTTGGCACGAGGTTTGCCGCTAGCCTAGCACTTTGCATAGCGATACTTACCCCAGAGCTAAACACAGGGTCCAAAAACTCACTTGCATTTCCAAGTAGCAAAAACCTATCCCCAAACAACGCCTTGACATCTTTAGAATACGAGCTAATACTCCTTACAGGTGTATCCCACTTGGCTTTATCTAGTAGTCGCTTTAGCATCGGAGCTTCATAAGTGTGGGATTTTAGGATTTCCTCATCGCTTTTGCCCTCTATCTCTAGCCTTTGTGGCTCACCCACCACACCGATACTAGCTCGTCCATTAGAAAATGGTATGAGCCAAAACCAAACATCTCTAAATCTTGGGTGAGTAGTGATAAGAATCTTGTTTCTATCATAAAGTACTTCAGAGATATTATCCTCTATATGCGTGAAATACGCTCTTTTGGCACTTAGATTTGATGGGGATTCTAAGTCTAAAATTCTAGGTAGCACCCTGCCATATCCACTTGCATCAAGCACAAATTTAGCGCGAACAATCTCGCCATTGCTTAAGCACGCACTCGCCCCATTTTCATCAAAGCAAATGTCCTCCACTTCCACTTCAAATATTACCTCCACACCTTGCTTTATCGCCTCATCAATAAGCACCTTGTCAAAATCCCCTCTTTGGACTTGGTAAGTAGTCCCAGAGCCTTGAGTGCTTTTATCACAAAAATCAAAATAGCGATATTCATCGTTGTGGCTAAAGGCTGCTCCGTTTTTATACTGAAATGAGTGTGCTTCCACTGCGTCTAAAAACCCAGCCTCTTTTAGCACTTCATTACAAAAGGGAAGAAGACTCTCCCCTATGACAAATCTTGGAAATTTCTGCTTTTCTACGACTAGCGTTTTTATGCCTTGCCTATGCAAAAGTGCGCTAGATATACTGCCACTTGGTCCACCCCCGATGACTAAAACCTCTACTTCTATTGTCTGTGTTTTTCCTGCCTGCATTCTCACTCCTTGTTTTTGCTTTCTATCCTCTCTCTATCCTGCTTTGTCGCTTGGCTTAAAATTCTTTTGATATTATACTAAAATCTTTATCCCAAAATCTATGAAAAGGATAATTTTGCACACTCACAAAAAGCGCAGCAAAGCCCTGCGCAAAATCCCAACACGCAAAATCCCAAAGGGTTTGTTTTTGTATCGGCTAAATACAAGCAGTGCTAGCCTATATCCACACTCACATTTAAAATCTCTAGATAAGTTTTTAGACAAAAAACATATCTTTCTTGCACTTGGCTTAAGCCCACTTATGAGACACTATGACAGGCATAGCCTTAGCCAAAAAGACAAAGCTACTTTAAGCCTCCACCCAAATCTAAGCAAAAACTTATCTTTTATCCTCTCTAGGGCACTGCTAAAAAGTCTAAAAAATATTATCAAATGCGCTCATTTCTCTAGCTATTCGCATAAAAGCGATATTGCCCTCTTGGCATTTGCTAGATTCCCAATAGGTGTTGATATGGAGATTATCAAAAGTAGGGATTTTAAGCCACATTTAGATTTTTGCTTTAGCCATTTTGAGCGTGATTTTGTGGCAAATTCGCCAAATCCATTGCGCTACTTTTATCGTATCTGGACTCTAAAAGAATCCCTAATCAAGCTAGAAAACCTTAAGTTTAGTGATTTGGAGTGTGTAGGGCTTGACAAAAAAGGTGCGTTTTGTGAATCCGCAAACAAAGTGAGTAATGATTACAAAAAAAATCACAGAAAAAATCGTGTAAAAGATTGCAAAAAGCAAAAAAACAAAAACTATCATAGATTTTGCTTCATAACTAGACTTTATAAGTATCAAAAAGCCATTATCGCGCTATGCTATTAAATCATTTTTGGCACAATATTTTTTGCACTTCTAAACACCAAAATCTAAGAAAATCTAGAAAAATCTAAGGGGAAAAATGAAGCAATATATCAACGCTACTAAACATTTTGGGATAGTATTTTTGCTATGTGGGTTTTTTGTGGGCTTTATAGAAGCTTTTGGCTTGGAGGACTTGCAAGACAATATCAAAAAATCCTTAAGCGGAAAAACTATGCAGGGCAAATTTACCCAAGAAAAGCAACTAAAAGGCTTTAGCAACACCATAAAAAGTTTTGGCACATTTAGTCTTGTGGCAAAAAATGGCGAAGTAAGCGAAGAAAAAACACTTTTTTGGGAGATACACTCCCCTATAAAATCCACTATCAAAATCACACCAAAAGGCGTCTTTCAACAAGAGCTAAACCCACAAAATCAAGCCACCCAAAATCAAATCTTGCAAAATCAAAGTTCGCAAAATCAGTCCCCGATAAACAAATCTCCAAGCAACCAAACTAAATGGATAGCAATCAACAATAACCAAGAAATGCTACTAGAAATATTAAGCGTAGATTTTAAAGCATTGCAAAAATATTTTACCTTTTCTTTCGCGCAAAGTAGCGAAGTTTGGCAGCTTGTCCTAAAGCCCAAAAACGCTCTTATAGCAAAAGTGTTTGATTCTATCCTCTTGCAAGGTAAAATCAAATATCCAAGCCTGCTAGAAAAAATTGTGCTATATGAAAGCAACGGCGATATTACGACTAATATTTTCTCTAATATAAAAATCCAATAATGCAAAATCTATATACATTTTTAGCACAAGGCTTTTGGCACAAAAATTACCACACCAAAAATCATAACGCAAAAAATCATAACACAAAAAAAGTTTTTATATACACGATTTTTGCACTCCTTACAAGTGCTATGATAGCTATCATAGCACTTCGCATAGATTCTATCCAAAGCGATATTTACTCACTGCTAGAGCTAGATTTTAGCCCTACTCAAAAGCAAGCCCTACAAAAGATTCAGCAAAATTTTGCCAAAGACATTTCGTTTTTAAGCGATGATGATACATTGCTTGATGAGATTTTTGCGCTCGCCCCGCCAAATCTTTTTTCTAGTGTCAAACTTAAATTTGATGATTCTAATATCTTAGATACTCTCTATCCGCTGCGATTGGCACTGCTTAGATATGAGACATTTAGCAAAATAAAAAATAAGGCTTTTTTTATCCAAAATGCACAAGAGTTAGTCCATAGCTTTGCTTTGCGTCCTCTTAGCCCAAGCCAAGATTTCTTTAATCTCTTAGGACATTCTAGCTTGCTAGACAACGACAAAGGGCTAAAGCTAGACATAGCAAGTGCGAGGCTATATGCACTAGATAATATCACACAAAAAAAATACTACTTTGCTAGCGCGCGTTTGGCTGAAAATATCAATTCGCAAGTGCTACTAGATTTTATTTTAGAAGCTAGAAAAATGGCGGAAAAATCTAGCGCACACCTTCTCATTCAAGGTGGAGCGATTTTTAGTGCGATTGGCAAACAAGAGGGGATAAAAGAGAGCATATATATGGGTGGGTTATCTTTTATTTTGGTTGGCTTACTATTGTTTGGTGCTTTTGGTAGTGTGCGGATATTTTGGCTAGCTTTGGTGATTGGATTTAGCTTTTTGTGCGGATTAAGCGGTGCGCTTTTAGCTTTTGCACATCTGCATATCCTTAGCATAGTCATTAGCACAAGCCTTGTGGGGCTTATCATAGATTTTGCAATTCATTGGCTTGCCAAAGAGCGATACAAAGTGGTAAGCCCATCAAGCATTTTCTCTATGAGGAGAATATTTTTGCTTGGGCTTTTTATTACCACAAGCGGATATGGACTATTTTTGCTATCGCCTATGCCGTTTTTGCACCAAGTCGCTGTTATTTCTATTTTTGCGCTTGTGGGGGCGTTTTTTGCTAGTTTCTTTTTGTTGCCACAGATTTTGCAAGGAAGTGTATTTGTATCTAAGCACGCTTTTAGAAAGCCATTTCTAAGCCTGATAAAGATAGCAAAACCATTTTTTAGGAAATATATCTTTTGGTTAGCTCCATTTGTTGTGCTCTTTGCTAGTGTGCTTTTGCTACACACAGACACGCAAGATGACATATCCAAATACTCCTCCCTGCCTAAGCATTCTTTGCAGGAATTGCAAGATTTTGCCCGCATAAGCGATACTAGCACTCAAAAATTTATCCTCCTAGAATCTGGCAATATAGCCTTAGAGCGCAGGCTTATGAATGACATAAAAGATTTCATAGATAGATATGATGGGCTTAGCGCACTTCTGCTAAGCCCCAAAGAGCAGCAAGAAATCATTGACTCTTTCAAGCAAGCAAGCAAAGATAAAGATATTTTAAGAATATATGAGAATCTAGGCTTTGAAAAATCCCAAATCCTAGAGGCTTTTGAGAAAGTCGCATCTTTACAACCACTTGATTTAGAGCAAATTCTCTCCACTAGATTAGGAAGTGATTTTGCTAGGTTTATCATCTCTGCAAATCCTAGCTTGCACCCACAAAGCTACATATCATTCCCACATTTTAAGCCCCTAAACCAAACAGATGAGCTAGAAGCTATTTTAGCAAAATACAATGCCTCGCTCATAGATTTCCCCAAAAGCATAAACGAGAGTTTTAGCGCGATAAAATTTAACGCCATTTGGCTAAAGATTTTTGGCTATATTCTTGCTTTTATCGCACTTAGCGTTGCATTTGGGCTAAAAAAATCAGCGATGATGATGAGTGTGGTGCTACTTTCTACACTAGCAAGTCTAGGCATAGTGCTAGCTTTTGGGATTGGGTTTAATATCTTTGTAGCTTTTGGGCTTATCATTTCTAGCGCGGTTGGGATTGATTATGTCCTGCTCGCACAAAATCAT
This sequence comes from Helicobacter macacae MIT 99-5501, assembly GCF_000507845.1. Taxonomy (NCBI): domain Bacteria; kingdom Pseudomonadati; phylum Campylobacterota; class Epsilonproteobacteria; order Campylobacterales; family Helicobacteraceae; genus Helicobacter; species Helicobacter macacae. The sequence goes on along the minus strand of NZ_KI669454.1, from coordinate 475,823 downwards.
AGCCTTAGCCCAAAAGAGCGCGTATTTGGCATAGCTCTAGCAAGCCTAACAAGTATCATTTCTTTTTGCTTATTATCTCTTAGCCACACTCAAGCGGTGGTGGCTTTTGGGCTAAGTGCCACGCTGGGTATGGCTTTTTGCGCACTTGGAGCTATCGCACTCACACTTCAATCCCAAAATCTTAAAAAACTTTAGGGGTATTTTGGATAATTTCGATAGATTTTATAAGTAGGGCTTTATCATCTTGGCTGCATATTGCGGATTTGATAAGCAGGGCGCACTTTTTGTAGCTCAATATACTTGCCTTTCTTAGTGATAATATCCCCCACCCACACTTTGCGCTGCCACCGCTGAAAATACTGCCGATAGAGCATATCAACACTCATTGAGATTTTGGAGTATTCATCACAAGCTAGCTGCATACCTAGCGCACAAGATAGCCAATAATACTGCTGTGCGCTTCCCAAATCCCCTCCTGTGTATAAAATCGCCTGCCCCGCAAAAAAGCAGGCTTTTTTATCGCCCATTTGGCATAGCTGCTGATTTTGCGGGTATTCATTCACATTTCTAGCTATGATTTCCTCAAAAGAGGGTGGCTGCTCTATGGGAGGTGGGACATCATTTGGGAAATAATGCGTAGTTTGCGCTGATTTTTGGGACTTTTTGGAATCTATAAAATACTCAATATTTTTATTTTTTGCTCCTTTTTTTGCCTTTTTTTCCTCTTTTGCTTTTTGTTTTTTACTTTTTTTGTCATCACTATTTTGTGGATTTTGCTCTTTTTGTGAGGTATTTTTCCCACCATTCATATCCAAGCCCTTCATCTCATAATAAATCTTTGCCACTTCTTCGGGCATCTGCAGTGAGAATTGAGATTTTGCAGATTTGCCAAAAAGTGGAGCGACACAGATAAAAAATACAAGCCAAATAAAGTGCATTTATCGCCTTTTTAGATTCTATGATTTTTGATTAAAGACATTTCCAAATCGCTAAACCTCCTCAAAATGTCCTAAAAATCTATAATCGCTAGTTTGGAGGTTTTTTTAAGCGTAGCAAAATGTTTTTAGGCTATAATACCCTCCCTTTAAATCCAAAATAAAGGAAAAGGGAATCAACTTGCAATATGCAAAATTTACCACTAGAAAGGACCAACAATGAAAGTTGCGTTGCTAATGAGCGGAGGAGTGGATAGCTCCTACTCGGCATACTTACTAAAGCAGGCAGGACACGATGTCTTAGGTATCTACCTAAAGCTACACGACAAAGAAAAAAAGCACGAGGTTTTCATCGCAAACTGCCAAAAAGTCGCCAAAAATCTAGACATAGATTTTATGGTAATCGATGCGCAAAAGGAGTTTAAAGAAGTGGTGTATAACTACTTCATAGAATCCTACAAAAGAGGCGAGACGCCAAATCCCTGCGCTATGTGCAATCCAAATATGAAATTTGGACTTGCCTTGCAAAAAGCTATGGAAATGGGCTGTGAAAAAATCGCCACAGGACACTATGCACGCATAAAAGAAGTAAATGGTGTCAAAAAAATCGCCAAAGCAAAAGATTCTAGCAAAGACCAAAGCTACTTTCTCTATGCGATTTCACAAGACGCCATAAACCGCCTTATATTCCCACTTGGCGATATGCTAAAAAGCGAAGTCAAACCAAAAGCGTTTGAAGCTATGCCGTGGTTTGGCACACTTGAAGAATACAAAGAAAGCCAAGAGATTTGCTTCGTGGAAAGCGACTATATAGACATACTAAAAAAGCACTTTGATGTCGAAAATAAAGGCATAGTGCGCAACGCTCAAGGGCAAATCGTAGGAAGCCACAAAGGATATATGCAATACACCATAGGCAAGCGCAAAGGATTTAGCGTAAAAGGTGCGCACGAGCCACACTTCGTGCTAGGCATAAACCCTAGCCAAAATGAAATCATCGTAGGCAAAAAAGAAGAGCTAGCAAAGATTTTGGTAGAAGCTCAAAATGTAAGCCTAGATAAAGACTTCCACGGACAAGAATACGAAGTCAAAATCCGCTACCGCTCCGAGCCAACACTCGCCACGCTTGAAGTGGATAATGACAAGATTTTGGCACGACTAAAAGAGCCTGTCTATGGTGTGGCAAAAGGACAAGCACTTGTGGTATATGATGATGAGTGCGTGCTAGGCGGTGGCGTGATAGTGTAGCCTCTTGCTACTGCGTAATTCCTGCAAGATTTTGCAAAATCTTGCAAAGCAGTCTTTGCAAACAATAGCCAAGATAAAAAGATATGCCGTAAGATAAAAAGTGAAATGACTAGCTTTGGAGGGGGTTATTTTAAGGGGAATTTGGTTTTTAGATTTTGCGTTATTTTTAGCTATCTTTTTGTGATTATCTTTTTTTGGCTTTTTTTGTATTTGACTTATCTTGGCTTACTGCTTTATCTACTTTTGTCTAAACTTGCTTTGTAGCATATTTGTTTTTTCACTCACACTCATTGCAGATTCCGTGTGCGACTAGGCTTTTTACTTTGCCATTTGGTGTCGTGCTTTTAGGCAGTGCAAAATCCGTGATTTTGTGGCAGACATCGCAGATGAAGTGCGCTTTGGCATCTTGGGCTAGCTCATAGTAGCTCTTTCGCTCCAAGTTTGTCTTTATGACTATGCCCCTCTCCTCGAATAGCTCCATATTGCGATAAAAAGTGGTTTTGTTTGCCTTGAGGTGAAACTCATCAAAGCTCAAAGGCTTGTGATTTAGGCGCAAAATCTCTAGCATTTCTAGCCGTAAATCCGTGATTGCGATATTGCTTTGCTTTAGCAAAGAGACAGAATCCATTTATATCCCCTAGTATGTGAGTGCGCCACCGCTTAGAAGCACCTTGTGGCATTAAAGCAAATTTGTGGCTTTTGCTAAAGTCGCATTATAGCAAATTTGCATTTTGCTTATGCGTTTTTGTGGCGGAATTTTTACAACAAAGTTGCAAATTGTGGATAACCTATAATTGTCTTATATATTTAATTTTGCCAAAACCTTATCGCTTCACTTCTTTGCGAATGACTTTTTTAGCTCTGCTTTGTGCGTTCTTTTGGATTTGGGCGTGTTCATTTTTGATTTCTAGTGGCCAATCTTTGCCCTGCTCTTGCACATTCCAATCAGGGTGTTTGCCGTTTTCACACGCCAAATAGTCCGCCACACAGCATTCCTCGATGAGTTTGTAAGAAATATAGGCGTTTTTCACATTCTTTAGCCCAAAAAGCCCTTTGATTTCCTTTTCAAAATTCTCTTGGTAAATCATATAAAATTCGATTTTCTTGCCCTCTAAAATTGTGTAATACAAAAAATACCATACACCATAGCTACGAATAGCTGGGCGTCCTTTTACGCCACCGTCTCGATAAATTTCCAAAGTATTTTTTATGCCTCCTTTTGCTTGAGAACCGCCGATTTTCTTTATCACACCATCAACCACGATGAGATATACCCTTGCGACATTTTGGGTTAAAATACTTTGTGGCAATGCCTTGCCGTTTTCGTCCTTTAGATTTTTTAAGTAATTAAAATTTAGCTTTGTGCTACCCGCCACAAACTCCACATCAGCGATTTTAAACGCCGTTTTTACTTCGCTAATTTTCATTTTTTCGCGCCTTTATTCTTTGATGATTAGTAGCTCGTGGCTTTGTTTGATATTATCTGTATCCCCGCGCTCTATGCGGTTTTTGCCGATTCGCGTTTCGCCCTGTCCCATTGTATATTGCCACTTTGGCTCTAAAATCTTAAAGCCCTTATACGCCTCACGCACCCACTCACAGTCATTGTAGCTTAGTATAAACCGCCCTTTGTGTGTGCGTAGCAATTCCGCCAAAAGCTCGTGTTTAAAGCCATTGTGGTGGATAGGGAAATTACGCATAGGGTAGATTCCCTTAAACATTTTGCTATCCCCGCTTAGGAAATAGGGCGGGTCGCAGTAGAAAAAGTCATCTTTGTATTTCTCAAACACCGCTTCAAAGCTTTCGCACTCTACGCTTAGATTTTGCGCCCCCTTATGCGCCCCAAAATCGCGCAATTTTTTAAGCATATTTTTATAGCGCGTTGTGTCCTCATAGATTTTGCTCATCCACCCCAAAAACCCCGGTCCATAGCTAAGATTGAAGTTAAAATAATAATCCCGCGCCAAATTTAGGTTATCAAGATTCGAGAATTTTTTATAATGCGCTTTTAGCTCATTTTTGATTTTCTCATACACCTCTTTGCTTGGCTCTAGATTCTCTAGCTCGGTGTGAAGTGCGCCACAATCAGCGATTGCAACCTGCCAAAAATTTACCAAAATATCAAAAATATCAAAACCCCGCACTTCCAAGCCTAGCTCTAGCGCACTTGCCACCTCCACGCTCCCACCACCGATAAATGGGCTTACTACGCGCTTTATATCATTTGGAAAATGCTCGATTATGAGCCCTACGGCTAGGGATTTGCCACCGCCATAGCGCAAGGGGGATTTGGTGTAGCGTTTGTAAGCGAGGGATTTGCCTTTGAGTGAATGCAAAAACCGCGCCTTGCGCTGTGCTAATGACTCGCTAGTGTCTAAATCAAAAAGTGCGGGTTGTGAAGTTTGCAAGGTTTGAGGAGGATTTAAAGCCAAATTTGACACGACATTCCTTAAAAATTAAATGCCAAAATTATACAAAATCTCGCTTAATGTTACCAGCGACATTTGCAAAACCCACAAACTTGAGATAACTAGAAATTTTCATATTTTATGTAAGCAAAATTTGGCATATTGCTACCTATCACACCTCGCACACAAAATCCATCTTATACTATCTCACAAAATTCACACTATCGACATACGCATCTGTTTTATCGCGCAAAAGTTTATCCACAAAAAGCCTATCAAAATTCGTGCTAAACTCGCTAAATGTCGCACTTTTTTCTATAAGCGTAATAAAGCTAGAAATGCTAATAGGAGCGAGCTTGCTATCAAACTCTTTGGCGCAGAATTTAAAAAATAGCGCGACATCCCAATGAATATATGGCGCGATAAGCATAGCGCGTTGCTCGAGCGTATTTTGCTTTTTTGATTCATAAAAATGCCGTGCTACGCTTGTGGTTTCGCTATTTAGCTGTTGATTGCGATTTTTTATCATCGTGGCTTCAAAAGAGAAATTTTCATAGAGCAAATCCGCCTTTCCCGCAGGGGCGTAGGATAGTGGTTCGCCATTTTCATTGTAGATAAGGTTTGATTCTAGATTTTTGCTACCATATTTTTTGCCTAAAATAAGGGCGAGTAAATACTCCAAGCGCAGTGGCTCTGGGATATTATCAAGGCTAGATTTTTCTTGCGCCCCAGATGCTAAAATCCGCAGTTCATTTAGCAGTGTGTCTATTTGGCTTACTTCTATTTTGCTTTTCAGTGCTTGTTGATAAAATGTTTGATTGAGTTTGTTTTCTAGCAAAGTTAAATCATTAAAATCTAAATCTTGCAATGATATATGCAATTCTTTTGCCTTTTGTGTGGCGATTTGTTTGCGCACTTCATTATTTTCTATCCACGGCAATGTAATATTGTAAGCAAAATCAATATATTCATAAATATCACTAAATTCCATAAATGTATAATCTTTGTAATGTTGCAAAATCGCTTCTATCTTTTTGGATTCAAAGCTAGAAAAATCATAGTAATTATGACGCGCAATGATAAGTCCGCTCATTGCAAATTTGCGAAACACTTCATCGACATAAGTTTTTATTGTGTCATATTTCAAATGTTTTAAGTCATTGCTTACGCAATAATTTTCTATATATTCTCTATTTTCTTTTAATCCATACATTTCGCGGTATGTGAGAATCTCGCTCACGCATTTTGTGTAATCACAATCTTTTATTCCAAGCACAAAGACGCATTCGTGGCGCAAAATCCCTTTTGATTCTTTCTCTAATTTACCCCACTCTCTTTTCAGCAAATCTATCACAAAAATCGTATTGAGAAACACCCTTGCGCGATTATTTTCTTTTCTTATAGGTGAGCCAAAATGAATGCCAAGCAGTATTTTTGTGTAAATATTTTGCACATCATAAGGGTGGTTTAGCAATTCTCTGCCTAACTTACTAATACGCACGACTTTTGATTGTGAATCATATATAAGCAATAGCTGTGAGTGCAATGCCTTAAAATGCGTTATTGCTCTGCCCTCAAAACCATTTTGCACTTTTTGCGGATTATCTTGCATAATCCTTTTTATTTCACTCTCACTTAGACTCTCGCCCTTTAAAAGTTTGTTTCTAATCTCAGCATTTATATTTTGCGGTCTATAAATCCCTTTGCCAATGGCTTCATACCAATAAATAAGCAAACTTTTTTCATTTAGCACTTTGCCATCAATCTTATCGATAATTTGCAAAAAATCGATATTGCGTTGCGGGTTTCTAATGGTTGTATCAAAGCTAAATATATTAAATGTATTCTTACGCATTGTTGTTGCCTTGCGTAAAATGATTTATAATTGTGTAGTTTGTGATTAGCACTTCTTTTGTTGTGCCTAAATTTTTGCGATGATAGTTTGCATTTGTATAGTCGCGCTTCATAAAAGTAGTGTGGTATTTTGCGCTCCATTGTTTTAGCAAATCATTACTTTTACCATTAGATTCAAGCACATTTGAGAATGCAAATCTTTTATCTCTTGAATCAAGAAAATCCAAAATCTCATATAAATCTTTTTCATTGCTATCATTCCAAGAAGCATTGTAAGGGGCTTGTGTTATCAAATACGGCGGGTCAAAGTAGAAAAAATCCCCCTCCTTATACAGCGCACTATTTCTAAAATCCATATTTAATAATGTGATATTTTTCTCTTGTAATGCTTTGATAAAAGCAACACTCTTTTTATACTGAAATTGCGAAAAATCACTTTTGCCAACAGGCACATTATACGCACCTTGCGCGTTAAATCGCACAAAGTGATTAAACCCAAACAAAATTAGCACAAAAAATTTCGCCTCACTTGGATTTGCATTATAGGATTTTCGCAAAGCCAAAAACCCCTCTTTGTTGTGCCGTGATAAGCCTTCGTTTTTGTGGATTTTATAAAATCCTTTGGGCTTTGATTTTGAATCCGTGAGATTGTATTGTGCGATTAGGCTATCTACTTCGCCCAAAATCGTATCTAGCAAGTTGCTCTGAAAATAGCGCAATAAGTCAATAATGCGTGATTCTTTGTCGTTTAGGATAAGCTGTTTGGATTTTGCGTTTAGCCCTACGATACCACTACCGCAAAATATATCTACAAAAGTTGTCGTGTCTCGTGGAAATAATGGAATGAGAGATTTTAGGATTCTTGCTTTGTTGCCTACATAATTTAGCGGGGAGAGTATCATTTTCTCCCCTTTTGTAGCGCATTAGCGATTCGATTATGTGCTTTTTGGTAGTAGTCTTTGTCTATCTCACAACCGATAAATTTACGATTAAGATTGAGACAAGCTATTGCGGTAGTAGCAGAGCCACTAAATGGGTCAAAAACAAGATTGTTTTCATTAGTGTGGATATGTAAAATATCCTCAAATACTTTTAGGGATTTTTGTGTCGGGTGTAGGCGTTTATTCCCCCCCCCCCCCCGTAATCACAGGAGCTTTAAATACACCTTTAAGATAAGATATGTCTTTAGGCTTATTAAACACCCAACGCTTTTTGCCTTTAACCGCCCAAATAGCGCACTCAAAATCCATAACATACCGCGCATTTACATTTCTAGGCATAGGGTTTGATTTTTCCCACCGAAGCAAATCTTTTATCACGCAGCCACTCGATTCTAGTGCCTCTACAAGATATGATAGATTTTTCCAATCATTAAAAATAATTATTGAGCCACCATTTTTTAGCAATGGCGCACATTGCTTTATCCACTCGCTTTGGTTAAATCCATAATCCCACTTGCCAAAATCTATCCCCGCCCTGCCCATTGTAGTAAAATTATTTTTGCGCGAAATATTATAGGGCGGGTCGGTTAGGATACAATCCACTTGCAAACCTTGCTTTTGCATATCAGCGATAAGCTCTTTGTAATCACAATTTGCAAAGCTAAGGTTTGGGGTTTTTAATCGCGATGTGCTTGCCAAAGATGAGTCGCTATGTGGTTCAAGGTCAGTATAATTTTTGTGCTTAGCTAGTGCTGTTGTCATTTTGTCATTTCCATTTATTCGTGGCTTTTAGATTTTGTATTTTAGCAATTTTATCACCAAAATTCTAGCAAAATCCTAGCGCATTTTGACTGCATTATTTTTGGCTTTTTGTCCAAAACTTTTTACAAAAACCTCGCATAAACTCACATAAAATCAAGCGACTTAAAATTTGATTTTTTAAGCAACTTGATTTTTGTTTTGCAACTAAGTTGCATTTAAGGAAAAAATATATATAATGCGCGTTTTAAATTTTAAAAATCACAAAAAAAGGATTTCGCAAATGAAACACGCACCGACAAATACACCAAAAAACACGCAAAAACTCCTTCACTTAAGCCTTTGTGCTTTTGCGCTCTGTATCAGCCCAAACGCGACAAATGCCCAAAATCCACAAGCCACACAAAAAGTGCAAAATACAAAAGCTATCAATCAAGCGCAAAACTCTCTAGATTCTAGAGATTCTAGCCACGATTTGCACTCTCACAGCTCAAATGACGCGCACGGTAGCTCTAGCCACACCCACGATTTAAGCGATTCACACGACTTAAGCCATTCGCACAAATCCCACGATTCCAATGACTTAAATAACTCGCAAGATTCACATTCAAACCACGACAATCACAGCCACCCTGCGAGCCACTTCACAAGTCGCTATCACTATTTGCACGCTTATGAGCTACACGAGCACGGTCACAGTCGCACTTCAGACTTTGCTAGCCTTAGTGCGAGGGTTGGCATTTTTGGTAAATCTTCAGCCCTAGCAAGCAAAGCAGAGAACTCAAACCGCGATAATTACGCGATGCTTTACTCAAGTGTGCTACTGCAAAGCACGCCTTTTGCGCACTCTCACACCGCGCTAAATGGCTTGACACTCGGCGTTGGCGCGGTGGCTTACGCGCCCTTCTACACAGACAAGGCAAACGCTTATACCTACATAAACTCAAACTTTGTCGCAAACAACGCATATTTAGGCTACATAAAGGACTTTGATAAGCTAAGTGTCGAGGTGCTAGCAGGGCGATTTGAGAGAGAGCTAGAGTGGGTAGGACACTCGCTGCAAGGGGTGTTTGCACGGCTGACATTGCCCTTTGGTGCGCGCACTCCACACTCTGCGCAAATCTATGGAATCTGGGTAAATGAGCACGCAGACATTACTAGAGAATTTAGCTCGGACTTTGACTTCTACAAGCACCTCTACACGGGCGAAAATCTCTACGCGGGCGGGGTAAATCTCTCCTTTGGGCTAGCGCAAGATACAAGGCTACATTTTGAGCCCTATGCGTATTATTTGAGCAACTTTTTTAGTGTGTATGGAGCGAAATTCGTGCTAGATGTGGGGTTTGGCGCGGATACTCTAGCCTCGCACTCTAGCACAAAATGGCGTAGCAAGACGATTGCTCATAGCGCGTTTTTATACTCAAACTACGCAAGAATCCACGCAGGACACGACCACAGCAATGGTGAGCACAATCACAACGGCGAAGATGGGCACGGACACCTAGATACGAGCAATCGAGGCGATACCTACTTTGCCCTGCTTGAGCAGGAGTTTGGCTACAAGGATTTGGTGTATTTTGGCGCGGGATTTCAGCATATCGGGGCGCGTGTCTTTGAGATAGCCAATATCGAAACAACTTCGCGCTTTGAGGCGCACGAGGGCGAGGGATTTGGCGTGATTCGCCCGGGGCTTATGCACAGCGGAAGCCACACAAGCAACGCCTATGACGCGCATACAAACACTTACTACGGCTTTGTGGGAGCGCGATTTGGTAAAGAGAGGCGATTCGCGCTTGAGGCTATGGGGCGCGATAGTAGGAGCTCTGCTAGGGTGCAAAGCGCATTCTCGCTTGGGCTACGATATGCGTTTTCTTATGGGTTTGAGATAGGCGGTATAGGGGTGTTTATGCTAGAGAAGCACGCGGGCGAATCCACGCTCAATCGCAGCTTTGGCAAGGCGTATATGCAGTGGAGATTTTAGGAGGAAGCGATGAGTGTGATTTATAGGTTCTTATGTGTGATTTTGGGCGAGATTTTATGCGCTAGCTTTGCCTTTGGCTCTCAAAAGCCTACCATATCTGTGAGTATCCCACCACAAGCCTACTTTGTGGAGAAAATCGCTAAAGACACAGCAGATATACATATACTTATCCCGCCAAATAGTGATGAGCATAGTCTAGATTTTAAACCTAGCGCAGTGGTGGCTTTGCAAAAAAGTGCGGTGTATTTCACTATCGGGCTTGAGCTAGAGGAGATTTTACGCCAAAAATTTAGTAGCGTAAAAATCATAGACATAAGTGAGGGGGTAGAAAAAATGCGCGATTCCCACGAGCACAATCACGCGCATTTGCACGATTCCCACGAGCACAATCACGCCCACGATTTGCATAAAAAGCACATTCATCATTCCCACGATTCTCACGCGCATAGCAGCGATTCTCACAAAAATGAGCGCAAAGACCCACATATTTGGCTTGACCCAATTTTGGCTAAAGCAATCGCCAAAAATATATCAAAACATTTAAGTGAAATCTACCCGCAAAATGCAAAATTTTACGCGCAAAATCTAGCGGATTTTGAAGCCGAGCTAGATTCTTTGCACGCGCAAATCTCACAGATTTTATCCACAAGCAAGGTCAAAAAATTTATCATCTATCACCCAAGTCTAGGCTATTTTGCAAGACGTTATGATTTGGTGCAAATCCCTGTGGAGATTTTGGGCAAAGAGCCTAAGGCAAAGGATTTGCAAGCGATTATAAATCTAGCCAAAAAAGAAAAAATCCGCACGATTTTTGTGCAAGTAGGACTAGCCAAAAATGCCACAAAAACGCTTGCCAAAGAAATAAGCGCAAATGTCATAGAACTACATCACTTAAGCAGAGAATGGGATAAAACAATGCTACAAATCGCTCGCCAAATCGCACAAAACTAAGTGGCAACGCAGCAAAATAGACTTAATAAAATGTGGCGATTTATTTTTTGCTTTGGACTAGCAATATCTAAAATCTACTCTTGCGCGCTTTGTATGGCATATATCCCAAATGTCGTTGTAAATGTGATAAGCATTGATTTTGATGAAACCTCTAAAGGTGGGAAAAAACCTAATGCCATAGTAGCTTTTGAATGGGAGTTTGAAAAAGAATTTAACCAAACGATGTTTCACACTTATGATAAAAACGCTAATGGAGTGATAGAGCCTAGCGAAATAACACAAATAAAGCAGTCTTTAACAAGCTATATCCTCCCTAGAGCGCAGCTTACAAAAGCACTTATCAAGCAAGGCGATAAGCTAGAGAGGGCGAAATTTACACTGCAAAGCGATGAAATGTTTATAAGAGATACACTTCTTATCTATCGCTACAAAATCAAGTTGCCCCTGCAAAATGCCAACACATTTAGCTTCCAAGTCAATGACAACGAGGGATTTTTTAATTTCACATTTTCACAGCACAAAAAAACATTTATGCTTAATGAAAGATTGTGGGCAAGCAACACCATTGATAATGTGATTATTTTTAGAGAGCAAGAAACAAAAGGGCTAGAATCTAAAAATCTAGATTCTAGCCAAAATCCAAATACGCAAAATCTAGCAAGCGATTTTGCCAAGCAATCACAACAAACATTTTGGCAAAACCTTAGAAGTGATTTGTGGCAAAAAATAGCAACACTAAATGCAAAAATCCTATCAAACATAAAATCCTATATATACGATGAGCAAGGCAAAACAAGCTTTTTTAGCATTCTTTTTCTTGTGGCGATAAGTTTTGGCTATGGTGTGTTTCACGCAGCTGCTCCCGGACACGCAAAGCTCCTTACAAGCTCATATTTTCTCTCTCACAAAAGCTCTTACTCAAAGGCTTTTAGTTTTGCTCTAAAAGTTGGGGTTGTGCATATTTTAAGCGCGTTTTTGCTAGTGGGGCTTGGGCTTTTTGTGCTAAAAGTTGTAGTTCAAAGCCTTGCAAATCAAGCAAATATCATCATTACGCAAGTTTCTAGCGTGATTATTGTGCTACTAGCTTGTATCTTGCTTGTTAGAAAAATGCGACACTCTAGCGCGTGTGAGTGCAAAACTTGCAATCTATCAAAAAGCGCAAGTAGCGACAAGTCAAATGAGCCAAAAAACCAAGCAAAACGATTTGACTTTGCTCAATGGAGCGCGATAATCGCAGCGGGGATTGTGCCTTGCCCTACGATGATAATCGTGCTATTGCTATGCTTTGAGGCAGGATTTTTTAGTGCGCTATTAAGCGCGATTTGTATTGCGCTTGGAATGAGTGCGGTGGTGTTTATCTCTGCGATTTTTGCGCATAAAGTCCGCTTGAGTGCGACTTCGCAGACTATCTCACGCGCATTAGAATACTTCGCGCTTATTTGTATGCTCTGTCTTGGAATCTTTATGTTTGCCAATGCTGGTGTGCTCTAATTTTTAGTGATTTTGTGGAGTTTATGGAGTATGTATGGAACTTTTTAGGATAGAAAATCTTAGCTTTGCTTATGGTGGCAATCGCACAAATCGCGTGAATTTCATAGATAATACAAAAGATTCCGCGCTTGATTTTACCGATTCTACGCAAAATCCCACACAAAATCACACGCAAAATCTCGTGCTAGAAAATATCAATCTTATCTATGATAGTGGCGAGTTTTTGGCTATCACGGGGGCAAATGGCGGTGGCAAATCCACGCTTATAAAGCTAATTTTAGGCATTTTGCGTCCCGCAAATCCGCACACTATCACGCGTTTCATCGCTACAAAGGATATAGGCTATGTCCCCCAAAGCACACAGGCAAATCCAAACTTCCCTATTCGCGTCTTAGAGTGCGTGCTAATGGGGCTTGTGGGGGAGAAAATCTTTGGCTTTTATAGCAAAAGCGATAAATTTCGTGCGCTTGAAGTGCTAGAAAAAGTCGGTGTGGCGAACCTTTGGGATAAGAAAATCGCTGATTTAAGCGGAGGGCAAAGGCAACGCGTTTTTATCGCTCGTGCGCTTATCGGGCGGTGCAAATTGCTGATTTTAGATGAGCCAAGTGCGAGTGTGGATAGGGAAAGCTCGGAGCAAATCTTTGAACTTTTAGAATCGCTGCACAAGAGTGGTGTGGGGATTATCACCATTTCGCACGATTTGGACTTGGTGGGGAAATATGCTAGCTTGATTATGTGTCTAAATCGCAGGATTATATCAATGAGTGCGGGTTTATGTGCGCAAAATATGTGTGATTCATTGTTGCAAAATCCTACACTAAAATCAAATGCGCAAAAATTACAAAAGCCGACAATCTCTCTAGAATCTAAAGTGCCAAAATCACAAAATCCCCATAATGCGCCAAAATCACGCCCACAAAATAATCCACCAAAGGATACAAATGCCTGAAATTCTATCATTTGCCTTTATGCAAAATGCGGTTTTGGGTGCGGTGCTAGTAAGTATCGCGTGTGGGATTATCGGCACTCTTGTGATGATAAATAGGCTCTTTTCGATGGCTGGAGGGATTACGCACGGGGCTTTTGGTGGTATCGGGCTTGGGTTTTACTTGGGACTTGGTGGTGCGCTTATGTTTGTCAGCACGGCGGGATTTGCGCTATTTTTGGCATTGCTCTTAGCGATTCTTAGCAAGTTCTATCCGCATAGAAGCGATAATATCATCGCCGTGATTTGGGCGTTTGGTATGGCTTTTGGAATCATTTTGGTGGATAAAAGCACAGATTTTGGCGGGGATTTGATGAGCTATTTATTTGGCAATATTTTGGCGATTGGCACAGAGGATTTGTGGATTATGGCGGTGTGTGATGTGATATTTGTGCTTAGCATAGTCGCGCTTTATCGGCAGTTTGAAGCCTTTAGCTTTGATAGCGAGTTTGCAAGGCTAAAGGGTGTGAAAACGGGGATTTTGCACTTTGTGCTTGTGTGTGAAATAGCTTTGTGCGTGGTGGTAGCTATGCGCGTGGTGGGGCTTATTTTAGTCCTTGCATTGCTTAGCATTCCTTGCTTTATCGCGGAGCGATTTGCTCGCACTTTAGGCGGGATTATGATTTTATCTTGTGCTTTAAGCGTGATTTTTTGTATCTGTGGCTTAAGTCTAAGCTATGTCTTTGATATGTCAAGTGGCGCAAGTATCATTATCGTGGCGTGTGTGGGCTTTGTGCTATCGCTAGTGAAGTAGCTAAACTCTTAATTTTCATTATACACACTATCAATGCTAGGACAAAATCAACACGCAAACCAACCTAAACTTACCAAAAGCCACCAAACAATCTCATAAATAACGCCCTACAAAAAAAATAATATGACTAAAAATGCGCAAAATATGCTGAAATATATCGCCAAATGGCTTCAATCTCACGCTTGCTTATGTGGCGATTCTTTTATATAGCTTTTTGCACCCTCTTTGGCAAACGCAGAATCTAGCACAGAATCTTTATCCTGCTTAGAGTCAAAGCCCATCTTAGAATCTATCAAAAGCACTTGCTCCTTTGGCTTTGTGAAGAAATACAAAAGACAAATCCCGATGATAAGCGCAAGCGAGGAAGCATACAAAATAGAGATTTTAGATAGCACGATAGCATCTTCGTGGTCATAAGCGAGATTTGCCACAAATATCGACATCGTAAAGCCAATCCCCGCTAAGCACCCTGTGGCAAATATCTGCCCAAATGACAAATCATTTGGCTTAGTGGCAACCCCTAGCTTCACACCAAGAAAAGAAAACACCAAAATCCCGATAGGTTTCCCCACCACCAGCCCCAAAATCGTGCCCAAAAATATGTGGTCTAAATCAAAATTTATACTAGAATCCACCCTTACGCCCGCATTTACAAACGCAAAAAACGGCACGACAAAATAAGAGCAAAGAGGGTGCAAAACCGTCTGAAGCTGCAATAGCGGGTTTTGCGCGGCGTGAGAATATTTGGCGATAGATTCTAGGATTTGCACGCGCTGGCTTTGCTCTTTTATGTTAAATGTCCGCTCGCTTTCTTTGGAGCTAAAAAACTTTTTAAAACTCTCCAAAGTCTGTCTAAATCCACTACTTTCATCGCTATGCGTCTCAAAAAAGTTTCGCCCGCTTTGTGTGATATGAGTGATTTTTTTTAGCTCCTCTCGCAAAGCCTGCAACGCCTTATCAGAGACATTTGAACGACCCGGGATACAAAAAGCAAGAAGCACAGCGGCTATGGTTGCGTGGATTCCGCTATTAAACACAGCTATCCAAAGTAACACACCAAGAAACAAATAGCTTGAGGTTTTGCGCGTATCTTGCTGATTGAAATACACAAGCACAGAGAGGATAATAAGCGCAATGATAAGCCAAGCAAAATCTAGCTGTTGCGTATAAAAAATGACGATGACAAATATCGCACCCAAATCATCAACCACCGCAAGCGTAACCAAAAACACCTTCAAACTTAGCGGGACACGCTTGCCTAGAAAAAGTATCGCACCAAGTGCAAATGCCGTATCCGTGCTCATCGCCACGCCAAATCCCACAGCTGATGGCGTGCCGTGATTAAAAAACAGATAGATTCCAATAGGCACGATGATTCCACCAAGTGCGGCTAGCATAGGAAAAATGACTTTTTTCACTCCTGCTAGCTCACCATAGAGAATCTCGCGCTTCATTTCTAAGCCAATCATTAAGAAAAAAAAGCTCATCGCCACATCATTTACGAAGTGCAAAATCGACATTCCAGCTTTGCCCTCGCCAAAAAACACTCCTAGCTTTAGCTCTTGGAATTCAAAATACTGCTCTGCAAATGCAGAATTTGCCACGCCCATAGCAAAAAGCACGCAGAAAAATAGCAAAACACCACTGAAAGATTCGTGGCTGATAAAGGTGTTTAGCCCTTTTTTTAGCCTATCTTTGACATTGATATTATGCCCACTGCCAAATCTATGCGAGCCTTTCACAGAGCTGCTAACCCTCGTAAAATATGGCAACTTCGGCTGTGTAGAATCAGCACTAAGACTTTCTTCAAACTCTTGCAAATCCTCAAAATCTTCAAATTCTTGCTCTAAGTCTTGGTGAAAATCCTTAGGAGTTTGTGATTCTTGCGAGCTAGCAAAATCACCCACAAAATCTTCTCTAAAATCATCTAAATCATACAATCCCTCCACTTCATCGGCACTTGATTTTTTCTTTTTTGTGGATTTTGCAGGTTTTGATAATTTTGATAGTTCGTCTTTAGGATTATTAGAATCAGCAGATTCCCCCCAAGATTGCTCTATATAAGCTTGCGCATTTGCAAAATCACTTGCCAAATCGCTAGGTTGCGTGCTTGATTTTTTAGATTTTTCACTTTTGATAGATTTTTTGGGCATTTTGCTACCTTTTAGTCGGCTTTTTGACTTGTGCGCATTATTGTCGTGTTTATCGTGCTTTTATGGGGTATTTTTGCGTAAATAAGCTAGGTAAAATTTATGAAATATAGTGGCGCAATACACGCGCAATTATAAGTGATTAAGGCTAATCTTTTGGCAGTTTTCGCGCTATTTTTAGTGTTTTGTGGCTTTTTTGGAGCTGTATTTGGCTTTGCTATGCTTTTTAAGCAAATTTTATGCAAGTTTTATTTGCGCATTAGGAAAAATACATTAACATTCGCTTCACATTTGCTAGATACTAAAAGCTATTCTCTTTTTGATACCAAAAATGAGAAAAACTAGAATCCAAAAAGCAAGGCAAAAAGCGCAAACCAAGCAAAATCTAAGCAAGATAACTAAGCAAAACAACAAGACAAAATAACTAAAGACAAAATCCAAAAGAGAGGTAACAAAATGGACTTTTTACGAGCGCATATTGATGCGATTATTTTTTGCGTGCTAGGGCTTATGAGCTTTTTTTCATTGTGGTTTAGCATTGAGAGGGTGCTGTATTTTTGGCGCGTAGATGTGCGAGTGTTTATAGATATTGACGCGCTTGAAGAATCGCTTACCAAAAACCTAACCACACTTTATATCATTTACTCAAATGCCCCTTATGTCGGGCTTTTGGGCACGGTGGTTGGGATTATGATAACTTTCTATGATATGGGGGTTAGCGGTGGAATCGATGCAAAAAGCATAATGGTAGGGCTATCCCTAGCACTAAAAGCCACTGCTCTAGGACTAGTAGTAGCTATCCCCACACTTATCGTGTATAACGCACTTTTGCGCCGTGTAGATGTGCTACTAAATCGCTACAAAGCATATAAAAAATCCTAGATTTTGCGATATTTTCACGCTTTTGTCTTGACTAACTATTTGACGCAACTAGAGCAAAATACACCTATCAAATAACCGCCCTTAGGAGAATCCTAGATGAAACTACACCGCCGAGATGGACTAAATGTTATCCCGCTTATTGATGTTATGCTTGTATTGCTTGCTATCGTGCTAAGTGTATCGACTTTTATCGCACAAGGGGCAATCCCTATCAATCTCCCCCAAGCTGATAAAGTCGAAAAAAAGCTTGATGACAAACGGCTAACTATCATAATAAGTGCTGATAATAAAATCTATGTCGATGATGAGGAAAAGGATTTTGACGCGATAAAGCAAATAATCAACCAAACCAAAGATGACAAAATGATAGAAGTCAAAAGCGACAAAGATGCGAAATTTGATAGCTTTGTGAGAATCATAGGCATACTAAAGGACAAAGGGCATGAAAATTTTTCTATCTCTGCGCAAGCAGATTAAAACGCCTGCATTTATAGGGTTTGCTAGCTCGGTGATATTTCACTTGGGGCTTGTAGCGGGGATTTTGGGCGTATTTGATAGAAGTGAAAACCTGCAAGAAATAGGACTAGCCCAAATCACAATGAGCCTAGCAAGTATCAACACAAATGCCAATCAAAAAGCCTACTCCACCCCTACCAAGCCCCGACACAAACGACACCATAAACATCACAAAAAGCACCACAAACACCACAAAAGCAAGCACCCAATCCCACTAGAAGAGCTACAAGAGCAAAGCCAAGAAAATCCTAGCCAAGAAATAAATAGCAAAGAAATCCCAACCGAGCTAGAATCTAAATCCACTTCAAACCAAGATTCTCAAGGCTCTACTTATGAATCCCTAGCTTTCAATGAGGGGATAAGCGATGAATTCTACCAAAAAGTCCAAGCCGAAATCCGCAAAAAACACCACTACCCTAGACTAGCCCAAATCCGCGAAATGCAAGGCAGTGTGTGGGTGGATTTTATCTTAGAGCCAAACGGAGAGATAAAAAACCTCAAAGTCTACCGCTCCAACACAGGCGATATACTAAACACGCAAGCCCTAAAAAGCGTGCTAGAAGCGCACAAAAACTTCCCCAAACCCCAAAAAGTCGTCCGACTAAAAATCGAAGTAAACTATAATCTAGAGCAAAAATAGACAGCCAAATACCTAAAAATCCAAATGCTTTCAAATACCTTAAAAATAATGACGATATGCTTCCTTTAGCTTGTTATAATTTTTTGCTTATGTGATTTGCGCGTGGTTTTAGTCGTGCCTTAAGTGTGTAGTCTAATTTTGTGGGGAAAAAATGCGAAAGAAAAAATATTTTGCTCTTTTGCTTGCTATGTGTGTGGCAAAATCTAGTGCGCACTTTTGTGGTGAGCAAAAAAACGCCAAGAAAGATGAATATCAAGCCCTGCTAGATGAAGCACTTAAATGCACGGCTAAAAATCCAAATCAAAGTAATGTATGTGCTTGCGCAAATGATTCTAGTGCATTTGGGCTAGATAAAGCACAAAAAGATGACTTACAAGAATATTTGCCCAAAAAAGATTTAGACACAAAAGCACAGCAAAGTGATTCCACTTACAAGCAAAACGAAGTGATTCCATCTCCAAACACTCGGGCTAAACACACACTTTTGCTTATCTATGAAAACGACTCAAACTTTGACCCACACATTGACAAATACTACACTGCTGGCATTTCACTAAAGTTTTATTCCAAAGATTTACAAAAGCCTACAAACAAAGGATTTTATACATTTATGCACGCGATTTCCGCGCCCACATTTTTTCCCAAGGCACTTAGCAGATATTTGGGGGAAGAAGCTGATTTTGCTACTTCTTTTGGAGTGAGCCTATCTCAAGAAATGTATGCACCCAAAGATAGATTTTCAAACCCCCCTCCAAAAAGCGACCACCCTTATGGAGGATTTTTATATACAAGCATTATGCTTCAAAATCGCTTCAAGTATATCCTAGAGCAGTTTGAAGTAGCACTAGGCATAGTTGGCAAAGCAGCACTTGCTAAACAAGCCCAAGACACTATCCACGAAGCAAGAAATGTAAAAAAGCTAGCAGGCTGGGACACACAGCTACAAAACGAGGGCATTTTCAATCTTTACTATCGCGCCTCTTTTAGTATCCCACAAGTGTATGAAAAAAGCAAGCATATTGTTGATATTATGCCTCAAGTGAGTTTTGCAGCTGGCAATGCCAAATCCCACGCACAAGCAAACCTAATCGCACGGGTAGGCTACAACTTGTCTGCAAACTCTCTTATGCCTCATATAAATTCTGGCTTTGTAAGCACACTGCCAAATCGCTATGGCTTTAGCATAGAGGGTTATGTAGGCTTAGGTATTCGCGCTGTGGTGCGCAATATATTTTTACAAGGCAACTCCTTTTCACCGCGCAAGGATATTGAGATATACAATGGCGTAGGCGAATTTATCTTTGGTGTTAGCCTAAATTATAAGCGATTTTTTTTGTCATATAGTGCTATCACTCGCACAAAAGAGTTTGTAAGCCAAGATATGCCTACCACTTTTGGAAGCATTTTGCTTGGGGTTAGTTTTTAGATTTTGGGCTAGTATTTTTTGGTGTTAGGATTTGGAAGTGTTTTGCTAGCGATTCTCACAAAATTTCCAAACAAAAATGACAAAGCCATAGTCCCAACTACTTTGGATAGCAAGCTACCTTAGCACTTTTGGCTTAGTGATTTTATCTGTATCTATACTAAAAGTCAGCATTTGCTGTGTGGCTAGCTGCCTGCCAAATGTATAAAAAATAAGGCTTATTTGCGCACGCAAAAATTTATTTTTATAGAGGTAGTAAGCATTCACGCGATTAAATTCTTTTTGATACAAAGGCAACCCCTCATAAAGCTGCTCGCCATATTGCCCAAAATATCTCATCTGTGGCTTGCCAAAATAATAACTCTCCTCTATGCCAAATCCCTTATACTGCGCCTTAAACCCTGCTTCATATCCCGCACCGATATAAAAAGGCTCATTGCCACTTAGTCTGCGTTTGCGCTCTATTTGCCCAAGTGCGCTAAATCCTATTTGCGCTTTGTCTAAATACCTTTTAAAGCTAGGGACAAACCCCCTAAAATCCACCTCCACATAGCCATTATACAAAATCCTATCAAGCAAATGCACATCATTAGCTACACTCTCTCCCCTGCCTAGCACATCGCTATTTTTGAAGTGAAACACTAGCGTATCAAGCCCTAGATTTAGGCTATCAAAAAATGAAACTTCACTCCCAAAAAGCAAGAAAAATTCATCATCTCTTTTTGCTAGATTTCCACCAAACCAATCAAGCACAATCTCTGCCCTGCCCTTTATGTCGCGACCCTTTGGCGAGCTGTATTGTAGCAATGCGCCATTGCTCGCAGGGGAGAAAAACAAAAAATCATCTCTAAAAAAACTTCGCGGATAGGTTTTTAGTAATTTTTTGCGAGGAAATATCCCAAATGTCCCACCAAATGTGCCTATCTTATGCTCTCTCTCATAAGCATAGTAGGCATAAATCCCACCTCCTGCGTTAAAAACGCGCTTTTGCCCCATATCTTGCAAGCCATATCCACCAAGAAAGATTCTATGAAAATCAAAAATCCCAAGCCCAATCTCGCCACTTAGTCGCAAAGCATAGCGTGTGCGCGTATCCCACGAAAGCAACTTTGTGTTTTCGGTATTATCCAAAAGAAAGTCAAACCCCGCATTATAAAGCAGGCTTAAAATAGTTGGTTTTGCTAATGTGGTGTTTTGTGTGGTGCTAGAGGGGGGGGGGGAATAGCTTGTTTGTATTTGATTTTGTGTCAAATCTTGTGTTTTATTTTGTGATTCTAGGCTATCTTTTGTGTCTGTTTCATCACTCTTTGCTGATTCTACAAACGATTCTAGGCTTTTTTGACTATTTGCTTCATTGCTTGATTCTAGGTTTTGGCTAGAATCTTTAGAGATTTCTTGAAAGGATTCTTTTGTGGGGGTTGATATTTCTTGTGCTAGATTGGTTTGAGTGCAAAATACAAGTAGCACACATAATATTTTTAGGTATTTCATTGATGATTTCCGCTATCTACTCATAAGGCTTAAGATTCCCTCTTTGCAGGATTTACCTTGTAGTATCCCCACCACTTCATTTACGATAGGTGTGTAAATATCGTGCTTTTTTGCTATGCCTTGTATAGCATAAGCTGTGCGAACCCCCTCTGCGACTTCGCCTAGCTCGCATAGTATGCTATCTATATCTTTGCCTTGAGCTAGCCCCACACCCACGCGATAGTTGCGCGAAAGGGTAGAATTAGCACTCAAAAACAAATCCCCCGCCCCCTCTAGTCCCAAAAATGTCTTGCTCTCCCCGCCAAAATACCGCCCAAATCGCTCCATTTCAATAAGCCCTCGCGCTAGAAGTGCTGCTTTTGCATTGTGCCCTAGCTTTAGCTCATCACAGATTCCGCCCGCGATTGCAAGCACATTTTTATACGCGCCACTTACCTCTGCACCGATGACATCTCCTCCTGTGTAGGGCTTGATAAAGCTAGGGAAAAACTTAGCAAAATCCTTTGCCACCTCATCATTATATGCGTGTATAGCAAGCGCACAAGGCAGCTTAGCCCTCACTTCAGCAGCGAAACTAGGACCACTTAAAAACGCTAGATTTTCCTTAGGGATAAAATCTAGCGCGATTGTATGCACAAACGCTCCACTTCCCTCCTCTATGCCCTTTGAAGCAAAAAGATATTTCGTGCTTGGTTGCAAAAATTTACTCTGCAAGCTAAGCCACTTGCGCAAGTTTGGCGTGCTAATGGCGATGATGACAAAGTGTGATGATAGCGCACTAGCACAATCTACTTGGAGGATTTGGCAAGGTGTATCACTTGGCAAAGCAAGTGTGCGCCTTGAGGCGATATGCACATCTGTGCTATGGGATAGCGCATAAGCTAGCGCACTTCCCCACGCGCCACCACCGCATACACTCACTTGTGCGGGGGAATGTAGCGAAGTGTGTGCAATATCTTCTCGCGTATCTTTTTGGCAATCTTGCAAGTTAGATTTTGCGCTAGATTCTGCGGGGGTAGATTTTGTGGATTTTTTAGGTGGCATTTAAGTATCCTTAAGCAAAGTCCCAATGAAGTTGTAGCGTGTTTATCATTTGTGTTGTTTTGTCATTTTGGCAAAACTTTTAGTAAGGCTTTGGCAAAGCAAAGTCAAAATTGTAAAATGTTTGATTAAATGATATGCAAGAATCGCCACCAAACCTAAAAATATATACAAAAAAGAGGTTACAAACCTCTAAATATGCTTTTTATGCCTTTAGCTTAAAATCTTAGCCAAGCAAAATCGCAGAACTACCAAATCACAAAACTACCTAGAATTGCGCTCCCAAAATACTCCATCTTCATAGCCCTGAATCTTTGGATTAGATTTAGCATTTTCTAATCTCTGCTCTATCCAAGAGCAATACCTCTCCTCTATCTCTACCCCCACAAAATGTCTCTTTAGCTTTTTTGCCACCACGCTTGTGCTACCACTCCCTGCAAATGGGTCAAGCACTATATCGCCCTCATTTGATGAGGCTAGCACAATTTTAGCTAGTAGCTTTTCTGGCTTTTGAGTGGGGTGGGCTGTGTTTTCACTCATCGACCAAAAAGGGATAGTAATATCACCCCAAAAATTTGACGGGCAAGTATCACGATAGTTGCCGCTCTCACTTTGCACCCAATCTTTTGGCTTGCCGTTTTCTTTATAAGGGGCTAGGACTTTTTTGCGGATTTTTACAGATTCTAGATTAAAGGTATAGCTCTCTCCACAAGTGGCAAACCAAATATCCTCTAAGCCGTTTTTCCAATTAGTCGCCGCGCCGCGTCCTTTTTCTCTCTGCCAAGTGATACGATTTCTAAGGGTAAAAATCTCATCTAGCACATTGCCAATGATAAGACTACTACGCCAATCACAGCAGACATACACGCTAGCCGTGTCTTTTAGCAATGGCTTTATTGCTTCTAGCCATTGCCTTGTGTAGGACTCATATTCGCTATGCTTTTTTTTTGAAAATATTTTGCCGTTGAAAGATTTTGTGAGATTGTAAGGCGGGTCAGCGATAAGCAAATCCACACTTTTGCGTGGCAAAAATGGCGCAATGGTAAAAATATCGCCACAAATGGTAGAATCTAGGATTTGGCTTATGTCTTTTTGCGGTGTGGATACGCGCTTGGTGCGAGCAAAAAAGGCTTGTCCCTCTTCAAGTGTGGTGTTTATGGTTTTGTTTTTGGGGGATTTTTCTTGCATTGTGCGTATCCTTAAAAAGCAAATTTATAAAACAAATTGTGGCAAAGCATTATAAGCAAAATCACTTAAACAAGGTATCAAAATGCAAACAAAACGCAAAAAGTAGAGTAAAATTTTCTTTCTATTTTTGCAAAAATATTTAGAGATTTTGGGAGCGTGGTTTTGGTAGATTTAGAAAAGATACAAAAGAAATATGGCGAGTTTTATATATTTGGGAAATACCTATATTACAAGCCGATTTTAGATATTTGCTGTGATGAAAAATCACAAGCAAAAAATGCCTTTAGGCAAATAGAAAATGAGCTAAAAAAGCACAAAAATAGCTACTTTGTAGGATATGTAAGCTATGAGCTTGGAATCTTAGAATATTTAGAGTGCGGGATAGAAGCAAAAGATTCTAGTGGGGATTTTAGTAGGGATTGTCGTGTAAAATCTAGTGCGGATTCTAGCTTTTATCGTGCGGACTCTAGCCTACCCTTGCTTCACTTTCGACTTTTTGCCAAAAGAAAAAAGCTAGCAGAAATAAAAGCAAAATACCACAAAAATTCTTACGCCAAATTTCTGCCAACTATTACGCACTCTATCGACAAAGAGCGATATGCAAAGGACTTTAGCGCAATAAAAAATGAGCTAAAAAATGGTAACTCTTACCAAATCAACTACACCCAAGAAATGCGACTAAGCACTCATCTAAATGGCAAAGAAATATTTTTCTTACTTACTCCACGACAAAACACCAAGTATAAAGCATATTTGCACACGCCTTTTGTAGAGATTTGCTCATTTAGCCCAGAGCTATTTTTCGCCCTCAAACATCACAAAAAGGAGTGCAAAATCATAGTCGAGCCGATGAAAGGCACTATGCCTAGAAACGCTGATAAAATCAAAGATAAAGCAAACAAAAAAGCACTAGCTAAGGACAAAAAAAACATCGCTGAAAATATAATGATTGTGGATTTACTGCGAAATGATTTGCATAAAATCGCCAAAAATCTATCCTACAAACTCCTGCAAATAAAAACCTACAAAACACTTCATCAAATGACTTCAAAGATAAGCGCGACATTAGAAAAAAGCACAATTTTAGACATTCCAAAAACACACAAAAAATCTAAGCAAAAACGCTCAAAGCAAAATCTACTTTATAGTATCTTTCGCGCACTATTTCCCTGCGGAAGTATCAGTGGCGCACCCAAAAAATCAAGCACCCAAATCATAGAGAGGCTAGAAAAAAGAAAGCGGGAAATCTACTGCGGTGCGATAGGCGTGATAGGGCAAAAAGAAGCGACTTTTAGTGTAAGTATTCGCACGCTATTTGCGCTTCAATCCCAAAAAGAATGGCGATATGGTGTAGGAAGTGGCGTGGTGTGGGACTCTGTGTGTGATGAGGAAATTGCCGAACTAGAGCTAAAATCAAAATTTTTGGAAAATACAGAAAATTTCGCGCTTATAGAAACAATACTCATAAAACAAAATCGTGCTTTTTTGCTAGCTTCACATTTAGGCAGAATCACAAAAAGCGCAAAAGAGCTAGGGTTTGATACGGCAAATTTAGAGCGACTTTTTGGGCTAGAATCTTGTAATCA
Source organism: Helicobacter macacae MIT 99-5501 (assembly GCF_000507845.1). Classification (NCBI taxonomy): domain Bacteria; kingdom Pseudomonadati; phylum Campylobacterota; class Epsilonproteobacteria; order Campylobacterales; family Helicobacteraceae; genus Helicobacter; species Helicobacter macacae. The sequence continues at coordinate 450,599 of NZ_KI669454.1, read as the reverse complement.
AAAACAAAGTGTGGAGCTAATAAAAAATGCGAGTAATTTTATAGATAAATTTATGGATTTTAGTCCTTGTGATTGCAAAAATGGGTGGGAAAACTTACCACCAAAAGTGCTAAAAACACTAGGACAAAAATGCAGAAATGCAGAAAATCAAAAGCAGATTTTGCGAGTTTTGCTATACAAAAACGGCAAAGTAAGGCTAGAGACTTTGCCTTTTAAGCCGATACAATCACGCACGATAAAAATCGCAAAAAACAAACTAGAATCTAGAAATGACGCACTATATCACAAAAGCACTTTGCGAGCGCATTTTACGCAAATTCCGAGCAAGCAAAACAAAGTCTTTGACTTCATCTATCTAAATGAGATGGGCGAAGTGTGCGAGGGTAGCAGAAGCAATGTAGCGATTTTGCAAAATAATGTGCTTTATACACCAAGCACAAAAAGTGGTTTGCTAAATGGTGTCTTGCGTGATAATTTCATAAACTCTAAAATACTGCACGAAAAATCTCTAACGCTAAAAGACATTCAAAACGCGCAAAAAATATTTTGCATAAATTCGGTGCGTGGAGTGCAAGAAGTGAGGCTTTTTTAAGATTTGCTTAGATTTTGGTGGATTTTGTTTTTGGTAGATTGATTCTGCGATTTTGCAAATCGCCTCGCAATGACGATTTGCTTGTCATATTGAGCGATAGCGAAATATCTCTATTTGATTTTGTAAAGATATTTCCGCCCTTAAGATGACAATATTTCCTATCATTGCGAGAATTTGGCTCGTAAAATTCGTAGCAATCTATTTGATTTTTTGATTCTCGCGCTTTATTGCACTGCGCACGCCAAAAAATACAAGTAGTTTTTTATCTCTCGCCCATAAACATTTCCACATACATAAAAAGCAAAAAAACCAAAATCCTAATCCTTACACAATGCTTCAAGTGCGTTTTGGATAGGGATTTTGCTACTTGGCTCGATAAGTCGCTCGCCCACTTCCTTGCCATTTTTATAAAAAATCAGCGTAGGGATTTTATAAATCTCTAGCTCCTCTTTTAGCTCTATATTGCTATCAAAATCTAGTAGCACAAAGCGCACGCTAGGATAGCGCGCTTCCAAATCCTCCATAATAGGCTTAATCCTCACACAATCAGGACACCAACTCGCACTCATCTCTATCACACAAAGTCCATCTGCGATTTTGCTAGCAAAATCTTGTTTTGTTGCTTTTATCATTGTTTTTTCCTTTTTTTGTAAATTTTTTATGTGCAAATTCTTTTAATTTTTATTTTTGCGCAAACTTTTCTCTTGCGCAAAAATTTTTATCGCACCTAAAAATTCTACCAAATGCTGATAATGATTTTGTAACTTTGTTATATTGCTATAAATCTTGCCCTGCTTTTAAGTCATAATCTTTAGATGAGGGCATTCATTGCGCGGGGAAATCTCCAAAGAATTAACATCGCTAAAATTCCCCGCTAGATATTCCTCTATGCCCGCTCTGCCTATCATCGCAGCATTATCAGAGCAAAACTCAAGTGGAGCTAGGATAAGATTTGCCCCATATCTCTCACAAATATCCAAAATCGCGCTTCGCAATGCTAGATTCGCACTTGCACCGCCTACGATTCCTAGCGTTTGCACAGGCTGATTTTGCTCCAGCTTTTGCACAAAATAGCGCGTGAGCTTATCGCAAATATGAGATATAGCAGCCTCTTGGAAAGAAGCACAGATATGAGCTATCTCACGCTCGCTAAGGATATTCTCTCTATCTAGCGTGCGAGCAGGACTTGAAGTATGGCTTGAAGCAAAATCCAAGCTAGATTTTGTTCTTGTGCTTGATTTTGTGTCGCTTGTTGCGCCACTAGCGTGAGAGTCCAAAAACGACTGGATAAGTAGCCTCGTAGCGTTTTTTAGCCCTGAAAAGCTAAAGGCTAGTTCTTTGCTAGATTTTAGTGGCAGAGGCAGTGGGGACAAATCGCACAAATCATCGCCTTGATTCAAGCTGTTTTTTGCATTTGCTTCTTTTGATTTTGCGATTTTTTCGTGTTTTTTGGCGTATTGCTCTATGATACTTCCCCCCGGATAGCCAAGATTTAGCATCTTTGCGACTTTGTCAAAGCACTCCCCGAAACTATCATCTTTGCTACTTGCCACTACGACAAATTCATCGGCACGATTTGCTTCCAAAATCTGTGTATGCCCACCTGATACAAGTAGCACACTCATCGGCATCGTAGCATAGCTTTTGCCTATAAAAAGCGAGTAGAAATGCCCGATTAAGTGATTTACGCTGATTATGGGGACATTTAGGCTAGCACATAGCGTTTTTGCCATCATTAGCCCTTGAAGCAGGCTTACAGATAGTCCGGGTTGCGTAGTGATAGCAATAGCCCTAATCGCACCAAATGGATTCTTACCACGCAAATCCTCGCACAAATCATTTTCGCACGAATCACTTTCGCGCGAAATTTCGCCCCCGCCTGATAAAAATGCTTTCATATCTGCTAGCACAAGTGGTAAAGACTCGCAATGTAGCCTTGAAGCAATCTCTGGGACTACGCCACCATAGAGATTATGCGCGCGTTCTTGGGAGATTTTGCGATGATAGATGAGGGCGTAAGTGTCTATGTCAGTTAGGGCTAGAGAGCTATCATCACAGCTACTCTCTATGCTTAGAATTAGATTTTTGCTAGCCTTGCTTGAAGCAGAATCTAAAGAATTTTGCGTAAGTTTTTGTGCCAAATCCTGTGGATTTTGTGAGATTTGTTGTGGATTTTGCTTTGCTTTATTTGTTTTTTTTGTAGGCATTTTTTATCGCTTTATTATGATTATTTGTGGTTGCTAGCCCAAAATTATATCAAAAACTTTTTAAGCCCCACACAACACAAGCATTAAATGAATCTCACAAAATGTAAATATTAGATATTTGATTAACTTTTTTGGCTAGAATCTAGCCCAATCTTTATGCCAAATCCGCGTAAGGAAATCTACTTTCACAAAGGACACACAATGTCAAACATTCCACACACAAAAACACTTGCAAATGCAAGAGGATTTTCTAGCTTACTAAGCAAGACACTGCTTTTTGGCTCTGTTATCGCGCTAAGTATGGGCATAGCAAATGCTGCTCCTTATGCGGTGGATAAAGCACACTCAAGCGTAGGCTTTAGCCTATCACATATGGTAATTAGTGAAGTCAAAGGCGCGTTTAATGAGTTTGATGGAAGCATTGATTTTGACCCTGCCAAAAAAACTCTAACTGCACTAAAAGGCGAGATAAACACCAAAAGTGTAGATACAAACAACAAAGGGCGTGATGAGCATCTAAGAAAGCCAGATTTTTTTGATGTCAAAAAATTCCCAAAAGCTACACTTGAGATGAAATCTATAAAGGGCAAAAAACTTACCGCAGATATAACAATCCGTGGGATAACAAAGCCTGTCGTCTTTGACTATGAGGTAAAAGGACCTGTGGAAAATGAGCACAGCAAAAAACAAATGATTGCTATCAAGCTAGAGGGCAAACTAAACAGAAAAGACTTTGAAGTGGGCAAAGACACCTCTAATGCAAGTGTCGGCGAAGAAGTCAAAGTAAGTATCCAAATCGAAGCTCAAGCACAATAGTGGCTTTTATAGTAGCTTTATGATTTTGCTTACTTAGGTTTCACTTTAGAGTTTTTTTTATAATTTTGCAGAATCTAGTTTGGCTAGATTCTGCTTGTTTTATCTTTATTTATCGTTATTGGCTTTGGTTCTCCCCTACAATCTCACGCGCTCATACAAAGATTCTCCACGCAAAAATCTGCCTAAAAACACAAACATTCTCCATAAAACGCCTTGTATGCCTACAAAATCTTAATAAAATACATTTTACTAAAGTTATTATTGCTTTATTTATTTGCATTGGTTAGAATCCAGCCTATCTCTAAATACTCCCAAGAGACAACAATACTAAAAGGATGGACAATGACACACTTCCTATCTCACAGCGACTTTTGCAGTGGCTTTTGCAATCGTTTGTATAACGGCTTGCAAACTTACCTTACCCACCTCAAATGCGTAGCAAAACCTTACCTAAGCGTAGCTATCGTATTTGGCTCACTTCTCACGCTAGGTGCTTCTTTTGTCGAAGCAAAACCATACAAAATCGATAAGGCGCGCTCAAATCTTGAATTTCAAGCAGTGTATATGCTGATAAACAAGACAAAAGGGAATTTTAGCACTTATAATGGCAATGTGGATTTTGATGAAAAATCAAGGACACTAAAAGTGCTAAATGGCGAAATGGAAATGAAATCTATTGATACCAAAAATCAAAAACGCGATGACCATTTACGCCAAGATTTTCTAAATGTCGAAAAATTCCCCACAGGTAAATTTGTGATGAAATCTGTCAAAGGGCACAAGCTAACTGCAGATTTGACACTTCGTGGCGTTACAAAATCTGTCGTGTTTGACTATGAGCTAAATGGACCCGTAGAAGACCCGATGAAGCAAAAAAAGTTCATCAACATTGAGCTAAAAGGCAAGGTTAATCGCAAGGATTTCGGCATAGAAAGCGATAGCACCTTTGAAGCAACGCTCAAAGATGAAATCGAAATATATATCGAAATCGGCGCACACGAAAGCCACGACTAAGCCTACCAAACTTTAAAACCTTTGCTAGAATCTGCATTTAGTTGTTTTTATGACTAAATGGCGATTATGCAGCATTTAAGCGCGTAAAGATTCTAGCAAAATCTTTGACTATCCACATATCTGCTATTTCTTAACTTTTTGTTGCTTTTTTGTGCATTTTTTAAGTGCAAAAATTTTTCTCACAAAATCACGGATTAAAAAATAAAGATTTCGCCTATTTATCGCAATTTTTCGCCCAATTTTTCGCATACATTACACAATTTTTGTTATAATGCCCCAAATTTTAGGCGTGGGATAGGATTTGCAAATGATTGAGTGGATGCAAAAACATCGTAAATGGCTTGTTGTAACAATTTGGATAAGTGCTATTGCATTCATCGGTGCTGGCGGCGTTATGTGGGGGACTGCGGACTACTCACTTGGCGCGGATTCTGTGGCAAAGGTGGGCAAAATCTCTATTAGCAAAAGCGAATTTTCGACAACTTATCAGCAGGCTTTCCAAATGGAGCTACAAAAAAGAGGCGGGAACTTCGATGAAGCCCAAGCCCAAAGTATCAATCTGCAAGGGCAAGTCCTAGAAAACCTCATATCAAATGCCCTTATCCGCAACTATGCCCTAGAGCTAGGACTTCGCATAAGCGATGAGGAAGTGATGAATGTCATCAAAAGCATTGAGTTTTTCCACAAAGACGGCGAGTTTTCACTAGAATCTTATGATAACTATCTCTCCCAAGAGCGCGTAAGCAAAAGAGAATTTGAAGAGCAAGTGCGCAATGACTTGCTATCTCAAAAAATCTTTGTCCTGCTATTTCCAAATCTCCCCCAAAATCAATTTGAAGTCCCAAATATCGCCACCCCACTAGAAAAGCAAACATTGTTTTTCGCACTAGAGGGCATAGCTGATAATGTCGAGCTAGAAGTTATCCCAGCAAGTAGCGTATCTGTAAGCGTAGATGAAACAAGCCTAAAAAAATACTACGAACAAAACGCGCAAAACTACCAAACCGCCCCAAGCTATGAAGTCCTAGCTATTACCACAAAATCTGCCAAGCAGCCCTACACCGACAAAGATTTGCAAGACTTCTATGCCAAAAACTATATCGCAAATGGCGAGAATATGAGCGATGAGATAAAGCCACAAGTCATAAGTGCCTACCAAAAGCAACAGGCAAAGAGTGAAGCACTAAAATCCACCGCCCATCTAAAAAAGGCAAACAAAGATTCTGTGATAGATAATGCCCAAAAACTAGTTATTTCAGAGGATTCGGGCGAATATAGCGAGGAAGTTTTAAACGCCCTAAAATCAAACGGTGTAGGCACTACTATCAAACCCATTGAGCTAGGAGATGACTTCATCACGCTAAAGATTCTTGCCAAAAATCCCCCAAAGACAAAGCCTTATGATGAAGTGCGCTCACAAATTTCCAAAGAATACAAAGCAAAAGAGCTAAACCAAAAGCTAACAAACCTCGCACAAAGCAGGCTTAGCACATTTAAGGGTAGGAATGTCCCTGTGAGATTTTCTATCACCGAGCTAAATCAAAATCAAAATTTCAGCATAGCAGGATTTGATTTTTACACTTCTATGGCGTTGTTGCAAGCGATTTATCAAGCCAAGCAAAATCCAAGCTACGCTATCATCGGGGAAAATGCGTTTTTGTTCCGCATTGCTAGCCAAAAGGTATTGCCTTTTAGCGATTCTCAAGCCATAGATATAATCGCAAGCGATAGAAAAATTGATTCCGTGTTAAATCTCGTATCAGATTTTTTGCGAAGTAAATACACCATAAAGCGTTATATTTAGGGTAGGAGGACACATTGGGACGACATATATTAGGCATTGACATAGGCTCTAGCAAGATTTGCGCCGTCATAGCCGATGTCAAGGAGGACAACACCCCATATATCATCGGTATGGGTAATCAACGCTCGCAAGGTGTAAGAAAAGGGCTTATCGTAAATATTGAGCTAGCCAGCAAAGCGATAAAATCAGCCATAGACTATGCCAAAAGTCAAGCTGAAACAGATATGCTAAACAAAGCTATCGTGTCCGTTTCGGGCGCATACACTAGGAGCTTGCAAAGCTCTGGCGTGTATAACATAGAAGAGGGGGAAATCACCATAAAAGAGATTGGCAAAGCAATAGCAAACGCCGTGTATAACACTCCCCACCCCGGAATCCCACCAGATTTTGAGATTTTGCATGTCTTGCCCTATCGCTTCAAGCTCGATGGACAAGACTATATCCAAGACCCTATGGGTATGACAGGTAGTCGCTTAGAAGTGTTTGTCCATATCGTAATAGCACAAAAATCCAGCCTAGAAAATCTCAAAAAAACCATTCATCTAGCAGGTGTTGAGATAGAAAATCTTGTGCTTTCTAGCTATGCAGCTTCTATCAGCGTGCTAAGCGATGATGAAAAAGAGCTAGGTGTAGCCTGCATTGATATGGGTGGTAATACTTGTGAGATTATGGTGCACGAGGGCAATGCTATGCGGTTTAATAGCTACTTAGGCGTAGGCTCGCACAACATAACCACAGACTTAGCTATGGGGCTAAACACCAAGCCAGCCGCTGCTGAAGAAGTCAAAATCACTTATGGAAATCTCATATCCAATGAGGAGGATAGACGCATAGAAGTGCCATCTGTGGGTGCTGATGAGGGAGTGCACTTTGCCTCGCTTAACAAAGCTCAAGAAGTGATGAGACAGCGCGTAGTAGAGACTTTTGGCATACTAAGACAATACATCGAAAAAAGCGGACTTAGAGATAGTCTAGGAGCGGGCATAGTCCTAACAGGCGGAATGATACAACTAAATGGTATAAAAGACATTGCAAGCAAGTTGATTTTTCAAAAAATCCCAACACGCATTTCTAAGCCCATAGAGATGCCCGGTCTTTTTGATGAATTGCGCAATCCAGCGTATGCGGCGGTTCTTGGGCTTATATGGTATGGAGCGGGCAAATACACCAACTACGAAAAAGACTCTAAAGGAAATATCTGCTACAAAGAATCTAGGAGATTAGAAGAAGTCAATGAAATCCCCTCATTTCACCCGCAAGGTGGCTATGGTGCTTATGAGGGCGTGAGTATAAGAAGCACGGATTTAACGGACTTAAAGGAGGATTTACTTGAGGACAAAGAAAGGCGCACTATACAAGAACAATACCGAATGCAAAAAAAAGGTGGCTTTTGGGAAAAAACAAAAAGTCGCATAACAGATTTTGCAGATAAACTATTCTAAGAAAGGACACGCAATGGCAGACATAGACATCAAAGAAATCCAAGAAATCACTCCTCAGAATGGACCAAAAATCACCATAATCGGCGTAGGTGGTGGTGGCTCAAATATGGTTACAGATTTGTATAATCAAGGCGCACACGAAGACTTGAAAATCATCATAGCAAATACCGATGTGCAAGCCCTAAACGCCTCTTCTGTGCCACTAAAAATCCAGCTAGGTGCAAAAACCACTTCAGGGCTAGGTGCAGGCGCAGATGATGAAGTTGGCGAAAAAGCCGCACAAGAAAGCAGAGATGAGATTAGGAAAAGTTTGGAGGGCTCTGATATGGTTATCATCTGTGTAGGGCTTGGCGGTGGCACAGGCACAGGTGCAGCACCTGTGGTAGCCAAAATCGCAAAAGAGCTTGGCTCACTTACAGTTCTTATCGCTACTAAGCCATTTTTGCGTGAGAACAAACCTCGCCAAAGACGCGCAGAATCTGGGCTAGAATCCCTTAGCAAAATCTGTGATTCTTTCATAGTCGTGCCAAATCAAAAAATCCTCTCTGTCATCAGTAAAAACACAGGTGCAAAAGAGGCCTATACCCTCATAAACAAAGTCCTTATAAACGCTGCAAATGGACTATCTAGCGTAATCCTAAATAATGGCGCAGATGATATAAATGTGGATTTTGCCGACATAAAAAAGACTATAAGCGGGCAAGGACTAGCCCTTATGAGTATCGGCGAAGCAAGCGGGGATAATGCCTGCATAGACGCCGTGCGCAACGCGATAAACTCCCCCCTGCTTGACAACCTCTCCATAGCAAATGCCAAAGGTGCGATAGTCTGCTATGACATAAACCCAAACTATCCACTGCTAAACCTTGATGAAGCGACTCAATTCATAAGAGAAGCTATCAACAATGAGGAAGCAGAAGTGATTGAGGGCACACACTATGATGAGGGCAAGAAAGATGATTTTGTCCGCGTAACAATCATTGCCACAGGATTTTCAAAGCCCATAACCTCAAGCCTACATAACGAATCAACAACCGCCACAAATGCGACAAATTCTACAAAGGAAGCCACAACTACAAAAAAAGAACCGCAAAATGAATTTGATTTGAGTCAATTATTGCTTGTAAGCGGTGGCGACATAGAAGCAATAGATTTAGATAAGCCTACATTTATGAGGCATCAAAAAGACTAAGTGTAAAAAGCACGCAAGCACCTTTTTGCGCTTTAGCTCCTGCGCAGTAGTGCTTGCACCACCCTTAGAGTTGCTTCATAGTTGTGCAGTTTTTGCAATAGCATATTTGATTTTGCTTGTTTTTGGCTTACTTAGCTCATTTTCACAAATCTCGCACAAATATTACAAATTCTTGCCGAGATTTTATGGCATTTGACAAACAAAAAAGTGAGAAGAAATTTGCCATTTTATGCTTTTGTCCACATAGGATTCTTACCCCTTATAGCATTGAAAATATTGGCATTTCAAATCTTGTCAAATCTTGCCTACCCTTATCACGCTTACATTTTTAAGATATAATTCACTTTTTGGAAATTCGCCACAATAAATACGCAAGAAAAACACAAAAAACAATCACGCAAAACAAAATCTAAAAACGCTAAATCCAAAACCTCACAAAACACAAAATCTACTTAAAATCTAAAAAGGCTTTTTATGGATTTTTCTTATTTTTCTCATTTTTTTGATTCCTTTGATTCTGTGGAAAAGTCCTTGCAAATATCCGCAAGTGTATGCGCTCTTTTGGTGGGGATAATAGGACACGAGATTATGCACGGACTTGTGGCATATCATTATGGCGATGACACCGCTAAGCGTGAGGACAGACTATCGATAAACCCCATAAAGCACATAGATTTGCTCGGTAGTGTGATTTTACCCTCTATCTTGCTTTTTACAAACGCTCCATTTCTATTTGGCTGGGCAAAGCCCGTGCCTGTAAATATCCCCCTCATCATCGCTCATCGTGGATATGGCGCGGCTTGTGGTGTCGCCCTTGCAGGAGTTAGCTACAATCTAGCCCTAGCACTACTTGCTTCTTTGCTACTTTTTAGTGGAGCTTTTGATGAGATAGATGGGATTTTACTCCTAAGCATAGCATTTTTTCTCATCGCCACTATCAAATACAATGTCATACTATGCGTTTTCAACCTCCTACCAATCCCACCACTAGATGGCTCACAAGTGCTTCTTTTTGGTGCACTAAAGTTTAGGCTTATCGCACTTGCCAGATTTTTGCAAACAATCGCACCATTTGGTATGTTTATCATCATTGGCATATTATTTGTGCCTTATTTGGCAAATGTTATATTTTATCCTGCTAAAATTTTGCTTATGTTTCTACTTGGTGGCTGATAGCCAAAATGTTTAAAACGATTAGAGACGATAAAGCAAGATAAGGTAGTCAATGCAAGAGTGCACAATCTATATCGCTTCAGACCACGCAGGATTTGGACTAAAAGAGTTTATCAAAGACTACTTTAGCGCAAAAGGTGAAGTGCTTATTGACTTAGGCGTAGATAGTCCTAATCGCGCAGATTATGCAGATTTGGCACAAAAGCTGTGCAAAAAAATGCTAGAATGCGAGCAAGAAAATCAAAAAAAATATGGGATTTTGGTGTGTGGTAGCGGGATAGGTATGAGCATAAGCGCGAATCGCTTTGTAGGGATTCGCGCCGCACTTTGCACAAGCGCGTATATGGCGCATATCACGCGAGCGCACAATGACGCAAATGTGCTGTGTCTAGGTGCTAGACTAAGTGGGGAGGGTGAAGTAGAGTCGATTTTGGAAGCGTTTTTTACAAGCGAGTTTGAGGGAGGGAGGCACTCACAGCGCGTAGCCAAAATCGAGGATTTTGACAAATAAAAGCAACAAGCAAGCAAAGGAAGCAAAATGGATTTGGCAATTAAATGGTTTATCGGCACGGTGTTTGTGCTATTTGTGCTATATATGATTGCTAAGACTATGTTTTATAAATCCGTAGCCCAAAAAGAAGAGCGCAATGCCGCAGCGATGAAGCTAACCCTACAAGAAGCTGAAATCCTTATCCAAAAGCACCAGCTCCAGCTCCAGCGCGCACTAGGAAACATAGATATTTTGACCCAAGAGATGAACTCACTTCGCAACGAAATCAAATCCCTAAAGCACAGAAACTCCCAATATCGCGTAGAAACAGACAAATACAAAACCAAAATCAAAGACTTAGAAACCAAAATCGAAGCTCTTTTGTAGCCACTGCATAAGGAATCCGCAATGCCAAATACACACACCACCCAGACCCCCTTACTACAAGACTTGCAAGATAAGCTAAAATCTAGCTTGCGCTCTATCCCAGACTACCCCAAAAAAGGCATAATGTTCCGTGATATTACTACGATTTTGGGCAATGCAGAGTGCTTTAGGCAGCTTATTGATTTTTTGTGCGCTCGCTACAAAGATAGAGGGCTTACTCACATTGTCGGCATAGAATCTAGGGGCTTTGTATTTGGCAGTGCGCTAGCCTACGCGCTAGGGATTGGGTTTGTCCCTATCCGCAAAAAAGGCAAACTCCCTTGCAAAACCTACCAAAAAGACTACGCCCTAGAATACGGCACAGACACACTAGAAATCCACACCGATGCCTTTAAGGCATATCCTCCCACTAGCATTAGCGAATACAAATCAGCACTTGTGCTACTTGTAGATGATTTGCTAGCTACAGGTGGCACAGCAAACGCAAGCATACAGCTTGTAAAGCAAGCAGGTGGCGAAGTGATAGAATCCTGCTTTTTAATCGCGCTAAAAAGTGAATTTAGTCCTAAGCTAGAATCTCCTAGCTTTGTCCTGCTTGATTTATAGCCCGCAAAGCTAGAACAAAAATAATAAAGCCAAGCTCGCCATAGCCAAACACCAAACCACCAAACAGAAAGAATCCACGATGAATACCCTAGCCCAAAATCTCCTAAGCAAACTAAAATCACACACCAAAAGTATTGTCCTCTCGCTTATAGCACTAATCGCACTAGGAGTGCTACTTTTTTATGGGCAAAAAAGTGATTTTTCACTAGAAGAAGCAATCATTGAGATATGGGATACTTATGTGGAGAAGTGGGGGTATGTGATTTTGTTTTTTTGGAGTGTGCTAGAGGGCGAGCTAGGACTGATTTTTGCAGGGATTGCAGCGCACACAGGACATCTAAATGTCTTTTTGGCAATCTTTGTCGCAGGGCTTGGAGGCTTTGCAGGAGACCAAATCTATTTCTACATAGGACGATTTAACAAAGGCTATATCCAAAAGCAGCTCATCTCACAAAGGCGCAAGCTAGCCCTTGCCCACTTGCTATTGCAAAAATACGGGTGGAGTATCATTTTTATACAGCGATATATGTATGGTATGCGCACTATTATCCCTATCAGCATAGGCATCACGCGCTACAACGCACTAAAATTCGCGCTCATAAACCTGCTAAGTGCTTGGATATGGGCAGCTATCACTATTACCATAGCGTGGCTTTTGGGCGAGCAGATTTTGGAAATATTGCAAGTTTTTAAAAGCCACCCCTATATTTTTATATGTCTTGCAGGAGCGTTTTTGGGTGGTGTGCTGTGGTTTTTCAACTCCCGCACACGCAAAATCGACACTCAAATAGACAAACTCCAAAAGCAACTCCAAAGCAAAGACACAAAAAACGCAAAATCTTAGATTTTGCTAAAAACATAATAAAAAATAAAACACCAAAAATAAGGAGAAAAAATGGGAAACCAAATACCAAATGTCGAATTTATCGATAAAAAATTTACCGAGATTGGCGAGGGCAAAGCCCAAGTATCTATCGTGCTTGTGCCAAAAGAATCCAAAAAGGACGCCACAAAAAGCACCCAAAAAGATTCTGTCAAAAAATCTAAGCTGCCCAAACACGATTGGATAAATGCCAAAGCACTAGAATCTTTTGGCTATGATGGCACTTCGCCGTTTTTTTTACAAAGCCAAAAAACACTATATATCCCCATAGACACGCAAAAAAATGGCGATATAAGCGATGAGGACTTGCGCGAAGCTGGAGCGATAGCTATCCGCACTTTGAAGCACTACCCTTATGAGAGTGCAAAGGTAGGATTTTATGGTAGCAAAGAGAGAGCAAACAAAGATTTTGTGCTAGGTGCATTGCTTGGAGGATATAGCTTTAGTGAGTTTAAGTCCAAAAAGAAAGATAGCACCCTAAAGCACCTCATCATCTCAAGCGAGGGACTCAAAGGCGACAAACTTGATATAGCAAGTGCAGCGCGTGAGTGCAAAAAAACCAAGATTCTAGCAGAGAGCATAAATTTCGTGCGTGATTTGATAAACACTCCCCCACAAATCGCCACACCCAAATATCTCGCTACCAAATCTCAAGAAATCGCACAAAGTGCGGGAATCAAATGCAAAATCCTCACAAAAGAAGACCTAAAAAAAGAAAAAATGGGTGCGTTTTTAGCCGTATCTCGCGCTTCAAACAAATCCCCACGACTTATCCACCTAAGCTACACACCAAAAGACAGCTCCAAAAACCTCCCCAAAGTCGTGCTTGTCGGCAAGGGGCTTACTTATGATAGCGGTGGGCTTAGCCTAAAGCCAGCTGATTATATGACAACAATGAAAGCCGATAAAAGCGGTGCTTGCGCAGTGCTAGGTATCATAAATGTCATAGCTAAGCTAGGAGCGCAGGTGCAAGTCGAAGCGATACTAGGTGCAAGCGAAAATATGATAGGTGGAAATGCTTACAAACCCGATGATGTACTTATCTCGCGAGAGGGAGTAACTATCGAGGTAAAAAACACAGACGCAGAGGGAAGACTAGTCCTAGCAGATTGCCTAAGCTATGCCCAAGATTTAGAGCCTACCGTGCTTATAGATTTTGCCACACTCACAGGGGCTTGTGTGGTAGGGCTTGGCGAATACACAAGTGGGATAATGGGCTACAATGAAAAACTAAAAGAGGATTTTGAAAGTGCCGCACTACAAAGTGGAGAGCTAGTAGCAAGACTACCTTTCAACAGGCACATAGCCAAGCTCATAGAATCCAAAATCGCAGATGTAAACAACGCCGCCTCTTCGCGCTATGGAGGTGCGATAAGTGCGGGAATGTTTTTGGGCGAATTTATCCGTGAAAAATACAAAGACAAATGGCTACATATCGACATAGCTGGACCTGCATTTGTAGAAAAAGAGTGGGATATAAACCCCTATGGTGCAAGTGGCGCGGGTGTGCGTATGGGTGTGGAGTTTATCCTAGAGCACTACGCCACAAAATCTAAAAAACGCTAAAAGCTCAAAAAAGCCAAAATCTAGTAATGCACTTGCTAAATCCAACCCCAAAAGGAACTAAATGGGACTATCCATTGGAATCGTAGGGCTACCAAATGTAGGCAAATCCACCACATTCAACGCCCTCACAAAAGCACAAAACGCCCAAAGCGCGAACTACCCCTTTTGCACTATTGAGCCAAACAAAGCCATAGTTGAAGTGCCTGACTCGCGCCTAAACGAGCTAGCAAAAATCGTAAATCCACAGCGGATTTTGCACTCCCAAATCGAGTTTGTCGATATAGCTGGGCTTGTGCGCGGAGCGAGCAAGGGCGAGGGGCTTGGCAACCAATTTCTAGCAAACATAAAAGAAGCGGATATGATTTTACATATCGTGCGCTGCTTTGAGGACAGCGACATCACCCACATAGAAAACCGCATAGACCCGCTAGGCGACATAGAAATCATCGAGCTAGAGCTGATTTTGGCAGACATAGCCACACTGCTAAAGCGCGTAGCAAAGCTAGAGCGTGAGGCAAAAGCGAGCAAGGAAGCGGGGAAGATTCTGCAATGTGCAAAGAAACTTTTGGCACATTTAGAGACAAACTCGCCTGCTAGGAGCTTTGCAGACTTTACCACAAACGAGTGTGAATCTCTAAACAAAGAGTTGCGTTTCCTAAGTGCCAAAGAAGTCATATACGGTGCAAATGTCGATGAGAGTGGGCTAAGCGAGGATAGCGAGTATGTCAAAAAGGTGCGAGACTATGGCGCGAAGCAAGGCTTTGAGACGATAAAGCTATGCGCCAAAATCGAAGAGGAAATGGTGGGCTTAAGCGAGGAGGAGAGAGCGGAGTTTTTGTGCGATTTGGGCTGTGCGGAGTCTGGTCTAGAGCAGATTATCCGCACGGGCTTTAGCAAACTAGGGCTTATTAGCTACTTCACCGCTGGCGTGCAAGAAGTGCGCTCTTGGACGATAAAAAACGGGAGCAAAGCCCCGCAAGCCGCAGGGGTAATCCACAACGACTTTGAAAAAGGCTTTATCCGCGCGGAAACAATCGCTTATGAGGACTTCATCAAATACGGAGGCGAAGCAAAAGCAAAAGAAGCGGGAGCAATGCGAAGCGAAGGCAAAGACTACATTGTCCAAGACGGCGATGTGATGCACTTCCGCTTTAATGTGTGATATTTCGTTTTACGCGAAATTAGATTTAGCTTTGAAGCGCAAAAATTAGACTTGCTTGATAGTCTATTAAAGGGTGCTAGCAATGCCTGAATAAAGAATACTACCAATAAGAAATGAGGGCGACACTCCTAGCTATCACTCTTTCTTGTTAAATATTGAGCTTTCCCCAAATGTAAAATTATGGTGGAAAGGGCTTGTCTCTTTAAAAGCCCCTCCCCAAATGATAAAATTGTAGTGGAGTGGGGATTTTATTCTTTAAAAGCCCCCTCCCAAAATGATAAAATTGTGGCGGAGGGGGTTTGGGGGTGGGTAAGTTTTGCTTAAAAAAGTGTTTTCTTGCCACAAAAAAACAATCATCAGGTTTGGCACAAACCGAAGTATCTAAAATAGCTTATATTTACAAAACACATTTTTTGGATATTTCGCTTTTTGCAAAAGCTCAATATGACAAAAATAGAGTCTTTATAGATGTATAGCTTCACTTAAGTTATGATAATTTACTTTGCAAAGTTTTTTAAAAAAATTAGCCAATCCTACACCCCCAATCTTTTTTCCACTTTCTTAAAAAATCTCTCATATTTTCTAACAAATGATTTATGCTTGATAATGTCTTTGCAAAAGTTTATATCCTCTGCCACAAGTTTATCCGCTTCCTCATAGAGTTTTTCTAGTTTCAAAATATATGCCTCTTTTTCTCTAGCTAGATTTATCATTACTTCAGCTTTTTTCTCGGCTATGTTTAGAAATGCTTCATAAGCCTTATTGTCATATTCTATTTTGTGTTGATATTTTTCCATTTCTGTGCTGTATTTTTGAAGCATATTTACAAAATCTGTCGCTTTTTTAGTAAAGTTTTCATTAAGCGAAGAAGCTTTATCATTATACACTTGCCATTTGTTGTCCATCACTTGTCTTTTGGTATTTAGCTCAACAGCCTTGGATAGAAAGTTTTTGATTTCATCTTTTTCTTGTGGTAGAAGTTTTGATGTGTCTAGTGCCTTTTCTTTTTGCGTCAATGTATCTAGTCTAGCAAAGATTGATTTTACTTTATCATTCAAAGGTTTTGCTTCGTCAAATAATAAGTCAAACTCCTCATTTAATATTTTTTCTTTTTCGTTTAGTGTGCCAAACTTTTCATCACTTTCTTTTATCACTCTGCCTAGTGCATTACTTTTTTGGTTTAGCTTATCTCTCAGGGCATATTCTGGGTCGCTATTAAGCTTTTGCAAATGCTCTTGTTTGTTTAGTATCTGTTGCTGTTGTTGCATCTGAAACATTTGATTTTGAAATTGCATTTGTTGCTGCGTTTGTAACTGCTGATTTAGCATATTTTGTTCGTGCATTCTTTGAGCACCTCTTTCCAAAATCTCGCCAAAACTTGGCTGATTTCGTATCGTTACATTATGGTTATATGTCCCAAATGCAAAAGCAGTATCCACACATAGCGTAAACAACCCTACTGATAGAATTTGTGCCGCTCTTTTCATTTCTCTTGTCTCTTTCATCTTTTTCATTTGATTTGATTTTTTCATCGTTACTCCTTTTATGCGTTTTTTAGATTTTGGGATTTTTGTGTTTGTTAGCCTATTACCACCTTCTTCAAAAAGTATTGCAATCAGTTTCTAGCATTTTTACGGATTCTATGCAAAAGCGATACTACAAAAAAAAAAAAACAGAATACTAATGTGGGGAAGCGTGAGGGGATTTTGTGAGAATCTGTAAAATTGCGAGAATTTTGAAATGTTGTAGAGTTGGATTTTGTGGGGATTTTATATGGTTTGTTGTATTTTGCGTTTTTTAAAAAGCCCCCTCCCTTAAGCGGAGGGGGTTTGGGGGTGGGTATCCTTTGCGCTATCAAAAACACAAGTAGCCCAAAATCCCACAAAATAGCAAAATCACACCCAACCTCACACCAAAGACATAAAATATTTCAATAAAGAACTTTTGTTTATTTTATGGTTATACAATAAACACGCCTTTATTTTATAACTTTAACTTAGGAGAAAAACGATGGGAAAATACATCGAACTAAAAAAAGACAACTTTGAGCAAGTAACCAAAAGCGGTGTAGCTATGGTAGATTTTTGGGCACCTTGGTGCGGTCCTTGTCGTATGCTAGCACCCGTGATTGACGAGCTTGCGAGCGATTTTGAAGGAAAAGCAGCGATTTGCAAAGTCAATGTCGATGAAGAAAAAGCGATTTCAGAAGAATACGGCATAAGCAACATTCCTACGATATTTTTTATGAAAGACGGACAAGTAGTCGAGCAAATCGTAGGAGCACATAGCAAAGCCGTGCTTGCTAGCAAGATTGAAGCATTGCTATAATTTTCACGCCTTGCTTAGGGCTTATGCCCCTAGCAATGCGCACTAAATCTTTAACTAAATTTTCGGGGCTAGATTCTATGCTTTTTGGCTAGAATCTAGCTTTTTTTGTTTATGCCCAAAACCTTGTGGCATAGACAATGCTTAGCAAACAACGCATTTAATAACATATAATCACTAAAACATAATCAAAAGGAGAAAAAATGTTAAATGTAGCGATTATCGGCGGTGGTCCTGCGGGGCTTACTGCTGGATTATACACGACACGAGGCGGGATAAAAGATGTTGTCCTATTTGAAAAAGGTATGCCCGGTGGGCAAATCACAGGAAGTAGCGAGATAGAAAACTACCCCGGGGTAGCAGAGATAAAAAGCGGGCTAGACTTTATGGAGCCGTGGCAAGAGCAGTGCTTCCGCTTCGGGCTAAAGCGCGAAATGGCAGATGTGAGGCAAATCACAAAAGAGGGCGAACACTTCGTAATCCACTACGATGTGGATAGCAAAGTAGAAGCAAAAAGTGTGATTCTCGCCACAGGTGGACGCCCTAGAAAGATGGGCATAGCTGGCGAGGAGCAGTATTGGGGCAAGGGCATAAGCACTTGTGCGACTTGCGATGGGTTTTTTCACAAAGACAAAGAAGTAGTCGTAATCGGTGGTGGCGATACCGCACTAGAAGAAGCCATATACCTTACCAAAATGTGCTCCAAAGTAACGCTAGTGCATAGGCGAGATGAGTTTCGTGGCGCACCTATCACACTAGAGCACGCTAGGGCAAATCCCAAAATCGAGTTTCTTACCCCCTACGCACCCATAGAAGTCAAAGGCAATGACAAAAAAGCCACTTCTGTCGTGCTAGAAAACACCAAGACAAAAGAGCAAAAAGAAATAGAATTCTCTGGGCTTTTTATCTTTGTAGGCTATGAGGTAAACACTCAAGTGCTAAAGCAGGATAATGGCTCTATGCTTTGCGCAAGCGAGGATAATGGCTCTATCATCGTGGATTTGGCGATGAAAACAAATGTCAAAGGGCTTTTTGCCGCAGGAGATATACGCATAAACGCACCCAAGCAAGTAGTTTGCGCAGCAGGAGATGGCGCAGCTGCGGCACTTAGTGCGATAGCTTATCTTGACTCTTTGCACTAAGTTTTTGCACAAAATTTTGCATAAGATTTAGGGGAATATATGGCGGATAAATCACAAAGCACAAGAAAAATAAAAATTGGCTTGCTAGGTAGCACAGGTCGCGTAGGCAGGCTACTTATAGATGAGATTTTGGCTTGCGCTGAAGCGACTTTAAGCGTTATTTTTGTGCGTGAGAAGCTAGATTTCCCCCAGATTCTGCAAAATGGGCAAAATCTACAAAGCGAGCAAAATCCGCAAAACACGATAGTTACCAACGACTTAGACACTCTTATCAAGTCTTGCGAGGTTATTATAGATTTTAGCTCCAAGCAAGGCACAGCTTCACTGCTAAGCGCACTAAAAAGCGCGACTGATTCTAGCGAGTCCAAAAGCCCAGCTTGCGTCATCGGCACGACAGGATTAGACAAAGAGGATTTCGCGCTTATGGAGAGTTTGGGCAAGCGTGTGCCGATTCTCTATGCGGCAAATATGTCGCTAGGAGTGGCGACTTTGTGCAAAGTAGTAGAAGAAGTCGCACGCAAGCTACAAAGCGCAGATATAGAAATAAGCGAGATTCATCATCGCTTCAAAAAAGATGCTCCAAGCGGGACAGCCCTAGCCCTAGCCCACTCTTGTGCCAAAGGACGAGGAAGCAAATCCCAAAACTTCATTACCGATAGAGTATCAGCAGGTGCAAGACAATCTGGGCAAATAAGCATAACTTCCCTGCGCGGAGGCGATGTCGCAGGTAGGCACACGGTAGGATTCTACCTTGATGGCGAGTATTTAGAATTCACACACAACGCCACGAGCAGAGCGACATTTGCCAAAGGTGCGCTTGCCTGCGCTCTATGGCTCTCTAAGCAAAACCCAAAACTCTACTGCATAGATGATATGCTAGCAAACAATAGCTAAAGATTTTTCACGCTAGATTTTGCACAAAATTTACAAAAGCTACAATCCCACAAAACCCATACAAGAAAACCCACGCAAAACCTTTGACAACCCCAAATGAACCACGAAATCACAAAAACCGCTCTTATAAACGCCACTTCTATCTACTATGAATATCTCCAAAACCACAATCTAGGCTGCGAGCAACTACAAATACTTGGCATAAACATACAAGAAGCCATAATAAAATTTTTTATAAAAGCAAAATTTGTCAATACAGATTCCCTTATGCTTGATGTGTGCGGGAGATATACCCCACTTAGCGAGGAAGCGGGCTTTTGCGTGCTTTTTTATGATGAAAAAACGGGGATTTTGGCTATTGAGTGCTTAGATTTCGCCCTTTTAGAAAAGATAGAAAAACACAAAAATGACATAAAACTTTTTAGTGATTTGAAGTTTTTAATCCGCAATTTAGAAATGTTTTTTGAAAATGCAAAATCTTTTGCCCTGCCTACCAAAAAACCACTTCTTGCCAAAAATCCACCTCTTGCCAAAACCCAGCCACTTACCCAAAATCCACCACTTAATCAAAACACACCCTTTGCCCAAAATCCCCCTGCACCAAAGTCAAACTCTAGTCAAAGTCCAAGCACAGCACAAAATCGACACATTGAGATAGATTCTAGCTTCACTCCCAAAGACTACCTAAATGCCGAGCAAAAGTCCGCGCTTATGTGCGCCCTAAGCGAGCCATTTAGCTATATTTGGGGCGCACCGGGCAGTGGCAAAACCCAAGTCGTTCTCTTTGAAGCACTGCTTTACTACATTTACAATGACTTGCCCGTGTGCGTGCTAGCCCCGACAAACTCCGCCCTAGAGCAAGTGCTAATCGCGCTTATTAGCAAGTTTGACACACTAGGGCTAAATAGAGAAAAGATTTTGAGACTTGGCACACCTAGCAACACCTTTTTGGAGAAATACACCGAAGTGTGCGACCCACAAGTCTTGCAAAAAAAAGCAAAAGATTCTCTCTTTAGCTCCACCACTCCCAAAGCACGGCTAAAAGAAGCCCTACTCATCGGTATGACAATGGACGGATTTATCAAAAAACACACAAGTTTGGGTATAGATTTTTGCCATTTTTTCCTAGATGAGTGCGCTTTCACACCACTTATCAAAGCCCTAGTCCTCACCACCCAAAACACACCCATAACCCTGCTTGGCGACCACAAGCAGCTAATGCCAATCTGTGAGATGCCCACCTCACAGATAAAGGGGGATAAAATCTGGGCAAATCTTTTTAATCTCTCTTCGCTGTTTTTAGAAGACTTTTTCGCTCATAGCGCAGAGATAAGCGCACCCATCTTTAGCAAATCCCAATCTAGCCCGCTATGCTTTACCCAAAACAATAGCGCAAAAACCGCCTTTTGTATCCTGCGCCAAACCCACCGCTATGGCGACAATCTCGCCAAAATCTTGGACTCTCATATCTATCATAATGGCTTAAAAGGTAAGCAAGAAAACACGCAGATTTTCTACATAGATTGCCCAAATGCGATTATAGAGGATAAGCAAAATATCACAGAAGCCCGCGCTATCGCCACGCTTACAAAAGAGCTAGATAAGCAAAAATCTCCGTTTTTATCACAAATAGATTTTAGCGATTTTGCTATCATCACGCCCTTTATCAAGCAAAAAAAATTGCTAAGTGATTGTGGCGTGTCATATCGCCGTATTTGGACGATTCACGGCTCGCAAGGGCAGGAGTTTGACACTGTGATTTTCTCCCCTGTGATGCTTCATCATCACTTGACTGATTCTCGCAATACAAATGCTTGCTATGCCCTAAATGTCGCCATAAGTCGCATAAAAAAGCAGCTAATCATCGTGTGCGATAGGGCGTATTGGCTACGATTTAGAGGGCAGTTTTTAAGCGAGATTTTGGCAAATGCACTTCCATTTCCAAATCAAGCAAGCCCCACAATATCTCAAAATTCCCGCCCAAAAACTTCATCACAAAGCCACTTAAGCGAGCCTAAAAAACTCCCAAGCAAAGACATTGAAATCATCAAAATCTAAACGCCACTAGCACACTAAGCACAACTAGCACACCAACCCCCACTAGCGCGAAATCCTAGCACAAATCCCGTGTAAAACCTTATCACAAAACCTTAGCGCAAAAACCCTGCGCAAATCCTAGCACGCACTACTTACCACCAAATCCCCCCAATTAAGTCCCACTTTTTTTGCTTATTTCCACTACACTAGCCCAAAACCTCGACTTTTTCCACACCATAATAAAACGCCTTATATCGCTCCAAAAAATCATTATGCCTAGAAAAAGCGCGGTTTGTCTTTGTGTATGGGTTTTTGTCCCGCTTATGCGCCCCCTGCCCTTGATAGTCTTCTCTTAGGCTATATAGCGATTGTGCGGCGATGACTTTCTCTCCCTCGCTCATTCCCTCACTAGCACGCACAAATGCACTATACTCCTCATCACTCATTAGCTCCAAAATCTCCATTCCATAGGTTTCCCTCACAGCAGAGCCTGCAAAGTCCTGCTTTGGCAAGCTATCTTTTTGGATTTTCTCTAAAGTAGGTTTTTGGATTTTTTGTGGAGGTTTTGTTTTTTGGGTGGATTGTGCGGAGCTTTGGCTCGTGGATTTTTCGCCATTTTGGTTTTGCACATCACTTTGGCTTTGTATGTCATTTTGTGAGTTTTGCACTGCATTTTGCGTAGATAGAAGTGAGCTAATCGAAGTCTTGGGCAATCCATAATCAATACGCAAAACACACCTCCAAATAGATTTTTTATAGTTTATCAAAGTAGCAAAGCTAGCATAGCCAAAGAAGCGGATATACGCGCCTCTTAAGCCAAACTCTAAGCACAAATATGACGCAATCAAAAAGCAAAAACAAATCCAAAATCTAGCTAAAATCCAATCCCCATTTCAAGCATTCCTATCGCGTTTGTGAGTTCTGGCATACCTAGCCCCTCACTAGAGATTTTTGACGCACCTAGATTTTGGTATCTAAATATGATTTTTAGATAATACTCCATTTGCTCGCTATAAAAATAGCTAGCCCCCACACTCGCGCTATAAGCCTCCCCATTTAGCGAAAAAGCACTCAAAGCCGAGTCTTTCCCAAATCCATACCCGCCATAAAAAAGCCAATCATACCCCACGCTATATTGCAAAGCCACTCTTTTGCCAAGCGGGATTGCCCCATCTAGCTCCCCACCTATGTAGTGAAACAGATACGAGTAGCCACCGCTTCCCTTTTTGCGCGAAGTGTAGGCTTCAAATGTATAGGCTAGATTTAGGTAGAGGGGGATATTTTTGGTGGCGAGATTTACCCCCACTTTTGGGCGTATCTCGCCAAATAGCGCGACACCCTCCCTCACAAACTGCGGGGACAAAAGGCTAGGATTTTGCTTGCCTGCACCTAGCTTCGCGCTTAGGACGAATTGTGCGCGGTTGTTTTTGGTAGCGATGCCTCCCTCTAGATTTAGGTATCCTGCGTATATGTCGCTATGTGTCTGCTTTGTGCGGGATTCTTGCAAGTGGGTGTATTGTGCGCCTATGCCTACGCGCGTGTATTCTCTAGGGCAATCGCCCACACTACAAAAAGCCCCCATATACGCGCCCAAAAACGCACTTGAAGTGCTAAAAGCCATTTATTTTCCTTATGTTTAGATTTTATGAATTTTTGCAAATGCAAATCAAAATACGGATATTCAAAAACTCGGCATTATATCGGCAAAAGATAAATCCCAAATATTGATTACACCCTAAAGCCAAACAACTGCTGTGCTTGTAAGGAGGGATAGGGCTAGCTTGCGGGGGTTGCTTGGCTGCATAAGCCCCCTCTTTGCGGAGGGAGTAAGGGGTGGGTATCCCCCGTCATTGCGAGCAAATGCGTTAGCGTTTGCGTGGCAATCTATGCTTTTTCGTGGATTACTAAAAAACTTCGGTTTCGCCTTGTTTTACTAAAGAAACCAAAGGCTTTCTAAAGAAACTGCGCCCTGCTTGTTTTCTAAAGAAACTGCGCTTTGCGCTGTAAAAACTAAGCAATATCTACTAACAAAATCCATAAACACCAATACTTATCAATAAATCATATATTTTTGGCAAAAAAGTGGAAAAAATAGATAAAACTCGCGTAAAAAGCCACCGTTTTTTTTTTTTTGTCTTATTTTTAATTTTTATTTAAGCATAATTTTTTTACCATTCATTCACTTTTAATTTTTTATTTATCAAATGACTTGTATCACTGCATTATACGCGATACAAAAGGTATCGCAAAACATACTTTAAGGAAAAACAATGAAAAAGCAAACAAAACCTATGCGCGTAAGCACTCACGCGCATATACAAACCCCCTCACGCTTAAAACACGGCACTTCCGTCATTACTAAAGAAACTTTGGCTTCGCCTTGTTTTGCGAGCGAACGAAGTGAGCGTGGCAATCCAATCAGTTCCACCTCCCTTGTAGGTGGCGATTCCACTTATTCCCCCTCCCTTGCGGAGGGGGCTAGGGGGTGGGTAAATCCTACCCTTGAATCTCAAGCAAAGCTAGCAACTGCAAACGACAAAAAAGCAACTGCTAGCAATGCAAATTCTGCAAGTATTTCAAAAGCAGATTCTGCGCTAAGTGCAAAATCTGCAAAAAACACCCACCCCCAAACCCCCTCCGCAAGGGAGGGGGCTTTAAGAATGCCAAACTCTATCGTGCTAAGGGAGGGGGCTTTTAGAGTCGCACTCCACGCACACAATAACGAAAAATTAACACGCAATGACGAAAAATATTGTCATACTGAGCGAAGCGAAGTATCTCAAAAACAAAATAGAGATATTTCGCTCACGCTCAATATGACAACAAGAAAATCGCTCAATATGACAAAAAAAACCACCAACCCAAACCCCCGCAAGCTAGCCCTATCTATGCTTACGGCGAGCGCACTAGCAAGTGCTAGTCTAGAGCTAGCCATAGCTGGAGATTGTGTCATCTTGCAGCATAGCACTGTCGCTGGTGCTACAAGCAAAAGAGTAGAGTGCAGAGGCTCTTTTAGTGCTAGTGAGTTTCAGTCCAAGCTAGAGACAGCAGGGAAATCAGCACAAAGTGGGCTTTTTTTTATAGGCACTAGCGGTGGTGGCACTTCCATAGGAGCTGGTAGTGTGAGTATAAACTTAGGCAGTATAGGCACAGCACAACACGACTATTCATTTCAATTCTATGGCTTAAATGCACCAAACACGACTTTTACATTCACAGGCACTCATAATAAACCACTTGGAATCCTTATGCCTTATTCTGAAGCAGGGGGTAGCCACGGAGCAAATGGCTCAACACTCCTTGGGCTAACGCTTGATACAGATGTAAATTATAATAGCTATGGTGTGGCAAATGTCTATGGCAAAGCACTAGGCTTAAGCATACACGGAGGCACACAGATAGGTAGAGTAGATGAGAGGAGTGGAGAGTATCAAGGTGGGCTTACCATAAACTCTGGCAAGACAGTAAATGCTATGGCGATATATGGTGGATTTGCTGGGACAGATAGAAGCACCTTTGTAAGCAAAATCACAAATAACGGCACGATAGGAGAGCTAAATCTAGGGTGGAAAGAGTATGCAGAGGACTTCGCCTCTGTGCTAGGACTATATAATATCTCTGGCTCTGGCACTATCACTACTCTAAATGTCTATCAAGCCACACTAACCATAAATAGCAATCCATCTACTTGGAATAACCACACTCACTCTACAAACCTCTACCCCGAGCATATCTCTGCAAATACGATAACCACAGTAGGCGAAGTAGGACCTGGTGCGATAAGAATCAACATAGGCGAGGGAGTAACAGACGCAAACAACACTTACCTTTATGACAAACTAATCATAGATAGCACAGGCGGAAAGCAAATAGGCTCAACTACCAAAACCGACCTAAACTTCTCTCATCTATCCGCTGGGCTTGGCACTGCCCTGCACGATATGGGAAATGGATTTCGCGTAAGCCCTGATATAGCTACGAGCTATGGGGCTTCGCTATGGCGTATCATCACGATGAGCTATATGAGGAGGGCGGTGATGACCCAAAACGCGCTAGACTCACTGATGAAAAAGAACTTTAGAAGTGATTTGAGCAAATATGCTCAAAAAGACAAAGAGATATTTCTAAACCGCGCACGAAACCAAAGAGATGTAAATAATCCCGCTAGGCTAAATCGCTACTCCCCTGCTATGCGCAAGGCAATGAAGCAAGATAAAAGCACGAAGCGAAAATCTAGGACAGATAAGGCGTTTCTAGACTATGGTGGAAATAAAAACCACATAGCCTTTGTGCTACCTTATGCGGCACACTCCTATGCCGAGCTAGGTATAGCTAGTGCCACAGAGTGGGCGGGGGGAATGATAGGCGGCGTGCAAAGACAGCTAGGAGATGGCATACTAGGTGGCTATCTAGGCTATGAATACGCTTATGTCGATGCAGAGCTACTACGAAGCCAAGCTATCGTGCATAACAACTCTCTAAACATAGGCGCGACTTATTTCCAAAGCTTTGCTTTTGAGACAAAGCCACAAGAAGCATATATCAAGCTAAATGCAAGAGCTGGGCTAGATATGCCTATATTTGAAGCGCAAAGCCCACTGCCAAATATCAAATTTAAGCTAGAGACAAACACGTCTAACTCTGCTATACCGCTGATATGGAGTGCTGGGGCTTCATTGCGAAGCGGGATAAACTTCTATCAGCTAAAATACAATAGCTACATAGCTCCCGAGCTAGGAGTAAGCTATGATGTGCTAAGCCCACTAGATATGAAGCTACAAAAAGCAAAATACAAACTCGGTGGGAATGAATACTACCCTATGCAAATGTGGCATCTCCCTCAAGTCTCTGCAAGTGTGAAATACTACAAAGTATGGGGGAAAAGGTTTAAAATGAGTGCGATAGGAGGGCTACGCTACAATGTGCTAAATAAGCCCACAGGGGAGTTTAAAATCGGTGGGCTAGCTGGCACAGGGACAATCGCACTGCCCATCCTCTATGGCAATGTAGACTTAGACTTGATATGGACACTCAAGCAAAATCACGAGCTAAGTGCGGGGTATAACGGGCTTTTTTACTCAAATTTCAATGAATTTGGCAACGCAAGTGAAAATGATAGATTTCACGGCGTAAGCACGGCGTTTAATATGAAATATGTGTATTGGTTTGGTGGCAAGTCGTAGGTGTTTGGCTTGATTTTGGGGTTGATTGAAGTGGTGGGGACATTGGAGCTAGAAGCATTAGAAGTAATTGTATTTAGTAAGCGTTTTTGTCATACTTAAGTGCCAAGCGAAATATCTTATGCAATCTTTGTTAAGCGATTTTAGACATTTAAGGCTTGCGTCATAAGTATGAGATTGAAGCATAGTGCGCTAACTATGCGGAAATTCATAGAGGATTTTTTGGAATCTTTGGGCTATATCTCGCGCCCTCTCTAGCAGCTGCTCTGCAGGCTCTTGGCAAAACACCGACTCGCAAGACTCCTTAAAAAGCCCTAGCCAAATCTCAAAAAACTCTCTAGGAAATGGCTCTAAATCCAAGTGTGCTTTAAGCGGTGCGCCGTGATAGTCTTGCTCGCCTAGAAATATCCCTCCCCAAAAAGAAGCGATTTTTTGCTTGTGTGCGCTCCAGCTTACCTCATCAGTGCCGATTCTGCCCTCAAAAATCCTGCCTAGATTTTCATCTTTTCGCACTTTTGCGTAGAATAAATCCATAAGTTTTGCGATTCCCTCTTTGTCGATTTGGGTGTGCTTTTGTTGCGCGTCTTGTGTATTTTGTGTGGTAGAAAACTGCATTGTATCCGTCCTTAGCCTAAAAATTTTGAGAAGTTTTTAGCACAAGATTATAAACAACAATATCACGCAAAAGTTTTTTTTAGATTTTATAAATACTCCCTCTTTGCATAAAATTCCGCTCTAAATTCCCTCCATTTATCCGCTACTATCGCTTCTCTAGCTCCCCTCATTAGCTCTAGGTAATAATGCAGATTGTGCAAGCTAGCAAAGCGATGATAGCTTAACTCATTTGCGCGGAAAAGGTGGTGTAAGTATGCCCTAGACACACTCTTGCACGCATAGCACTCACACTCACTATCTATCGCACCCTCATCAAATCGGTATTGCTGATTTTTTATGTTGATTCTCCCAAAGCTCGTAAATAGCGTGCCATTTCGTGCGTTTCGTGTCGGCATCACGCAGTCAAACATATCCACCCCGCGCGAGATAGCTTCTATGAGGTTTTCAGGTGTGCCGACCCCCATAAGATAGCGTGGTTTATCGCGTGGCAGAAGTGGCGTGCTAAACTCTATCGTATCATACATTTGCTGTGTCTCTTCGCCTACTGCTAGCCCACCTAGCGCGTATCCGTGAAAATCTAACTCCACAAGCTCACTAGCACTCCTAGCGCGAAACTCTTGGCTTACCCCACCTTGCACGATTCCAAATATATGATTGCCCTCTGCCTTGCCCTCGCTTTTTTTGCGCTCATAGTAGATTTTGCTCTGCCTTGCCCATCGTGTCGTTGTATCCACACTTTGGGCTAGTCTATCCCTATCAGCGGGAAGTGCGATTAAGTCATCAAGCACCATCATAACATCACTATTTAGTGCTAGCTGCATATCTAGCACACTTTGTGGAGTAAACAAATGCCTACTTCCGTCAATATGCGAGGCAAACTCCACGCCATTTTCTAGCTTTTTGGCATTGCCACCTAGACTAAATGCCTGAAATCCACCAGAATCACTCAAAAAACTCCCACCAAATCCACTAAAACTATGCACCCCACCAAACTTGCTAAACACCTCCGCCCCCGGTCGCAAATAAGTATGATAAGTGTTTGCCAAGATGATTTTCGCGCCTAGATTTTGCAAATCTAGCGCATCAAGCGACTTCACACACGCCTGTGTCCCCACAGGCATAAACACAGGCGTTTGCACTAATGAATGCGCTAGAGACAAAACACCCGCCCTAGCACTCCCACTACTAGCTTGCAAGCTAAACATTTACATTTGCTCCTTAAAAATATGTTTTTAGATTTTGCTAAGACAAAGCTAACAAATAAGATTTTGTAAGTATTATTTGGTTTTTGGTATAATGCGAGGTTTTGGTGGATTTGGGGTAAATTTGGTAGGCTTTGCTCTATTTATGCCTTGCTTTGTGTCATTTCTTTGCACCATTTGCTTCACGCGCTTGCTTTGTGCCACCAAAACCCTATCAAAATGCAAAAGATATAAGGATAAAAGTTTTGAAAAAAGTCGTGTTGATTTTAGATGGAATTGTAGCAAAAAATTTCCTAGAAACCACATTGCAAAAATACTTTAGCAACAACTTATACATAGTCATAACAAAAGATTCTAGCCTCCTCCCTCCCAAAATCCCAAGCGCGTTTAGCTGCTATGAGTTTGACTACACCTCATCTTTTCATCTAGAGCAAGTGCTTATAGAGCATTCAAAAGCCGAGATTAGCAATGTTTTTATCATTATCGAGAGCGTAGAAGAAAAGCAAGCTGTGTTTAAAATCTGCAAAAAACTCTGCAAGGATTCTAGAATCGTTACGCTAAAAAACGGCTTTAGCGAGAAAGTATTGCAAAAGCGAGATGACAAAGCCATATTTATCGATGAGACAAATATAGTAGCTTCTCAATTCATCTCTAGACTACCAAATGTGCCGATTATCCCGCGTGGATTTGGGCTTGGCAAAGGCGAGATTATGGAGATTGGCGTGCCTTTTGGAAGTCTTTTTGCCTATCGGCATATCGGCTCTATACAGCAAAAAAACTTCAAAATCATCGGTGTGTATCGCCAAGATGAGCTGATTTTGGCGACTTTTTCACTTGTGGTGCAGCCCCAAGACATTATGCTTGTTGCAG
Organism: Helicobacter macacae MIT 99-5501; assembly: GCF_000507845.1. NCBI lineage: Bacteria > Pseudomonadati > Campylobacterota > Epsilonproteobacteria > Campylobacterales > Helicobacteraceae > Helicobacter > Helicobacter macacae. Next base: position 421,000 of record NZ_KI669454.1, on the reverse strand, counting down.
GAGAGCCAAAAGCCCTAAACAATCTTTATAAGCAGATAAAATCTGACATAGGGCAATTCCCCTCGCCATTTGGACGCGACATATATGTGTATGTAGATATGAGAGTGCAAAGTAGCCAATCTATCCTAAAAGAGATTGATGAGGCGATATATCTGCACTCCTCTATCCGCTCTACAAAACTTTTTGTCAATGTGTTGCACCCTAGAGATTTTGCCACAATCTCACAGATAAAAAAAATGTGTCAAAAGGATTCTAGCATTAGCCTTATCTTTGATTATCAAAATCTAAGTTTTAGGCAACGACTTAGCATAGATAGTGAGAAAAAAATCGGGCTTATATTTGTAGGGGAAAAGATTTTTAGCAAAAGAAGCAATCGAGCCGCGCTTTTTAGGACAAACTCTCCCGTGCTAAAGAGTGCCAAAGAAAATCTAAAAGAAGCAAAAACCTGCTTTGTAGTGCTAAATCAGCAGATGAACAAAGGCGAAAATATCTCTTCAGTCATCTTTGATATATCTGCGCAAATAAAAATGCAAATCGAAGTGTATGACTTCGACCCAGACGCACTCCACCAAGAAGACATTATAAAAGACTACGCAGCACTTGCTAAGAGCTTTGAAGCAAAAATCGACTTCATAAAGACGGAGAACAAAAACCCCATATTCTACCTAAATGAGCTCAAGCAATCGCGCTTGCACTTTTTGCCATTTGAAGAGTGCATAACAAAAAGCAGATTTTTTGCAGGGTTTTCTACCAAAATCGAGCGGTTATCGGTGTTTTTGGATAGACACCCACAGCTATTAGTGCCGATAAGTAGCTAGATTTTTGTGATTTAGATTTTAGCTAAAAGCTAAGAGATTTTTGCCATACTACACTACAAGGAGAGAATTTGAAAAAACACACCCTAGAGCGCACTGCCAAAGACACACTCCAAGACATACTCCTAGAAAACGCGCACAAAACTATCGGGCAAAATGTCAAAAAAGCTAGAGAGCAAGCAGGACTAACACAAGCTGAGCTATCCGCCGCCATAGGACACAAAAGCGTAAGCGTGGTATCTTGCGCAGAGATACACCACAAAGGACAGCATTTCAATATCGAGCATTTACTAAAAATCGCTTCCGTGCTTGGCATAGATGCAAAGGAGTTTTTTGAGGGAGTGAAAATGAAAGGCTAGATTTCTAGCCTTTTATCAAATGCTAAAGCATTTTTGAAATACTAAAGCACTAGGGTAAATCTAGTCTTGCTACTTATCTTACGCTTATCTTGCATTTCTCTTATGTGTATCTTATAATTTGTTTTGCGACTTTTTTTGTAAGTTTTTGCAATTTTTTGCAATTTTTTGCAATTTCTTTTGCACTTATGTGGCACGCCTTATCTCACATTCCATATCTCACGCACACAAAATTTATCCAAAATCTTACTTGAAAACCTCTCAAATACTATACAATTTCGCTTGTTTTTATGTCTATTTTATCGCTAAAGGCGATAAATCCAAGTAACGCTACACAAAGAGTTATATACAATGTTTGAAACACTTAGCACACTTTTTACGCTTCCTACCCTGCATAGACTAGGGCTTGGACTATGGGTTAGCTTCTCTATCGCTTTTGTAAGTATCGCACTATCTATCGTGCTAGGCAGTGTAGTGGGGCTAGCGATGATGAGTAGATTTTATCTAGTGCGTTTAATGATGAAGTGCTATTTGGAATCTATGCGGATTATTCCTGTTTTGGCATTGCTGTATGTGCTGTATTTTGGGCTACCACAGATGCTAAATGTATCAATCACAAACTATGCTGTGGCGATTGTGGCATTTAGCCTTTGGGGAAGTGCAGAGATGGGGGATTTGGTGCGAGGTGCGCTTAGTAGCATAGATAGCCATTATAGACAAAGTGCGCTAGCATTAGGTTGCACTACCTTGCAGATACAAGTTTTTATCATATTTCCTCTAGCGTTTAAGCGACTTTTGCCCTCTCTTATCAATCTTTTTACCCGAATGATAAAAACCACCTCTCTTGTGCTTTTTATCGGCATTAGCGATATTTTGCAAGTAGGTAGGCAAATCATCGAAGCAAACCGCGCATTGCCACAATCGCCCTTTATCATATATGGTTTGATTTTGTGTCTATACTTTGTGCTGTGCTATTGCTTAAGTCGCTATGCCAAGAAGCTAGAATCAAAAAGCTACTAAATACGGAGAATCAATGAGTCAAACAAACCCGATTCTAAAAATACAAAACCTAAAAAAATCTTATGACAAACACCTAGTGCTAAAGGGCATAAATCTAGAGCTACAAAAAGGAGAAGTGCTTTGCCTACTAGGACCTAGTGGCTGTGGCAAGTCAAGCCTGCTTAGGTGCATAAACGGGCTAGAAGCATTTGATGAGGGCAAAATCTACTTAGAATCTCACCTAATCACTCAAGGGAGCAATAGCCCAAAATCTAGCAAATACTCCGACAAATCTAGCACAAAATCCACAAAAACAAATTGGAGTAAAATCCGACAAGAAATCGGTATGGTATTTCAAAACTATGAGCTTTTCCCTCACTTGAGCGTGGAGGAAAATATCTCTCTAGCCCCTATCCAAGTCCAAAAAAGAGACAAAAAAGAAGTGCTAGATGAAGCGCTCGCCTTGCTAGCTCGCGTAGGACTACAATCATACCAAAAAGCCTACCCCAAAACACTTAGCGGTGGGCAAAAACAAAGAGTAGCGATTGTGCGAGCACTATGTATGAAGCCAAAGATTTTATTGCTTGATGAAATCACTGCTTCGCTAGACCCTGAAATGGTGCGCGAAGTCCTAGATGTCGTGCTAAATCTCGCAGATGAGGGCAAAACAATGATGATAGTTACGCACGAAATGGGGTTTGCAAAAGCGGTAAGCGATAGAATCGTGTTTTTGGATAATGGCATAATAGAGCAAGAAGATAGCCCAAATGAATTTTTTACAAATCCCAAAACCCCCCGTGCGCAGAAGTTTTTGCAAAGTTTTGATTTTAAGCCAAAAAAAGGATAGGCAAAATATAGCAAAATCGTGTATTTATATGCGATTTATAGCGAGTGCTAGCCATTTGTCCTAGTGCCAAATCAGCATAAATCTAGCTAAGATTTTAGATTTGAAACATTTTGTGTAAATTTGGTGGTGGATATTTTGGTGGGTTTTGATAGATATTTTTAGCAAGCATTTTGTAGATTTTATCTTTAGCCAAATCCCAAAAATAGCTTGATACAAATTCGCTTCTTGCGCCACTTTATTTTGCAAAATTATATTTTTCTTGCAAGTTGGTTTTGGCTTTTTTCTTTGATTTTCTCATATATTTTGCAAGCCACTTCATAGCCACTGCCTTTATCTGCATAAAGCATTGATTTGTATGGATTTTGCTTTTTGCGCTTCGTTATTTTCTAGATAAAATCCATTTCATATTGCCAAAATAATGAGCTTTTCTACTTCTCCTCATACTTCCAAATCTCCATAAAACATAGAATCCTCACTAGATTTTGCTTCACAAATTCCACATAAAATACGACTACCAAAGCTAACTTGCTTAAGTCTGCAAGATAGCTTTTTCATTTCTCACGCGCTATTTTACTCTGTCTTTTGCGCTGCTTGGGATATTTCACCCTCGCTTATTTGGGCTATCTCACCTGCTTCACTTTCCTCATTTATTTCGCTTGCCTCGCTAGATTCTCCTACAAAATCCTTGCTAAATAGCTCGTAGTTCTCCCCATTTTCAAACCTCACGCTTTGTGCCACACTCAAAACCCTCTCTTGCAGTCCCTTTGCTAGCTGCAAAAACTTCTCTTTCTCTCTCCCACTTAGCTCGCTTGCTACCGTGCGGATTCTCTTTAGTGGGTCTATTGGCTGATTTAGCTTATATAGCCCAAAGTGCAAATGCGCCCCCGTGCTTAAGCCCGTAGAACCGACTTTGCCGATAAATGTGCCAGCTTTTACTTGCGCTCCTGTGCGTATGTTTATGGAGCTTAGGTGTGCGTATAGGGATTTGATTCCGCCGTTATGGGCGATTTCTATGACTTTGCCATAGCCTCCGCGCACCCCTGCAAACACTACCCTGCCCGCTGCTGTCGCTCGCACAGGCGTGCCAGCACTCGCCACATAGTCCACCCCATAATGCGGTCGGACAATCTTTAGCACAGGGTGCTTCCTCCCTAGTGAGAAGCGCGAAGAAATGCGCGTATAGCTCACAGGTGGCATAAAGTGAAATCCAGCCATTTCCTTGCCGTTTGAATCATAGTAGTTGCCATTGGTGTATTGAAACACAAAAAGCGGTTTTTTTGCCACCTCTATCATACTTGCGCGAATATCAGGGCTACCAAATGTCTCACCCAAGCGATAATCTCGCTCATACAAAATAGAGAGCTTATCATCTTTGTGCATAATCGTAGCAGGGCTTCTCGCAAAAATGTTAGAAAACTCGCCCGCTAGGACTTTGTCTTTGGTAGCTTCTATGATGTCTATGTAGGGCGATACTTGCACCTTGAGTGTCAAAATCTGCTCTTTTTTGAAAGAAACTATGGGGATAAAATCTAGCCTAAATTCATCTTTTTGTTTGTAGATATGGATTTGCGCGCTATTGCTTATAGGGATAAGCGCGTGGAGCAAATCCCCCTCATCATTTCTAAGCGTGTAGTATATCGCACCTGCTTTGACTTCTGCGGTTAGCTCTTTATCTTGCGCGGGGAGATTGTAGTAAAGTTTTATAGGGATAAGGTTTTGCTCAAAAAACCCCAGCAGTGTAAGTCCATTTGCCCAAGCTAGCCTCTCTCCCACCGCACCAAAGCTCGCACTAGCAAAGCCAAAAAATAGTAGCAAAATCCTAGCTATGCTAATAAATCTAGCCAAAACTCCGCACGAAAAATCTCTAGCAGATTTTCTCACAAAATCACTAAGCATTTTTTCTCTTTTTTTTGATTTTTGGGGTATTTTTCTGTGTTTATAAGATTTGTAGGAAAAGCAAAAGGCATATTCTACCCACAAAAACCAAATATATAGATTTTATCTACCCTGCTTGCTTATTATGCGTTTGCTTAGATATTTTTGCGCGAAATTTAGTAGCATTTGGAGTGTATTTGCAGTGTGTGAAGTGCTTGCAGATTTTGCTTTTTATGATTTCGCACAAAAGATTTTGTGTGAAAAACTTTGACTGTATAAAACCCAAAAAATCTAGCCACTCCCTTAAAACACCCTAAACTCGTTAGGATTATCCAGCGCGTATTTAAACTTCTCCATATCCACGCGTTTATCCCAGATACTCACCATTACGCACGCTACGACATTCCCGCAGAGATTGCCCACACTTCGCATTTCGCTTAAAAACTTATCGATTCCCAAAATCGCAGCCACCGTTACAGCGGGGATAATGTGTGAGCCATCACCCATAGTCAGCGCAGAGAGTGTGCCTGCAAGCACGATAAACCCACTGCCCGTTACGCCCACCGCGCCTTTTGAGCTTATCATTAGGATTATGATGAGCGTGATAGTTTGCTCGATAGTGATAGGAATGTCAAAGGCTTGGGAGAGGAAAATCACAGCTAGGCTTAGGTAAATATTTGTCGCGTCCAAATTAAAGCTATACCCCACAGGCATCACTAGCCCCACGCTTGCTTTTTGGATTCCCGCGTGCTCGAGCTTGCGCATAAGCGGGGCGAGTGCTGTCTCGCTAGAGCTTGTGGCAAACACAACTAGCACCTCCCTATACACAAAGCGCATTAGCTTAAATATGTTGATTTTGCCAAGCAGGCAGATAAACCCCAAAATCACAAATATAAACACAAGCACCGCTGCTGCCATAGTGAGAAGTAATTGAGCCATACCGCTTATGGAGGCAAACCCAAACTTTGCGATGAGGAATGCCATAGCCCCAAATGTCGCTAATGGCGAATACCAAATAAGCGCGGTTAGGACTTTGAAAAATGTCTCCTGCATAGATTCTAGATAGCCTAAAGCCTTTTCTTTTATCGCAGGGCTTGTGAAACTTAGCACAATTGCCACGCACAACGCCATAACCAAAACCTGCAGGATTTTGCCCTCAACAAATGGCGTGATAGGGTCGTGGGGAATGGCTGTTTTTAAAATGTGCAAAATCTCGCCACTCGCACTACTTGGCATACCCTCTCCTTGCGCGATATATCCAGCCACATCTCCAGAATCAAGAGATTCTACTTTGAGGTGCATTCCGTGTCCGGGCTTAATCAGCTCGCCAAAAAGCACGCCAATCACAAGCGCGAAAGTGCTAACCACCTCAAAATAAATCAGTGTCTTTAGTCCCAAGCTCCCTAGCGTCTTTAAGTCCTCTAGACGCGTGATTCCCGTGATGATAGTGAGGAATATGATAGGTCCCATAAGGAGCTTTAGCCCTTTGATAAAGGGGTCTATGGTGTAGGCTTTGCTTGCTATGCTAAAATCGTGGAAAAATGTGATAAATGCGCTATTTTGTGCGTTTGGCTCATAAAAGCTACCGATACTTCCAAACACCACGCCCAAAAATATGCCAATAAACACCCAAAAAACAAGGCTTCTAGCAATGCCCTTGCTCATTTGCTGCTTTTGCTTATAGCCACTTCCTTGATTTTTAGTTAGCATCTTTTACCCCTTAGTTTTGTATTCAAAGCAAACTTTTTTTTAGCGCGTAAATGCGCGAAAACACAAAATCGTATATACGATTATAGGCTTTTTACCAAAACAATCAACAAAAATTCACAAAATCTTAAAAATTTATATAGGCTTAAGATAATCTCTTTTTAAAATGATATGTTTCTATCAAAGCACAATCAACACTTGCAAATCTTAGACAATCAAATTTATTTATTAGAGATTTTTACGCTTTTTGCCATTTGCGCTGTGTCAAAGTGTCCATAAAATCTACAAAATGCTAGCATACTTATCCACCGCGATATTTCTTAGCACTTCACAGATTTTGCCAAAGTCCTCTATTTTCACGCCGAATCTATCCTCTATCCCCCACACGATGTCTTCTAGCTCACTCTCTATGCTATTTTTGACTTCACTGCTATCAAACCACTGCGGTTTTTTGCAAAACCTTGTGTAGATTTCATCAGCTTTTAGGCTTAGATTTTCTATCACTTCTATAAACTCATCTTGGCTACACTTCTCTTTTGGCACACTTTCAAATGCCCCACTCAAAAGCTCATAGAGATTATCATAAAAAGCCACTAGGCTTTCTTTTTGTGCGATTTTTTCGGGGTAGGATTGCTGTATAGATTTGCTTAGTAGTTTTTGGTGCATTTGCCTTGCTAGATTTAGCTTTTGCTCATCATTTATTCGCTTTTCTTTATAGTCTTTGAGTATGGATTCTATTTGGTGGGCTAGACTTGCATAAAAGGCTGGATTGGTTTTTAGCTTCTCTTCTATCGCATTAGAAATCGCACTTAGCAGACTATCTGCCCTTGCTTTTATGTCATCATTATTTAGTAGCTTTGTTACTTGCTTTTCAAAGTCATCATCAAAGATATTTGGTATATTTCCAAGTTTGTTAATCCCCCTAGCACTTACAAATTTATCAAGCAGATTTTGCATTTGCGCTTCAAACTCACCAAAATCACACGCTTCACAAAGCCTTATGCTGATTTCCTTGCGTAGCTCGTTATAAAACCTTATCTTTGCTTTATAATGCACGATTTTACTCTCACTAAGCATTTGAGTGATTTGCTCACTACCTAGTGCCATAGAAAGTGCGCGTGAAAACTCACAAAGATTCTCCCTAAACTTCGCTCGATTCTCGCTATCTTTTAAAATCTCGATATAGCTTTCTTTGTCCCCCTCATTAGCCCCCGCAAAAATCCTAGTCAGCTCATCATAAGCGCGTTTTAGCGTATTTAGTGCTTCTTTTATGTCAATCACCGCATTTGTCAAATCCCCCTCATCAAAGCCATTCAAGGGATTATAATCACTCAAAGCCTTATCCAAATCCCCTAACAATCCACGATAATCAATAATTATACCACTATCCTTGCCCTCGCAAAGGCGATTTACCCGCGCTATGGCTTGGAGTAGATTATGCTCTTTTAGGCTTTTGTCAATGTATAGCACCTTTGCGTGTGGCGCATCAAAGCCTGTAAGTAGCTTATCTACGACTATGAGTAGCTCCACCTCATCGCCACAGATAAACTCATCTTTGGCATAGCTGATATATCGCTCCTCATCACTTGCATATTTTTCTACCACGCGCTTCCAAGACTTTGCTACGAAGTCTTTGCGCTCGTTTTCAAATCCCTCTTGCTCATTGCTTGATATGATAGGTGCGCTTTTTAGCTCGGTGTATTCCTCAAATATCTCATAGTAGCGCATTGCTTCATACTTGGAGTTTGTCGCCAAAATCGCCTTAAAGCCCTGCCCTTGCAGATTTTGGTGAAAATGTTGTGCTATGTCTTGGGCGATTAGAAATAGTCGATTCTCACTTGAAGCGATTTTTTGGAATTGCACCCATTTGCGTTGCAAATCCGCTTTTTGCTCATCACTAAGATTTCGCGCGATGATGTCAAATCGCAAATTTAGCGCGTCCTTATCACTTATATCCTGCTCTACAAGCCTACTTTCATACATTAGCGGTAGCACCGCTTCATCATTTATCGCTTCTTGGATTGTGTAGCGGTGGATTTCCCCGCCAAATTTCGCAAAGCTGTTTTTCTCACTTTTCATCAAAGGCGTGCCTGTAAATCCCACATAGCACGCATTTGGCAGAGTCTTTTTCATCGCTCGGTGTAGCTCCCCACTTTGTGTGCGGTGCGACTCATCGACAAGCACAAAAATATCCGCACTTGCATTGCCACCACCATTAGCATATTTTAGCTTTTCAAATTTATGCACGAGTGTGGTTATCACACTTGCGCCACCTTTTAGCTTATCTAGCAAGTCTTTTGAGCTTTTGGCTTGGGCGACTTTGATTTGCGTGTTTGCAAATGTATTGGTGATTTGCCTATCCAAATCCACCCTATCACTTACCACGATAACCTTACATTGCGGATATGTGCTTTTGAGTAGCTTTGTAAGCATTATCATCGTTAGGCTTTTGCCACTACCTTGCGTGTGCCAGATAAGCCCACCTTTGCGCTTACCCTCGCTTAGCACCCCTACCCGAGCCAAAATCCGCTTAATCGCAAAAAACTGCTGATAGCGACAAATCTTTTTTATCCCTTTATCAAAAAGTATGTAGTGCTTCATTAGCTCCAAGATTCGCTCTCTATTGCACAGAGCTATCAAAGTCTCATCTAGTTTTGTGGGGATTCTATGCGGGATAAGTGCGTGGATTTTGCGCTTTATGCTAAAATCGAAATTCTCTTGCAAATTTTCTTTTAGCCCACTTTGCAAATCACCTCTCGAATCTAGATTAGAATCTTTGCTTAGATTTTCTCTAGATTCGCGATTCAAACCACCTTGCGAATCTAGATTAGAATCCTCCTCACGCCACAGGCTATAAAATTTGCGTGGCGTCTTTATCGTGCCATATTTTGCCTCATAGCTCCCCGCTATACATATCTGCGCAGTGGCAAAAAGGCTTGGAATCTCATTTTGATACATTTCAAGCTGTTTTATGCCTAGCTCATAGCTGCGTGAGGACTTTTTTAGCTCGATGATTACAAGCGGGATTCCGTTTATAAATAGCACTATATCAGCGCGTCTATGCTTCTCATCATCGCCTATCTTATCGCTCTTGCATCGCCTAACGCTAAATTCATCACTCACGCTAAATACATTATTACTAGGATTTTCAAAGTCTATATAGCGCAGTGAAAAGCTCTTTTTCACACCCTCTATGCTCTCCTCAAAGCTAGTGCCAAGAGTGAGTTTATCGCTTAATTTTTCATTTATGCGTAGCAGTTCGCTACCAAACCCAGCCCTTAGCTCATTTATCGCCTTAGTGATATTTGCGGGGCTAAATCTATGCCTTTCCCCGCGCACTTCAAAGCTATTTATCGCGCCTAGTCGCTCCTCTAGTATCTCGCGCAAAAGCACTTCGCTTGTGTCATCGCCCCGCATACTTAGTGCTTTTTGTGGAGGGATATACTCATACCCCATAGCCTTAAAAAGCTCTATACATTGGCTTTGCAAGGCATTTTCACTTGTGATGTCTAGCTGACTTCTCATCGCACTATCTCCCAATGTCCGCTTTTGGCATTACCTACTCGCTTGATAAGCCCTTGATTTTTGAGTGCTTTTATATGATTTTCTATCGCTGTGGTGCTTATATCTAGCTCTTTTGCAAGGGCTGTAATGGAAGTTTTTGGGTTTTTTGACATAAGATTGATGATATTTTTTTGCACATCACCCAACTTATCACCCAACTTATCACCCAACCCATCAACCAACCCAATATCCATTTTTTCATTAAACACAAATTCCACCCAAAGCCCATTTTGCCACCTAAATTGCGGGATAATGCCATTAAATCTCTTAGATTCATCGATGATTTTTTCTATGCCCCTTCCCCACGATTCTATATACCCAGCTAAGAAAAACGGATAAGCTATCGTAGGATTGTATGGCTGTGATGAGTGCTTTTGCAAAAGTGTCTGTATATCCCAATGCGGTGGCAAATCCCCAGCATTCCATATCATAAGCCTATCATTATATACGCTTATTTGTATGTCAAAGCCCAAAGCATAGTCTTTATGCACCACCGCATTTGTGAGAGCCTCTCTAAATGCTAGTTCAGACACAGGGTAGCGTTCGATTCGTTGCACTCCCTCATACGAAATCATCGCCTTAAGATACTTGCTAAATACCAGCTCCATTGTCTTATCCACTTGTGCAAATAAATTTCCCTCGACAATATCTTGGTAGAGTAGCTCACTATTTGACTCAAAAAAGCCTATTTTTATCGTGCTTCCTGTGATATATTTCTGCGGTTCTTTGGCAAAAAGTAGCGTAGCAGCTTGTTTGAAATACTCGCCATCTTTTAAGTGTAGCTTCTCTATCAGTCCCTCATCGCTTTCATCTACTAACCCATCATTTAGCCTTTTTCTCTTACTTGCTCTATCTCTAAACACCCCAAACGCCAAGCTATCCAAATCTTTAAATTTTAAATGCACATTTGGCACACTATCCCACCTTTTGCCCTGTTTGGTTAGCAAAAACTTATCAAGCGCACTGCCCTTTAGCTCCTGCACACTACTGCCACTACGGACAAAATACCCTCCTTTATAGCTCACAGGATATGGATAGTGCTCCACGCTTATGGCTAGATATTCTTTGCCTTTTTCTTTATGCAATTTCACACTTGGCACTACGCCTAGCAGACTTTGGACTTTATTTGGGATTGTGCTTAGCAAATCTTTGGCATTGCTGATTCCTAGCACTTCGCCACTATCATCACGCCCTACATAGAGTGTGCCACCCTCGCTATTAGCAAAAGCACTTATCCACTTGATATACTCATCTTTCCAAATCCGCTTAAATTCTACGCTTTGAGATTCTTTACTCTGTGGCATTTTGCTCTCCTGCTTGTTGAATTATCATTTTATCATAATGCTCTTTATGCCCCATTAACTCAAAAACTTTTTCAAATGCCTCAAAAAATATATTTTCATCAAAATCTTTTTCATAAATTATATTACTTATGAAAGAATGCGATTCTCGATTTATATATCTATAAAAGGCTTTATATCTCGCACTATCTTGACTTTCTGCCAACTCTTTAACTATATCAATTTTAGATTTTCTTACAAATCCCAAAAAATACTCCAAAATATTTCTCATCACATTTGGGATAATATATTTGTTTGCGCCATTCTTTTTATAGTCTCTCAAAATCTGCCAATATGCCTCATATTCATTAACTACACTTTCCTTTCCTATCGTTTCTATACAAGACTGATTATTTTCTCCTTTGTAAATTCTAAACATTCTAATCTTGTCCTTATAGCTTTCCTTGTATCCTATAAGTTCGTGAAAAAAGTATAAATGATGAGTAAGTATAAAAATCTGCTCGACATATTCTTTTGTTTTTTCAAAAAATATATTTTTGATAAGTTGGGCTATATCAAAGACATAATTATAAGACAGACTTGAAATAGGGTCATCTATGACAATGATTTTTTTAAAGTCCGTTTCATTTTTACTCTCTTTGCCTTGACAAAGTTGCAAAAAATAAAGAAAAGCAATAAGTGTTTTTTCACCCTCACTCAAAGTTTTAAAACAAGGCTTATCATCTTCACTTCTTACAATCGCACAATCATCGCTTTGTTCATCTTTTTTGACATAAAAATCTACAATGCCAAGATCTCTTAAATATTCATTGATTGTTTCGATTGCTCTATCTATATTTACGCTTTTTTGTTGTAGCTCTACGATATTATCATTTGTCTTATTGATTTTTTCTTGTACTTCATTTTTTGCTTTGTTTAGATTCGCTTTATTTTTCTCTATTTTTTCTTTATTTGTATAAAACGATTCCACATATCCTTTAAACTCAAAACATACATTTTGCCAAAATGGTTTTTCCATATTTTTTATTTCATTCTTTCTATCATCTATCATTTTGTTAACTTTTTCAATTTCTTGTTGTTTGTTTGATAAAAATTGGTTGAGTTTATCTAGTGCTTCTTTTGATAAAATAAGATTCTTTTGCTCTTTTGGTTCTCTTATTTTATCGGCAATCACATTCACATTGTTTTTGATATTTTGTATCAAATTTTCATACAAAAGTTTAAATTCGCTATTATTTGCTTCTAAAATATCTCCTCTAAAAAATGTATCCATAGATGGAATTTTCCCTAATAACTCATTATATTTTCCTTGTAATTCTTTTAATCTGTCAATATTTTTCTCATATTCATCATTAAAAAATTCTTTCAAATATCCCTTAAAATCATCTGTAATATCATTTTGACAAAATGGACATTTATTATTAGAGTGTTCTATATATCGCTCCCCTTGCTTTACCCAATCAGCATTGCCCAGCTGATTTATAAGACTAGCCAAAACACTATCATCATTTCCAACTATCGCTTCACCAAAAATATTTTCCCTCTCTACTGCCAAAATTTCATCTATATTTACTAATGGTATATGTTCAAATTTGCTCACTTTCTTATCGCTTAGCTTTTTATATGTATCTTTAAGTTCATCAATGGCTACGCTCGATTCTTGCTTGTAATCATTATTTGAAAAAATTGTATCCATAAAATAATCAGCAAAGACTTCTTTGCTTCCAATATGTCCTTTAAAAAACTGCTCAAAATCACTTTGATATTTTGTTTTTATTTCCCAAACTTTATCAATAATCTTACTTTTATCAGTCAATAAATCATTATTATATTTCTCTATTTCATCATTTTTGGCCTGTAATTGTTTTGTTAAATTTTCGTAAATCTTTTGCTTTTGCTCCAATTCCTTTTCCGCTTCGACATTTTCCTTTGCCAAAGTAAAAATACCCTTTTGTTTATCTTTTGCATAAAAATTTGCTTCAACAAAGTTTTGATTATAAACTAAAATTTTTTCATTATTTAACCCCTCTAATGCACAATCCTCAAACCCTTGTTTCTTTTGCTCCTCCATTTGATTTTGCAAAAAATTAGCAATTTGCGTTTTTCCTGCACCATTTAAGCCATAAATCAAATTGATAGATTTATTTGTTTCTAAAACGGCTATTTCCTTGTAACTTGCCACATTTTGCAGTGCAATCTTTGTAATCATATTTTTACCCTTACCTTTCCGCTTAGGAGTTGCTGCATAAGTCCCCTTTTTTGCGCTTTTAGGCACTCAAACTTTAAATTTAAAGTTTCTATTTCTTTATCACACGCGCTTAGCACTTGTGCGATTTTCTTTTGCTCGGCAAGTGTGGGGATAAAAATTTTCATCGTTTTCATATCGTTAAATGACAAAGTTTCTCTCACGCTACCAGATAAATATCTACCCAAAATTCCTCTAAAATTATGGCTTTCTAACCAATACCTAAAAAAATCTTTATTGATTTTTTCTAAACATTCAAAAACAATATACATAGGGCTTAAAATTCCATTTTCAAAATTTTCAAGCATTGCAATAGAGCCTACATTTATACGAGCAGGATTATATGCAAATTCACCCCTACAAACTACTTTATAATTGCTTGTATCATTACTTGCAACTTCTTGTTCAAAATAATCTTTTTGCGCTACAAAACCTTGCTTATTTGTAACGCTAAGAACCAAATTTACATTATTTGCATTTCTTATATTTTTTTCCTTTAATAAATCCCCAAGTCGAAATTCTTGCCATTTATCGCCAAATCCAGCAAAACGCAAGGACGATTCGCGAATCTTCTTTTTGTCGTTATGCGTATTTTCCTTGTCATTTTGTGAGCTTATTTCTCTGCTATTCTCGGCATTTTTCTCTTTGTCATTCTGAGCTTTCGTAGAAAGCGAAGAATCCAAACAAATATCGTTGCCTTGCAAATCATCTTTTTGGATACTTCGGGCTACGCCCTCAGTATGACAAGAGGCGGTATAACGAGGTGGGGTGAGGAGGCGTTGCATAAGAGCGGTTTTGTATTTGCGCTTTGCTTTGATGAGATTTGCAAGTGTGGTAAGCGCACTATCCCACACGCCCAAAATCCGCGCGATTTTCTCCTGCTCTTTTAATGGCGGGAGGGGGATTTGGATTTCATTGATAATTTGTGCTGTCAAGCTAGGAATTGCCGAAGATGAATTTAAAGACAAAAAATCAATGGTTGTAAAATAATAGTAAAGATATTTTGGAAAGCATTTTTGCGAGTTTATTTCTGTGTAAAACATAGTATCAACAACCCAAAAAGGTTTGTCGCTATAAAAAATATTATTTAAACTGCCTTTTCTTGGAATCAAAACAGATTCTTTATCATAAATATAGGAATCTACAAATCTTATCACTCCACCACTACCAAATGCTTTAATTGCACCATTCTTGAGATTTTTATGCTCTTTGCCATATCTTAATTTTGCAATTTCACTAAATTTAATTTTTGAGTATTGATTCATTTTAATACCTTAATTTATCATTGCAAATCTATATTAGCTGATTTGTGGATTGCTTCGTTGTGGCTTTGCCACTGCCTCGCAATGACGGATTTTCGCATTTGATTCATAGTGGTTCTGCAAACTTCCCCCAAGCGCACCACTTCCCAATCCTGCGGGATAATGCCAATGCTTGTTTGCTTGTAGCCTTGCGGGATTATACCCACCCCCAAACCCCCTCCGCAAGGGAGGGGGCTTTTGGATTCTGCTTCACGCAAAAGGGGGCTTATTTGGGATTCCACTTCGCAAGGGAGGGGTTTTTTGGTCGAATCGCTCTCGCAAAGACTTTTATTTATGTGTTTTTCATTCATCAAAAAATCCTTGCAATTTCTTTTCTATCTCTTTTGGTGTAGGCAGTCGCTTGGCTAAATCTTTTGGCAGAGTTTTTGTAAGTGTGTAGGTGGCTACGCCTATGGGTTGAGTAGTGTTTTTTAGCGCATATTCGACTATGGTTTTACTTTTATCTTTGCAGATGATTATGCCTATGCTGGGATTTTCGTCATTTAGGCGCACTTTGTCGTTTAGCAAAGATAGATAAAAGTTCATCTTTCCTGCGTATTCTGGCTTAAATGCGCCTATTTTTAGCTCTATGGCGATTAGAGATTTTAGCCCTCTGTGATATAAAAGCAAATCGATGAAAAACTCCTGCCCATCTGCTTCTAGCTTGTATTGATTGCCCATAAAGGCGTATTCACTTCCCATTTGTGTGAGAAACTCACGCACTTGCTTTATAAGGGCGAGTTCTAGCTCACGCTCACTATACTCGTCATTTAGGGACAAAAAGTTAAATGTATATTCATCTTTTAAGATAAGAGTAGCTTTGGCGGATAGATTTTGTGGTAGTGTGGATTTGAAGTTATTTTGTGATAAAAGGGATTTTTCGTAAGTTTGATTATCTATGTGATTATCTAGCATACGATAGCTCCAAGCGTATTTGAGCGTGGATTTTATGTAGAATTCTTTTTGCAAATCATCTTTGCATTTTTGAAAAATAAGCACATTGTGCGACCACGAGATTTCTCTAGACAGTGTCTGGAGAATTTCATTATCTTTGTAAGTAAGATAGTATTGTCGCATATTCCATAAATTTTGAGGGCTAAATCCGCTTAATCCCTCAATCTCGCTTTGCAATTCTTTTGATAGACTTTCCACCACACTTTTGCCCCAGCCAAATTTCTCTTGCCTTTGGACAATGATTTTGCCTATGTCGCTATAAAGGGCGATGAGTTCTTTATTTACCGCTTTTAGTGCGAATGCGTGGGCGGAGTGGATTTTGGATTTGATTTCCTCTACGAAGTGCTTGAAATCGGCGTTTTGTGAAATGAGATTTTTCATTTTTGCATAATTCCTTTAAGTTTTTTATATTATAATTGCCAATCTAAGCCCAAAGGTCTTACCGCTATGAATAGCGGGTGCTCCCTTGCGGGGAGGACGCTTTGGGCTATTTTGATTTAGTCCTGCTTGATTTTGACTTCTATATATTTTCATAATTCTATCCTTTTTATTGTGCTTTTTGTCCTATGCTACCTTGTGGATTGCCACGATTTCACGCGCTTCGCACACAAAAAATCTCGCAATGACACGATAATCCCTCTCACAGCCCTAGCTCCTCTAAGTAGCCATTCATTTCCTTTTGGATTCGTGCTAATTCCGCTTCAAGTCGTGCTATTTCTTCCTTTGTCGCGCCCAAATCGATAATCTCCTCCTCATCAAAGCTATCCACATAGCGCGGAATGTTGAGATTATACTCATTTGCTTTGATTTCCTCATAAGTGGCTAGATGGGCGTATTTGGCGATATTTTGGCGTTTTTTGTAAGCGTCTAGGATTTTGGCTATGTGGGCGGGGGTGAGTTTGTTTTGATTTTTGCCTTTTTCGTAGTCTTTGGACGCGTCTATAAATAGCACACTTCTATCTTGCCTTTGCTTTTTAAAAATCAAAATACACGCGGGGATACTCGTGCCAAAAAATAGATTGCTAGGTAGCCCGATTACGCAATGAAGCAAATTGCTATCGATTAGGTTTTGGCGGATTTTGCCCTCACTTGCCCCGCGAAATAACACGCCGTGCGGGAGGATTACGCCCATAGTGCCACTCTCATTTAGCGAAGCAAGCATTTGCAACACAAAGGCATAATCTCCCTTGCTTTTTGGCGGAATCCCAAATTTGAAACGAGAAAACGCGTCATTTTGCGCGACTTCCTCACCCCACTTATCAAGGCTAAAAGGCGGATTTGCCACCACTCTATCAAAAGTCTGCAATGCACTTGGCGAAGTGGTATGCAAAGGATTGCGAATCGTATCGCCCCACTCGATTTTGGAGTCGTTTATCTCGTGCAAAAACATATTCATCTTGCAAAGGGCGTGAGTTTGTCCATTTTTCTCCTGCCCATAGAGCCTGAAATTTTTGCCTTGTGCGCCGTATTTGTGGCTCAAAGTTTTGGCGACTTTGATAAGTAGTGAGCCAGAGCCACAAGCAGGGTCATACACGCTTATGCCGTCCTTTGGCTCTATAAGCTCGGCTAGTAGGGTAGAAACCGCGCTTGGCGTGTAAAACTCACCGCCCTTTTTCCCAGCACTCTCGGCAAAGTGCGCGATAAGGTATTCGTAAGCATCGCCTAAGCAGTCATTGTCCTCCAAGTGTGATGGACGCAAGTCAAGGCGCGAATCGCTAAAATCTTCTAGTAGATTTTTTAGCAGGGCATTGCGCTCTTTGGTATCGCCTAGCTTGTTTTTGTTATTAAAATCTATGCTACGGAAAATCCCCTCTAAATTTTGGGCGTTATCCCGCTCTATCTTTTCTAGCGCGGTGTTGATGATTTCGCCTAGATTTGATGACTCTTTGTGGGCTAGTAGATAATCAAATGTGCAACTCTCATCAAGACAAAATCGCTCTTTTTTGAGCTTTGATTCTATGCGCTCGGCGTTGCCATTATATTGCTTTTGTAAGATTTCTAGCTTTTCTTTGTGAAAGTCGCTAAGGTATTTTACAAAAAGCATTGTAAGGATATAGTCTTTGTAGTCGCTATTATCCATAGAGCCACGAAAGCTATCACAGGCTTTCCAAACAATCGTGTTTATGGTGTCTTTGGTGGTTTTCATAGTGTGTCCTTATGTGTAGAATTTGCAAACTTTTCATCGGTGGTAAATGTATCCAAAATCGCCTTTGAAAAGGCTTGATTTTGCAAAATGAGTGAGCGAAAAATCTCATTTTTGCACTCGATAGCTTTTAGAGCGTTGATGAGTTTGTTTTGCTTAAGTGAAGTGATGAGGGGGTTGCAAGAAAATCTAGCGAGGTTAGTGTATTTGGATTTTACTCTATGGCAAAGTATATGGACATAAAGTGTGGAGGTGTAAAGTGTAATCATAAAATGTGTGGGCGTTTAGATAAATCACTATCACAAACGCTCTACCATTTTTATGGCTAAACACTGCTAAATATTTTTGCAATGCCCCTTAATACGACACTTACAAAGCTAGTAGTGCTTGCCAAAGAAAATCTCTAAGCGATTTGCCGTTGCCTTAGATAGCGACAAATCGCCCTTGAAAGTTTTAGTAAGCCTTAGTCGGGTTGCATTTTACCTTGACTTTTGTAGCGATAGCCATATTTTGTGGCACAGCACTTTGAGAGCTAGATTGGGCAGCAGGAATAGCATAGCTTGCATAATTCCCATCAACCTTAACAAATGTGCCGATTTTTATATCCACAAACTTCTCTCTCTTTAAACCAACCACAATCATCAAGTTTTTTCTTTGTATCAGGCAAAATTTTTACCTCAATAGGACCTGAATAGATAGTATCAACCACTATGGTTTTTTGCTCATCTTTTACTTCGATGACACTTCCCTTTAGCCAACTATCTGCATATAGACTTGAGCCAACCAAAACAGCACTTAGTGCAACGACAACTTTTCTCTTCATCTGAAGCTCCTTAGAAATAAATTCGCTAAAAGTCCTTTGCCTTTTAGCGTGAGAGAATTATGGCTTGTCTATGTGAAACTAAAGTGAATCTTAAATGCGTAGGAATATTTTGCAAGATTTTTTGTTGCAATTTTTGTCGCAAAGGGTTGGGAGAAGTTTTACAAAAAGTCGCTTAAAAGCGTGTGGCTAGGGCAAAAAGAGAGATAAAAAAACTTGCTTTAAAATTTTGGATTGTGGATTTTGTTTGTGCTAGGTTTTGTGCTTTGTGTGTTTTGCGCTAACGCGTTTTATATCGCTCTTGCGCTCTTAACTTCGCCTTTTTACATAGCCTTTATTCTAGCGATTTCATCGCGCACTCTTGTTGCTTCTTCAAATTCTAGATTTTTTGCCGCTGCAAGCATTTGCTTTTTTAGCTCTTTTATTATGGATTCTCGCTCGCTTTTTGGGATTTTCGCGCCCTTTTTGCGCTCGCTTTCATAGAGCTGTGATAGTAAGCTCACTAATATTGATTGTTATACTGCAAAAAAACTATTGACTTTTTAGTTTTATTATAATATAACACATTACAATAAAACTAAATAAAAAGGAAATTAAACTGGCAAACATAGTTGTATGGGGAAACATTTAGCTATGTTGGAATTACAACTTATATTGCAAGAATTAGTTACCCAATTGCCAAATATCACACTTGATAAAACAACCCCAATTCAATGGGATAATGGTGTCATATTGCACCGCCCTAAAAATATTCCAATCTTAAACCAAAGGAGACCTCAATGAGTAACACAACCCAACCACAAAATCCACAAAGCCCGCAAAATCAGCAAAATAAGCAGTCCCCGCAAGCCAATCACACAAAGCAAAATCTTATCTTGCTTACCATTTTGCTTGCCGTGTTTGTCGTGCCTAGCTCGATTTCTGGCACAGCCATTGCGCTAGAGTTTGTCGCGCAAAGTTTTAGCGACATTACGCATTCTACCCACGCTATCGCCCAAAGCACACTTATCCCCACACGCGATACCTCCCAAAGTCAAGCCACCTTTAGCGCACTTTTGCAGTGGGTAGTCAATAACTTCAATCTCTGCTTTGCGACTTTCACGCTTATTTGGGGTGCTTTTGCCGATAGATTTGGTGCGAGGAAATGCCTTATTTTAGGCGTTTTTCTCTACCTCATAGGCTCTGCTCTCTCTGTGCTTAGCTTAAACTTGCTCCTCCTTGATATTGCGCGTGGGATTGCAGGGCTTGGTGGGGCGAGCGTGTTTGCGTGCGGTGCGTCTATCTTAGTCAAAACCTTTGATGAAAAGCACCGAGCCAAAGCATTCGCGCTTTTTGGCACTACCGCAGGGCTTGGTATCACGCTTAGCCCCACTATTTCAGGGCTTTTGATTGAGCTTTTTAGTGGCGTTTCTATCGCTTTTTTTGATATTTCGTTTGATATTTCTTGGCGCAGTATTTTTACCTTTCACTTTATCGTGCTTTTTGTGGTGCTACTTCTAAGCCCCGTGCTACCCAAAGATAAAAAAGCCACGCAAGATGAGCAAGCGATAAAGCCTGCGTTTGACGCACTTGGTGCGATTTTGTTTATAGGCTTTTTGTTTAGCTTTATGCTTTTTATTACGCGCATTAGCGAGATTTCAAGCCCTACTACACTATGGATTTTAGCCTTTAGCGTTATCATTGGCATTATCTTTGGAGCACAGCAGCGATATTTGCACGCGCAAGGCAAATTCCCCTTGCTAGATTTTAGCGTGCTAAGCAATGCAAGATTTGTAGGATATATGCTTGTGTGCGTGATTGCTGGGTTTAGCTTCGTAGTGCTTTTGACTTATTTCCCCTCTTTCTTGCAGCGCACATTTGATTTATCCGCTGCACATTCTGGACTTTTTATGCTTTTCCTTACCGCTCCTATGCTCTTTTGCCCCATTATCGCAGGCAAAATTCTAGCAAGCTCAAAAAGCGCGAACACGCCAAAACTCCTAAGCCTTGCAATGTCGCTAATGATGAGCTTAGGGCTATTTGTGCTCATTGTAGTTTTGCGATATGCAAGTGGAGTGGCACTTTTTGTGGCTTTGGCTTGCGTGCTTCTTGTCATAGGAGTGGGTATGGGTTTGCACGCAGGAGCGATTGACAATCTCGCACTTAGTAGCGTAGAGTCAGCCAAAAGTGGCTTTGCCGCAGGCGTGCTAAATGGATTTCGTCTAGGAAGCGAAGCAGTAGGAGTAGCCATATATGGCGCACTAATGGCGTTATTTCTCTCTCAAGCGCAATCTAGCCTAGATTTTGCTAGCCAAAATCTCATCAACGCGTTTTCTTACACACTATGGATTTTGGGCGTTTTTTGTGTGGTTTTGAGTTTGCTTGTGTGGAAGTTTTTGCGGTATAATGCACCCAAAAATTAAAGGGGCAAAATGCAAATCCCATCGCGCTTTAGTATCGCTATCCATATCTGTATGTGTTTGGAGTTTTTTGATGCGCATTCAGAGTCAAATGCCAAAAAGCCACCAAGCAAAAAAAGGCATTGCAAACCTATGACAGGCGAGGCTCTGGCAGAATCTGTGGGCGCACATAGCGTGATAATCCGCAATATCCTAGCCCAGCTAAAAAGCGCGAATCTCATAGAAACTAGGCGCGGAGGCAGTGGAGCAAGGCTTGCCAAAAGCCCTAGCAAGATAAGCCTACTAGATATTTTTAACGCCGTGCAATCCACAAAATCTAGCCAAGCCCAAGCAAGTGCGATAAATAGCAGTGCCAAAACGGCCACAAAATCTAGCAAGGCTAAAAAATCTCAAGCAAGCCAAAATCAGCTCTTTAGATTTCATACCAATCCAAACGAACTATGCCCGCTTGGCAAGCATATTCACGGGATTTTGGATATACGATTTTTACAAGCGCAATCCGTGCTAGAGTCCTACCTCTCAACCGTGCTTCTAAGCGAGCTCATAAGCGAACTCGATGACAAGATAGACTAACAAAACTGAAGTTTTTTAATTCAATTTTTGGGTTTATAAAAAGTATTTTGTATCGCTCTCGCGCCCTCCCACACATAGCCTTTTGCTCGATTTTACAAAAATCACATAGCTTTTTTACACTGCTTCTCACATTGGCTTTTTTACATAGCCTTTTTACATAGCCTTTATTCTGGCGATTTCATCGCGCACTCTTGCTGCTTCTTCAAATTCTAGATTTTTTGCCGCTGCAAGCATTTGCTTTTTTAGCTCTTTTATTATGGATTCTCGCTCGCTTTTTGGGATTTTTGCGCCCTTTTTGCGCCCGCTTTCATAGAGCTGTGATAGCCCGCTTGACTCGATTTTTAGCTCTTGCTCGACATTGCGCGAGACGCTTTTTGGCACGATATTGTGCGCCTTATTAAACGTCTCTTGCTTTGC
This sequence comes from Helicobacter macacae MIT 99-5501, assembly GCF_000507845.1. Taxonomy (NCBI): domain Bacteria; kingdom Pseudomonadati; phylum Campylobacterota; class Epsilonproteobacteria; order Campylobacterales; family Helicobacteraceae; genus Helicobacter; species Helicobacter macacae. The sequence continues at coordinate 398,684 of NZ_KI669454.1, read as the reverse complement.
CCTGCGATAGTCCGTGATTTCAAACGCCCGCTTCATCGAGCCCGTGATAGTAAGCTCGCCGTTTTTATCTTTGGCAGAGTAGAGTATTACTTTGCCCTCGATATTGCGTGCGGCACGCCCCATAGTTTGGATTAGGCTTGTTTCACTACGCAAAAAGCCCTCTTTATCCGCGTCCAAAATCGCTATCAAGCTCACTTCGGGCAAGTCTAGCCCCTCGCGCAAAAGATTTATCCCCACTAGCACATCAAACTCCCCAAGTCGCAGTGAGCGAATCAAATGATTACGCTCGATAGCATCTATGTCGCTGTGCATATAGCGCGTCTTTATGCCTAGCTCGGTGTAGTATTTGGTAAGCTCCTCTGCCATTTTTTTGGTAAGCGTGGTGATAAGCACGCGCTGCTTTTTCTCTACACGCGCTTTGATTTCATCGAGCAAATCAAGCACTTGGTTGCCACTATCGCGCACTTCATAAAGCGGGTCAAGTAGCCCTGTGGGGCGGATAATCTGCTCGGCGATATGCTCCGTGCTAAGCTCTATCTCTAGCTTGGCAGGTGTCGCAGAAACGAAAAGAAAATGCGGGGCTTTAGCGATAAATTCCTCAAACATTAGCGGGCGATTATCTAGCGCACTAGGGAGGCGAAATCCATACTCCACAAGCACTTCCTTGCGACTTCTATCCCCCGCATACATTCCTCCAAATTGTGGCAGGCTCGCGTGGGACTCATCGACTATGACAAGGTAGGGCTTTCTCTTTTGCTCAAAATAATCAAGCAAACAATAAGGCGTCTCCCCCGCCTTCTTGCCTGTCAAGTGTCGCGCGTAGTTCTCAATCCCCTTACAAATCCCCGATTCGCGTATCATTTCTAAGTCAAACTCCGTTCTACCCTTTAGTCGCTGATACTCCACCTCTTTGCCTTGTGCTTTAAATTCTGACAAACGCAAATCTAGCTCTTTTTCAATGCCATCGATTGCCTCACTCAAGCGATTTGCCCCCACGATAAATTGATTTGCTGCATACAGCACAAAAGAATCAAGGCTTTTTAGCTTGGTGTGCTCGAGTGCCTCATATACCGCGATTTGCTCCACCTCATCGCCAAAAAACTCTATGCGGATAAACTCACTCTCATTATACGCAGGGAAAATATCCACCACCTCCCCGCTTACGCGAAATTCCCCCCGCTCAAACGCCGTGTCATTGCGCGTATAGCCCATATCCACAAGTTTGATTAAAAACTCCTTTTGATTGCGCGACTCGCCCACTTGTATTTTTTCAATCATTGTGAGATATTCAGCAGGATTGCCTAGCCCGTAGTTTGCGCTTACACTTGCCACCACGATGACATCATCATAAGCTAGAAGCGAAGTAGTCGCGCTTAGGCGCAGTCGCTCCAAGTCATCATTTATGCTTGAATCCTTTTCAATAAACAAATCCCTGCGCGGAATGTAGGCTTCGGGCTGATAGTAATCAAAGTGGCTTATGAAATACTCCACGCGGTTGCGCGGGAAAAAGCCCTTAAACTCGCTATAAAGCTGTGCTGCAAGGGTTTTGTTGTGCGTCATTATGAGTGTTGGCATATTTAGCGTAGCGATGATATTTGCCATAGTGAAAGTTTTGCCACTGCCCGTTACGCCTAGCAGTGTGGCGTATCTCGCGCCACTTTTGAAGCTACGCGTGATTTTATCTATGGCTTGTGGCTGGTCTCCTGCGGGGGAGTAGGAAGATTCTAGCGTAAAATTTTGCGCGGGTTGTGGCTTATCGTTTGAGTTGGTGGGTGAAGTGCGTAAATCTAGCGACTTCTTGCCTAAGTCAGCGTTTTTTGTGGTGTTTTTTTTGCTTTGTTTAGTTTGCATTATAGTGTTAGCCTTTTATTTATCAAATCTTTGAAGTTTGCCACAAAATCATCACGGATTGAATCGTTTTTGAATGTTACATTTTTGAAAGTCGCCATTTTGGTTAGCTCTATTTGTTTGATATTGTTAATCACATCGTTTGGAATAATATTAGTTTTTTTGCCAAGCAATTCAAATCCTTTACAAACGCTTACGCTTGTGTATTTTAGCATAGTATAAATATCAAATAAATCTCTAGCTTCATTGCGCGATATGGAAGTCTCTAATTTATTGGCAAATATATTTTGAATGCTATCAATTATCAAGCCATTATCTAGCTTTACGAAGTCATCTTCGTGGAATACGACATCATTTACCAAATCCACTTTAAGATTGTTTTCATTTATGATGACTTGCATAAAGTAGGGCGATTGTGTAGTGATTTTAAAATCTATGGCATTGTTTTTTAGTGATTGTGCAAATGTGCCAAATTCTTTTGCATTAGCGTTGCTATCACCATTATTTAGCAAAAAGAAATCCAAATCATCACTATATCTATAAGTATCAAAGTGAAATCGTTGCAATGCTGTCCCACCTGTGAGATAAAGCCCTAGATTTTCTCTTGCGACAATCTCTAAAATCTTATCTTGGGTTTTATACAACGCGATATATTTCTCGTCTTTTTCCTGCATTTTTTATCCCATAGCGTGCTATTAGCTCATCTAATCGTGCTTCTAAAAAGTCGCGTTTGTGGTATCCTAGTCGCTGATTTTGTGAGATAATCATCTCTTTTACCCACTCGGTATCAATAAGGCTTAAATGCTTAAACATATCATTTGAGTTTTGAAAAATCGCACTAAAGATAAGTTTAGCATCGCTCTTATTTTCGCAACAATCCACAATATCTTGTGGGCTAAATGAGACATTACCCCAATAGCAAGTCTGCAAAATCTCGCTAGCGATTTCTAGTTTTTGTTCCTTTGTCATTTTATGCTCCCAAAGAATTTTTAGGCGCAATTATAGCATTTTTGTGTGCGATTTTTTTAAGCGCATTTTTGAAGCAAATCTCTCAAAAGTCATTTCGCGCTAAAATCACTAGCCCTACTCCAACGCGATTTTGGCGATTTGGGCTTCTACTCTTAAAGATTCGTGCAAGGTGGTTATAATGCGCTCGAAATGCGCGTGCTCTAGCACTTCGCCTTTGTGGGATTTGAGATATTTTTCACACACGGCATAGCCACCGATTTTGTATCCCCACACTTCCTCGCTGACATCGCTAAAGTAAAGGCTTTCATTGATATAGAGCCTTTTTTGCTCCGCATTGTAGGCGATTTTCTCTATCTTCTCATTGCGATTTTGTGGGTTGCTAAAAAGCGGCTCGGTTATGGATTCTAGTGTGCCACGCATTAGGTGTAAGTCGATGATTTGCTCTCCCAATGCACTAAGGGCTAAAAACTGCTCTTTTGATTCTACAAACGGAATGCGCGGGAAATCAATCTTTAGAAAATCTAAGAATTTCTCGCGGTAGTCTTTGTGGAAAAGCACCGCATAAATGTAGCCCAAAATCACTTTTGGCGCGAATCTCTCGCTATATTTTGCATCGATAAATGCGCGAAATTGCGGGGTTAGATTTTCTACTAACGAATCGGATTCGATTAAATAAAGCGGGAAAATATAGCTTCCGCTACCCACCAAATGCAAGTCAATAATATTATTTGCCACAAAAATATTATCTATCGCTTGTAGTTTGCAACCTCTATCACACACTAACCCCACATTGTAAGAATCCAAAGATTCCATATTCCTTACGCGTGGGCTAATCTTTATTTCCCCCTCCCTTGCGGAGGGGGACAAAGGGGGAGGGTTTTTTGATTTGTGAGTGGATTTACCCACCCCCAAACCCCCTCCGCAAGGGAGGGGGCTTATTTTGTCATCTAAAAAATGTTGCATAACTTCATATCGTGCGCGTCCTATTTTTGTTAAATCATAATAGACTTTTTGAATATCAAAAGGGCGATAGGCAATATCTCGCACGAATCGTTTATCAAATTCGCCATAATGCTCTTTGATTCGCGATTCGAGAATCTGTTCATTTGATGCAATCAATATCGAATCTTTGCCCGTTACGATTCCCACACTTGAGAGAGTGAAAATATCCTTTATGCTTATGCCTTTGTCATATTCAGCGCGTAAGGATTCGTTTTGTGGGATAAAGAGATAAAATGGTGCTTTGGGTGCAATCGCACTCCAAGCGATAGAATCCAAACCATTGCTTTGCAAAAAGTCGTATTTGTCCTTGCGTTTGCCGTATAAATCGTAGTGATAGACTTGAGCGAGATTAGCATTACCCACCCCCAAACCCCCTCCGCAAGGGAGGGGGCTTATTTGAAATTCATCTCTACAAGGAAGGGGGCTTTTGTTAGAATTGCTAACGCAAGGGGAGGGACTTTTTGTTTCCTTTTCATTTGTGTGTGGGCTACTTTTTTGTTCCCCCTCCCTTGCGGAGGGGGCTAGGGGGTGGGTTGATTTCGCGCAACTTTTCACAAACACACTTATACACACGCCTTGCTGAATGTCAAAGACATTGTCATCTTTGCTACCATCGGGGGATTTTTCCTTTTTCTTTACATTGCCGTGCAAATCTAAAATGTAGATTTTGTCAAATGTGTTTAGCAAGTGGTAGCGCATACCGCGAAATGTGGGGTTATCTATAAAGCCGTGATTGCTGATAATGGCGATGATACCGCTATCTTGGGATTCGACTTTAGACTCGGCAAAGCGGATAAATTTCACATAATCATCTAAAAGCCATTTGGGGTTTTTCTCGTTTTGCAAACGGCGCGATTCAAAGAGATTTTTGAATTCTCTTTGTTTGGATTTTTCATCTGGGTTTGCAAAGTAGGCTTTTATGATTCGCTGTGCTTGTGTAGATAGATTTTGTTTGCTTGGCTCTAGCCCGTAAGCGATTTTTACCTCGTCCTCAAAAAGCCCCTTATTTGCACTCGCGCCTGAATAGGGCGGATTGCCCGTGATGATTAGGATTTGCTCGTTTTTTAGCTTTTGGGATTGCAAAAATTCTTGGGCGAGTTCATACATACCCGCAAAAAGAGAGCTTTTTTGATTTTGCTCATCTTTGGCGGATTTGGTGTATATGGTATTTGTAAGCAAAATGTTGAGCTTTTCGTTATCATCTAGCGGGGCATTAAATTCCTCTTTGAAACTTTGGGAGATTTTCAAATGCGCTATGGTGTAAGGGGCGATTAGAAACTCAAAGCCACTAAATTTTGAGAGTAGATTTTTGGGCTTGTAATGCAAAGAATTTGACGGGGTGGAATCTAGTGCCTTGCGAAAGGCTTCAAGCAAAAATGTCCCCGTGCCTGTGGCAAAATCTAATAATGTGATATTGTCATTGTCAAGTGCGCTACCTAAGCCTTTAGTCTGCTTGAAATCGTCCTTTAACACCAAATCTATGGAGTCAATAATAAACTTAACTATGGGGAATGGTGTGTAATATACACCACGAGATTCGCGTAATTTCGGGTCGTATTGGCTCAAAAATGTCTCATAGAAATGCAAATATGGGTCTTTGTGTAGGTAGTTGCCTAGCAAGTCTTTTTGCGCGATTTTGTTTAGCTCTTTGGTAATCTCTGCGGGGCTAATGTGATTTATAATGCTTAAAATCTCTTTGATAAGCCACTTTAGGCTATCTAGCTCATCTAAATTATCCAAAAATCCGCTCATAGCGCGGATAAGTGGGAAAGATTTTGGGATAAACTTTTTGACATTATATAAATCGATAATCTCGCCTCTCTCGTCATTTAGCCTAGCCAAAAAGAGCGCGTAGGTAAGCGTTTGGGCGAAGCTATCGCAAAAGGCTTCAAAATCCAAATCCTTATATAAAATGTCTTTGAAACTTTGATAGAGTGTTGTGATTTGGGGATTTTGCGGATTGTCGATAAGCGTGTCTTTGACTAGCTTTGTGCGCTGTGCTAGGCAGAGTGCGAAATCTTGCGCGGAATTGATAGACTTTGGAGCAGAGCTAAAAAAGAGTGTGAAAAATTCGAGCAACTCGCTTTGCTTGGATTGTAGGGTGGATTTGGATTTTAGCGTGGAGTGGATTTGGTCTAAGGCGCAAAGTGTGATTTCTTGGGTGATTTGGATTTTGCCATTTGGTGCTTTGCTTAGCCTTAAAAAGCGCAAATAATCTGTAAGGATAAGATTGTCGCTCAAAGTTAGGTATTTGGCGATTTGCTCTCGTGGATTCGTGTTGGATTTATTGATGAGTTCGGCTAAATCCGCATTTACGCGTTTATTTTCAATGTATCCTAAAGTGAGATTACCCCCCCCCCCCGCAGGAGAAAATCCGCAATTTACTTGAAAATCTGGCGCACCTGCTTTGTTTTCGCTTTTATCGTTATTTGGCTCGTGGATAATGCTAAGGTTGGCAAAGTCCTTGTGCGTGGTGGCTAACTCATTTTTAATGCTCTCTAGTAGCCTTTGTAACGCGCTTCTATGTGTATGCTCTTTGTCGCTCTGCTTAATACCACTAATGGCACTCAAATACTCGCTTAAAATATTCATAAACACTCCTCAAAGATTTCGCTATAAAGATTTGCTCAAATATATTCCTACCCACACTTTTGCACATTCTTATACATTTACAAATTTTTGTGCAAATTTTTGCGATACAATTACAATCAAACTCTTTTAAGGAACAACAATGTCTTTGATACAGAATCTGGAGGCAAAAATAGATTCTATCTTGCAAAGCTATGAGCAAAAAGTAGCAGAGATAAACGCACTAAAAAACAAAGTAAAAAACCTAGAAGCGAGCAACAAAGAAAAAGACTTGCAAATCTCATCTCTCTATGAGGAAATAGCCCAAAGAGACAAAGCCGTAGAATCGCTATATGGCAAAATATCTAGTGCGTTTAAAGAAAATGAAATAATAAAAGAATCAAAGCAAGAATCTACTTAAGCAATCCACTTGGGATAAGTATTTATTTAAGGGAAAATATGTGCCACCATAAAGGATTTTGCAAAGGATTTTGTGATGCCCCAAACTAGGCATAAATCTATCGATGAGAAGCTAGAATCTAGCGAAGTAGAATCTCTAGGCATTGATGAGCAGCTAGAAATCAACATTTCTGGGCGTAAGTTTAGCATATCGCTCAAAGGCTTTGAGCCAAATGCGATAGTGGAGATAAAAGAGCTACTTGAGACGCAAAGCGTGGATTTGCTAGACCTTATGCGTGCGTATCTAAACTCTGTCCACTCTAGATGCGAGCTAGAATCCCAAGTAGCCCATATCACTCAAAAGATAGTCCAAAAGCTACCACAAGTCTTTATAACAAAAGATTTTGATGAAGCACAAGATGGGCAAGCAGATGATGAGGTAGATAGTGAGCTAGATGAGGAGGATTTGGCGCAATATAGCGAGCTTGATGAGGATTTGGCGGAGGGATTTGGAGATGATTTTGGGGGATTTGGGGAGGAGTTTGGGCATAGTGGGGAAGTGTATGGGGCATTTGGCGAATTTAATATGCTAGGTGGGCTTGGCATACATAGCAAAAGTGAGATAGAGCCAAGCGAGGAGGAGCTAGATGAGATAATAGCACAAAAAGAGCAAGAATCACAAAATCAAAAAGTGCAAAACCAAGAAGCGCAAGATAAAGAATATGAGATAGCAGAAGCAAACGAATCTACAAAAGCGGTAGAAACAATAGAAGCGACAAAAAAAGAGCAAAAAGATGAGCAGGTAAAGCAAGCAAATAACTACACTCAAGCACAGCAAGCACAAAAAGAGCGCACCGACAAAAAACCTAACTATGAAACTACGCAGAATAAAGATTCCCTAGAAAATCAGCCACAAAATCAATCACAAGAAAATCACTCACAAAGCCTTACAAACCAAGCACCTCAAGCACCAAAAACACCTCAAGCGAAGTTTGACCAAGCACGATTTGACTTTGCAGATTTTTCTAAGCCAAATCGCGACAAAAAAGAAGCACAAAATTTAGATATAGAATCTAAAGCAAGTGATTCTAAAGCACACTCAAAAGAGGGTTTAGAAGTAGCTTCTAAAGCGGACATTCACACAGATTTGGTAGATTCTAAAGCTGATTTGGAGGTGGATTTAGAAGCAAAATCTAAGGTGGAATCTAAAGAGAATTTTAGTGAGGGCAATAAAGAGAGTGAGCTATCTCACGCAGGGCAGGCACATAGCACTTTTGCAAATCGTGGAAACAACTCTTTTGACTTTATGAGTGATTCTCCCTCGCTAGAGCCAAAGCCCAAATCCACCCTTAGTCGTATCACAAAATTTTTTAAAAACCCTTAAAATGTCGCTTTACTACCTTGTCGCTCCATTTGGTGCAAAATCCCCACCTTTTACCTACAAATCACACACTACTTATGAAAAAGGCACGCTTGTAGAGATTCCACTGCGCGAAAAAGTCGTGCTAGGCGTGGTGCTAGGTAGCGTGCAAAAGCCTAGCTTTGAGTGCAAAGAGATAGGCGAGCAAAAGGGGTGTTTTGATAGTAGGCAGGTATTATTAGCGGAGTTTGTGGCGTATTATTATTTTTGCACGCTAAGTGAAGCATACAATCTAATGCAACCACATTATGGCTTTGGCAATTCGTCTTTGGGTAATCATTGCGTAGATTTTGTAGATTTTGGGGGTTCGCAGGCGATACAGGCTAGCTCACCCCCAAAATCTACAAAAAGCTCCACAAGCACCACCGCAAATGCTAAAATTGTAGAAAAAAAATCTAATTCCGTTATCGCAGGTAAAAATCCGTATTTAACTATGGAAAGAACTTTAGCAACTAAAGTTGCCTTAGAGAAGTCAAAGTCTAGTGTGGATTCCCACGAGGCAAGCACAAACCCTCATATCACCCATACACAGCTACACCCACTTAGTCAAGCGCAAAAACGCGCACTAGATTTTGTGCTTGCTAAGCCTATAAGCCTGCTTTTTGGCGATACGGGCAGTGGCAAAAGCGAAATCTACTTCCACCTCATCGCCTCCGCGCTCACACAGGGAAAGTCCGCGCTCTTTCTAATGCCTGAAATCTCACTCACACCACAGATAGAATCAAGGCTAAAAAACGCATTTGGCGAGCAGGTAGGAATCTGGCACTCCAAAGTAAGCCAAAAACAAAAAAAAGAGATTTTACAAAAACTTGAATCAAACGAGCTAAAAATCATCGCAGGAGCTCGCTCTGCCCTCTTTTTGCCAATCCAAAATCTAGGGATTATCATTATCGATGAAGAGCACGATGATGCGTATAAATCTTTCCAAAATCCACGCTATAATGCGCGTGATTGCGCTCTATATCTGTCCAAAAAATGTGGCTTACAAGTGGTGCTAGGCTCGGCAACTCCAAGCCTCACAAGCTACTATCTTGCAAAAAAGGGTGGCTATCTTTATCGCCTAAAGGGTGCGTTTTTTGAGGAGGCAAAAAAACAATATATCTTAGAAAACTCCCCCACAAGCCTAACCCCGCTACTTCTCTCACACATAAAATCTACACTACAAGCAAAAAAACAAGCTATCATTTTTGTGCCAACTAGGGCGAATTTTAAGGCATTGCTATGCCAAGAGTGCGGATATGGGTTTGCCTGCCCATTTTGCAGTGTCAATATGAGCTTGCATATCAAGCAAAACCGCCTTGTTTGCCATTATTGTGGTTACTCTCAAATCACGCCAAAATCCTGCCTAGAATGCGATAGCCAAAATCTAACCACAAAGCGCGTAGGCACACAGCAAATCGCAGATGAGCTAAAGCAATCTTTTAGCGAGGCAAAAATAGGGATTTTTGACAAAGACCATATCACTACAAGCGGCAAGCTAAATGAAGCATTGAGAGCATTTAGAGATGGCGAGATAGACATACTTGTCGGCACGCAAATGCTCTCAAAAGGGCACGATTATCACAATGTCGAACTAGCCGTGATTTTGGGAATCGAGTATGTGCTAAATGGAGGGGATTTTCGCAGCTTTGAGCGAGGGATAGCCCTGCTTCATCAAATCGCGGGGAGAAGCGGGCGCAAACACATTGGCAAGGTATTTATCCAAAGCCCACAAGCCGAGTTTCTTAGAGGATTTTTGGGTGATTATGAGGAGTTTTTGGCGTGGGAAGAAAAGCGCAGAAGTGATAATTATCCACCTTTTAGAAAACTTGTGATGATTCATTGCTCACACCTGCGACAAGAGAGGGCAAAAGAGCAAATGGAGGAGATTCTCCCCATACTAAAGCGACAAAAAAATATCCATATCATAGGGCACGGAAGCAACGCCATAGAGCGAATAGCAAACAAATGGCGATTTCATATTTTGCTAAATGGAGAAAAGATTAGCGATATATTAGAAGCACTAAATGCAGTGAAAAGCGAGCTAGAATCGGTCGCAAAATCTAGTGCAGATTTGCACACAAAATCACACTCAAAGCCTAACTCAAAATCTAACCCAAACTCTTGCCCAAAATCGCACGCAAATTCTAGCTTGCAAAAATGGGTAGAATCTACACAAAATCATAGCTCATCATCACATAAGCAAAACTCTCATTCTCAAAAATCCCTACATTTCGGCAAAAGGCTTGATGTTGATATTGATTGCTTAGATACTTTGTGAGAAAATCTATTAGCAAAAAGCAGATGATTTTGAAAAAAACTAAAAAATTTAAGGATACAAAAGGTAAAAAAAGGTTAGAATAGCTGTGATTTAATTTTCGGAGAAAAGGAGAGTAAATGCAAGACAATGTAGCAACTTTAGAATACGACTATTCTATCGCAAAATTGTTTTTGTTCTCAACGCTTGCATTCGGGTTTATCGGTATGCTTATCGGCGTTGTTTTGGCGTTTCAGCTAGCGTTCCCTGATTTGAACTATATCGCTGGCGAATATGGAATCTTTGGGCGACTTCGACCACTTCACACAAATGGAATCATCTATGGTTTCACTCTTAGTGGGATTTGGGCTGCGTGGTATTATCTAGGACAAAGAGTGCTAAAAATCACTTACCACCAACACCCGCTTCTAAAATTCATCGGTTTAGCACATTTTTGGGTTTATATCGTGCTTATGCTTGCAGCTGTGATTTTACTTTTTGCGGGCTTTACACAATCAAAAGAATACGCTGAACTTCCTTGGATTTTGGACTTGGTAGTGGTAGTAGTGTGGGTGCTATGGGGCGCAAGTATGTTTGGCTCTATGGGTGTTAGACGCGAAAATGTGATTTATATTTCGCTATGGTATTTTATGGCGACTTTTACAGCTATCGCCGTGCTATATATCTTTAACAACCTTGCTATTCCTACTTACCTTGTCGCTGGCACAGGAAGTGTATTGCACTCTATCTCACTCTACGCAGGTAGCAATGACGCACTTATCCAATGGTGGTGGGGACACAATGCGGTGGCATTTGTTTTCACTTCTGGCGTTATCGGCGTGATTTATTACTTCTTGCCAAAAGAATCTGGGCAAAGCGTATTTTCTTACAAACTCACACTCTTTTCGTTTTGGAGTTTGATGTTTATATACATTTGGGCTGGCGGACACCACGTCATTTACTCTACCGTGCCTGATTGGGTGCAAACTCTTGGTTCAGTCTTTTCTGTGATTTTGATTTTGCCTTCTTGGGGAACTGCGGTAAATATGCTTCTTACTATGCGCGGGCAATGGCATCAGCTAAAAGAATCTCCACTTATCAAATTCCTAATCCTTGCTTCTACATTCTATATGCTATCTACTTTAGAAGGACCGATTCAGTCTATCAAGTCTGTCAATGCTCTAGCGCACTTCACAGATTGGATTGTCGGGCATGTCCACGATGGTGTTCTAGGCTGGGTAGGATTTACACTTATCGCAGCTTGCTATCATATGCTTCCTAGAATGTTTAAGCGCGAAATCTACTCTAGAAAGATTATGGACATACAATTCTGGATTATGACGATAGGGATTGTGTTTTATTTCTCTAGTATGTGGATTGCAGGTATCACACAAGGTATGATGTGGAGAGATATGGACCAATACGGCAACCTAGCATATCAGTTTATTGATACAGTTAGCGTGCTATTCCCATACTATCTTATCCGTGCGATTGGTGGGGCATTGTATTTGGTAGGCTTTATAATGTTTATCTACAATGTCATAATGACAATCACAGCAGCAAGAGAGCTAGAGAGTGAGCCAAAATCTGCCTCACCTATGGCTTCTTAAAAGGAGGTGAGCAATGTTTAGTTGGCTAGAAAAAAATCCTTTCTTTTTCACAGTAGCGTTTTTGGTGGTGTTTTCTATCGCGGGGCTTGTAGAGATTCTACCTGACTTTTCTAAGTCCTCTCGCCCTATTGATGGGCTTAAGCCATATAGTTTGCTAGAGACTGCGGGCAGGCAAGTCTATATGAAAGAGGGTTGCTATAATTGCCATTCACAACTTATCCGTCCATTTCAGTCTGAAACAGACAGATATGGTATGGCAAGTATAAGTGGTGAATACGCCTATGATAGACCATTTTTGTGGGGCTCTAAGCGCACAGGACCAGACTTACATAGGATAGGGGATTCTCGCTCCACAGATTGGCACGAAAATCATATGTTTGACCCAAAAAGTGTTGTTCCTGCGTCCATTATGCCTGCGTATAAGCATCTCTATGATAAAAATGTTGATTTTGAAACTGCGTATGCAGAAGCTATCACACAAATGGAAGTCTTTAGCGTGCCTTACAATACTCAAGGTGGCGTGTCTATCGGCACAAGCATAGAGGAAGCAAAAGACATCTATATGGAAGAAGCAAAAGCACTTGTCGAGGATATGAAAAGCCAAGACATTAAAGACTATTTAGAAAAAGGCGAAGTCAAAGAAATCGTAGCTTTGATAGCCTATCTAAATAGTTTAGGGCAAAGCAGACGGACAAAATAAGGGGTAAGATATGGCAGCCCAAAATATTGAATACATAAGAGTTGGTGCGTATTTTGTCGTTACCATACTTTTGATTGTGTTTTTGTATTCGTATGCGATTTCTATGTGGCGCAGGCAAAGAAAGGGTTTGCGCGACTATGAGAAATACGGCGATTTGGCTGTCAATGATAGCTTAAGTGATGAGCTAGTCGAGCCTCGCACAACATCAAAAAAGGAGTAGGTAATGAATTGGTCAAATGACGATGTGATTAAAATCACCCTCTTGGGTGCAGTAGTAATCCTATTGATTACGATTTATGTAGTTGGCTTTTACTTCAAAAAAATGAAAGACGCCAAAGCAGATGGCGAGCTTACAGAGCACTATTGGGACGGAATCGGCGAATTTAAAAACGACATTCCTGTCGGCTGGGTGCTGATTTTTATGGGGCTTATTGTGTGGGGGCTTTGGTATATTTTTGTAGGCTATCCACTAGGGCAATTCTCCCAAATCGGGCAATACAACGAGGAAGTCAGCAGAAATAACGAGGTGTTTGAGCAAAAATGGAAGGGACTAAGCCAAAGCGAAAAAATCGCTATGGGTGAGGGGCTTTTCTTGGTGCAATGCTCCCAATGCCACGGAATCAATGCTGAAGGAATGGATGGCAAAGCACAGGATTTGCGCTCTTGGGGCAAAGAAGAGGGTATCATCAAAGTCATCACAGAGGGTAGCAAAGGACTAAACTACGCTGGTGGCGAGATGACACCGGGCTTGCTAGAAGATGAGACAGAAAAGCGACAAGTAGCTGCCTATGTGATGCAGACTTTTTCCCCTGCGCAGTCTACTAAGTATTCTCAAGCTGATGTAGAGGCGGGAAAAGCTGTATTTGATATGATTTGTGTAACTTGCCACGGTGAAGACGGCAAGGGCAATGGCTCTGAAATTGAGGGCTTTGCTGCGGATTTGACAGAATATGGCGATTACAAGTTTGTGAAGCATATTTTGACCGATGGCAAAAAGGGCTTTATAGGCAAAATGCCATCTTTTAGCTATGCAAACTTCAATGACATTCAAATCCAAGCACTTGCTGCATATATCAACTCGCTCAAAGTGCGAGACTAAGGAGAGACTATGAATGGTTTGTTTGGTATCAATGGACTTTTTGGTTTTCTTGTGGCGGTCGTGCTTGTAGTGGTGCTAGCAATCGGGTTTGGTATGCTAGCAGCGAGTATCCAAAGCGAAAACTCTACAAACTACTACATCATCAAAGATAGCGCACATATCGAAGCGCAAAGTGTGGATAACAAAGACCACTTTGAAGATGCAAAATAAGGAGGCAAAATGCTAACAACGCTAGAAAAACTACTAGGACTTATGATAGTCATCTTGGCTTTGGCTTCAATAGCTATTGTGTTTATCCCTGATGGATTCTTGCACCTCGTGTAGCTCTGCAATATTGTGTAAATGTCGTGCGCTCTTGCTTGCTACTTGATTGATGACTCTTCGCACAAATCGACTTTGGGTATGGCAGATGCCAAATATGCAGGCTATGCTATAGCCCAAAGCCCTTGTAAAAATCATCACAAAGGCATTCGACAATGCAAGCAGATTTTACACGGCTTATTCTCTCTCAACCCCAATCATAGATTCTCAAAAAAGTTTTTTTTATTTTTTGTGTTTTTTTGTGTGGTAAGTTTATCATTTGCGGATTCCACAGATTCTAAATCCCACCAAAATCATAAATCCCCCACCTGCTTTCCTAGTAACCCTGAAGCAGATTCTACAAAATCTATGGATTCTAAAGGCATTGATTACACAACCTCTGCTAAAGAAAAAGACGCAAATAGTGATTTTGTATTCCCTCACTCTATCTCGCCCCAATCCACCTATATTTTTGGCAATACAAAAAATATCATCGTGCCTAAATCTAAAGAATTTATCTCCGCTCTTGCAAGCGAAATCTTTACAAAAAGTGGGATAAAACTCTTTGTCGATGTTATTGATGAAGTATCATTTCCCTCCTGCTACCCCACAAAGCAAAGTCGCAAAATCTACCAAAATCAAGTCATAAGCAAGCTAAACGCACCTTTTGTCATCATTTTTCTTTTTGTCCAAGAACACAAGATAGAGATTCTCTCAAGCCAAGATTTGCACTACATAGCTAGCCCAAAATCCACCAACCAAAAACCTACACAAGACACTACAAACACAACAGAAGCAAAAAAAGAATTTCTTAGCCCCAAAAAACTAGATTCTATATACTTTGACTATATGGCACCGCTTTTGCCGCACAAAGAGGAGGATTTGACGCCAAACCGCATTTCTGGTGTGATATTAAACGGCTATGCAGAAATTGCTGATAGAATTGCCGATACATATCACTTCACGCTAGAAAACAACTTCCCGCGCGATGAAGAGGGTGTGAGGAATTATGTGAAGTTTATATTGTATGTTATGCTTTTTATTCTTTTGGGGCTTTTTGCGTTTGCGTATCTGCCAAAAAGAAGCAAAAGCTAGAATCTTTAAGGACTAATTTATGCCAAAAACACCGATTAGCACAAATAACAAGCATTCTACGCAATATTCAAGCCAAGATTTAGATAAAAACAATTTATCTAGTGATTTGCATAGTGATTTGCCTAGTGCAGATTCTATGCAAGCAACAAAGCCCAAGCGCAATTTTTGGCCCTACGGCATTTTGCTAGTGATTTTGCTAGGCGTAGTGCTTATTAGCATTTCTATCCGCATTTCTGTGAAGCACCCCGTTGTCGATGATGTGCCCTTTTTTATCAAGCACGATGATATGGATTCGGCGATAAATGACTTGCTAGAGTCTACCAAAGCCTTGCAGAATGATTTTGATTTTTTTATCAATGCAAATGCTACGCCCACAAATGATGAGGCACTGCGCCCATACTCACCCTATATGCGCCCACCACACCGAGACAAAGCCACTCAAAACACCTCCCCCGCTTTGCATACAAAATCCCTAAATACGATTTTTTTGCGCGTCCTTAATAAATCTAACAAACCTCAAAATCTACGCCTCCAAGCATTTATCCAAAAAATAGGCAATCTAGAAGCCCAAGAGATTTTCATCTACAATCCCAAAGATAGCTCCTACTCATCTATCAAGCCACCCAAAAAAGGAGAGCAAATCCCTATTGGCGAGCTAGTTTTGCAAGAGAACACACAATCCAAAGATTCTAACAAAGAAGCAATCTATGCTAGCCCGTTTTTTATGCTTGAGCTAGAGGGACGCTGGATAGTGTCTTTGCAAATAAACCAAAGTGATGACAAAAACACAAAAAGCGATATAGTCGTGCTTGAAAAAGAGTTTTTTGCCCTGCCAAATCAAAGCACAAATACAGATAGTGGAACTTTGCAATAATAACAAAATGAAAAATCCACACAAAACAGACGCGACAAAATCGCTTAAAAGTCATAAGCCAAGCAAAAGCCAATACAAAAAAGCGTGTAAAAATAGTAGCACACACAGAGCATTTGCCCTGCTAGAAGTTGTCTTTGCGGTGCTGATTTTGGGCGTGGCATTTGGGATTTTGGCTAGATTTTATCACACAAGGGCACAAAGCCAAGAAGCCCAAAATATCACACAAAATCTAGAGCAAATACAACAACAAGAAGAAAAAATCATAGCAGAGTTAGAGTCCCAGCTCTCGCCCAAATCCCACAAAATCATTGGCACAAATGGCGAATTTTGTGAGGGAAAAATGTTTGAAAAATCCGCTTTTAAACTTTTTAAGCCACAAAACTGTGAGCAATAAGCCACAAAATCATCATAATTTCCACCCACAAAAACCACACAAAAATACAAATCCACCAAAAAATCTAATGCAAAAACGACATAAACACACCAAAGCACTTCAAAGAAATGCAAAAAATGCCTTTATCCTGCTTGATTTTGTGCTTGCTATGACTATTTTATCTCTTATCATTATCGCTCTTATGCAAGCTAGTTTGCACTTTCAGCGACAAAACCTTGCCAAATCCACCCAGCACCTAAAAGGATTAGAAGCTAGCAACGCCATTGACATCGTGCGAAATCTCCTTGAAAAGCAATCTAGCATAGATTTTAGCCACGATAGGCTAAAGCTAGATAATCACACCATTTGGCTAGACTCTCACACGCTACTTTTGGACAATAGCCCGATATTGCACAATGTTTTTAAATTTTCTATCACTCCTCAAGGGCAAAGTGGCTTTAGTATCTCACTATGCTACGCCACAAGCCAAGCCAAACAATCCTGCATTTCAAAAGCGGGATTTCTCTCCACAATCCAACCCCCCTACACAGATAAAAACCAAACTTCATCTCCAAAAAATACAAGATTGTAATGCGAAATCCTACCAAACTAGCAAACCTTGCAAAACCTCTTATCAAGTCTTTTTCCAAGTCTTTTGCAAAATCCGCACTCACAAAAAGCAGATTTTCAAATCACACAAATACTACAAACAACACAAACCCCGCAAAACCTGCAAAAGCCACGTCTCCCGCAAACTCAAAAAAATCTACAAAAATCAAATCAAGTAATACAAAAAAAGCATTTGGGCTTATATATGCTGCGATATTTTTAGCCATAGTTGGGCTATTTTTGGCAAATGCGCGTCTTAGCACTTCTCTTAGCCTAGATAGGATTACCAACTCTCACATACACTTCCAATCAGCCCTCTACCTACGCAGCCTAGAGGATATAGCGCGACTTTGCGCAAACAAGCCTGATTTTACGCAAGGACGATTTGACTTTGGTGACGGATATATCGGTGGATTTTCACTGCATAGCCAAGATTCTATGACAAAGGCATATCTATATGTCGAGGGCAAAAACTTGCGCACAGGACAAATCCTGCGAGCTACAAAAGAAATCTACTTGCCACAAAATGAGCCAAACAATCAAAATCCACCACCTAGTCAGCCACCAAACAAGGAAAATCCATAATATTTAAGTTTTTTTCACAAAAAGACAAACTTGTAAATAAATCATTTGTTTTAGGCAAAATCATATAAATAATAAACAAAAATAATATTTTCAAATAACCAAAATTTTTTCTTTATACCCAAAAATCTAAGATATAATGTAGCCTTTATAATCTTAGCAATTTAACTAAATCCACAAAAGAGGACTTGATATGAAAATCACACAACAAAATAGAGCAAAAAACTCTAAAACTTTCAAAAAAATCAAAAATCTAGCTTTTAAGCTAGCTTGCGTGGGAGTCTTTACCCAAAGCGCACTTGCGATAGAAAATCTACAAGCCTTAGATGAAAACGACAAAAAAGCCCAAGAGTCAAAAAAATCAAAAGAGCTAGGAGTGTGTGGCAAAAAATCACTCCTTGATGAAGTGAGGCTAAATATCAAAAATAATCTATTAAACCTAAAAATGGCTCATCTCCTAGAAAAAGGCTCTACCCCTTTTCCAAGCGTGGATTCAAGCGGATATGAAGCGACAATAAAAAGGCTAAGAAGCATAAATATGGGCTGTGATGCCCGCAGCTACGCAGAAAGCGCACAATGCCTTTATAATAAGCTAAAAGATGAGAAACTAAAAGCAGATTTTGGGGAATTTGCCAAGCGACTTTCAAAGATAAATATGACATTTGACGCACAAGCGATGAGTAGGGGTTTGTGCTCTATTAGGGGTATTAGTGTTGTGTTTGATGGTGGCGACAAAGCTAGCTATGACAAAGTAGATGTCGGTTACACACCTAGAGCTTATAATGACAAAAGCGTAGAGCTAATAAGTTTTAGCACCTCCACACAAGGGACAAATATAAATTCCAAATTCGCACCATTTGCTAGCATTATCACAGATATAGAGAATTATTACAGCGGTAGAGGGGTAATGATAAACAATTCCCTAAGAGGTGGATGCCCAAATGGTAGCTACACCACCACTCTAAACCCAAAAGACAAACTATCTCAAGTGTATAGTTGCGCGGGCGGGCTATTTAGAAGTGGGATAACAAAGGAAATCTCAAAAGAAAAACTCAAAAATAAAGAGGAAAAAGACAACATAATCATATCTCACTATTCATCAAGTGGTGGAGCACTCATCGTGCGAAAATACGCCATAACAAAATACATAGATGAGCAAAGATTCAACAGCATAGGACAAAACAAAGAGCTATACACCAAAGCCTATCAAAAAGCAAGCCAAAGGATAAAGCCACCCACTCCAAGCAAGGCAGAAAAAGATTTAGAGAAATTCAAAGAGCAGGCATTAAGTGGGTTTAACCCAGATAATATCGCACAAAATACGCTAGAAAAAGTCATAGATGAGGATTGGCAGGCTTACCAAGAAGTCCAAGACTACAACGCAAAAAGGACGACAAAAGCCCCAGATGAAAAAACACTAAAAATGGCAAAAGCATATCAGCAAAAAGAAGAAAAACAGCAAAAGCAGCTAGCCGAAATGATGAGAATCTCACAAGAGTGGAACAACAAAATCCTAGCCTACAAACAAAAACTAGAAGAAGAAACCAAAAAAGAATACGCAAAAATCCTCCAATCCTATCAAGAGCCTAGAATCGACACAGAGGAGCAGATTTTGGCATTTATCAAAAAAGAAAAACTAACTCCTATTTATGAAAGTATCGAGACGGCGGACTTGAGGATTGTGGGTGGGGAGGAGTTTTATAGCAAATGCGAACCGATAGAAGAAACTTGCAATGCCAAGTTTCAAACAGGTTGCAAAATCATCGGCAAAAAGTGTGGAGTAGTGTGGAATAACAACTCACCAAAAAAAGGATTGGGTGGCGAATATAAGACAAAATATAAAGAGCTAATTGATAAAAGCCACTTCAAAGATGAGATAAACGCAAACCTAGACGCCCTAAGTCCAAGCAGCACAGAAAAAAAAGAATCCAATCTCGAGCCACAAAAAGCCGAGCCCACACCAGCCCCACAAGAGCAGATTTTACAACCGATAGATATTTTGAGATTTTAGAGCAATCTAAGAAATCTCACTTTTAGCCCGCTAATGTTTTTGCACCAAACGCAAAGCATTAGCAAAAATCCTCCGTGGCAAATCTTGTGTGATGAAACATACATTAGATAGCAAAGATGAAAGTGCAAAATACTTTTTGCATTTGACGAATTTATAAAAATTTATAACTTTTTAGCCACTAGAGCCCTTTATAAAATCTATAAATAACTTTTTGTGTATCCTCTAACTTTTGTTGTTACTTTATTGCGCCAAATCTTGCGCGTTATGTTTGCGTGTTTTAGCAGAAATTTTAAATCTCACTTAGTCAAATTTGGCGATTTGCTTTTTGATTGATTCTTTGTTTTTGTTTATGGTGGAAGTTTCGCTTCGCTTATCATCTCTAGGAGCGAAACTTAGCCAATTAAAACTCCCCACTATCATAAACTCATCATCACAAATGATGATTTTAGAGTGGTCATCACTGCCGTGCTTTAGGCTGAAATTGCCATACTTTGCTTTTAGCTCGTTAAGATAAGCTAGTGCTTTTTCATCAATCTCTTGTTTGTCTTTCTCACCTCGCTTTTGCATTCCGTATTTGATAGTTATTTTTACGCCTTTTTCTAGCGCGGATTGTATATACTCTTTATAGATTTCTAGCACATTGTGGCGCACCCAAGGGCTTTGTATGTAGATATGCTTTTTAGCGTTTTTAAGCACATAGATAAAATACCGCTTATGCTCGCCCACTTCAAGCATCGCCCCCTCGCTCAAATCTAGAGCAGATTTAAGCCTAGATTCTATCACTTCTTTGCTAAGTCTTTCGCGTTTATCCTCTTTGTCTTTCCACGCGTTAGAGTTAGCATTGCTTGGGGTTAGATTTTGCTCACTTATTAGCCTATCAAATAGCTTTGTGATTTCTGCGTTTATCTCATATCTCTCATCAACGACTAGGATTTTTTCTTCATCGTGCGCGTTTTTGTAAAATAAGCAAATGTATTTTTTGTAAAATTTTCTCACATCACGCACGGCTAGGATATTGCTTACTTCCGTGCTTTGTCTTTCGCTTTGTCCTGCATCATCTATACTATACTTATCTACACTATCTAGCCCTTGCAGTGCTTCGACTAGGACTTGATATAGTGTTTTGTTCTCGCTAAATTCCTCATAGAGACTTTCACTCCTAGGACGCGCTTTAAATAAAGGCTTTAGCTCGATAGAATCTTTACTTGGCTTATGTGGCAGATTCATCTCTTTGACACTTTTAACGACTTCTAGCACTTCATTATATATACCATCAATCGCTACTACCGCGCTTTCATCATTGACAATCTTTTCTTTTTCCTTTTTTAGCGCGTCTTTGCCTTTATTGCTTAGTCGTATTTTATCATTTTCATTATTTAGCAGTCCTTTGGTTATGAGTTCGGCAATTATACTGCCATAGATTTCATCATCAAGCTGTGTGATAGATTTTAGCTTTTGGGCAATATTGGCATTTTTTAGCGTTTCTAAGTATTTCACAGATTTCAAAATCGCTATGATGATAGGGTGGATAGGCTGAATTGTTGTGATTTGATAGTCTATGATAGTTTTATATACAGGATAAAAAACTTCCCTAGTGTCATACCATACAAAATCGCCTTCATCATTCTCATCGCCCTCCTTTACTAGCCCCATTTGCGCCAAATTTTCATCGCTCTCTTTTTTGCTTATGTAGTAGTCGCTGTATTTGTGCGTGAGTAAGTGCATATCAAATTTATCATAGATAGACTCCGCAGATTTGGTATGCTCGTTAGTTTGTGGTGCTACTTTTTTCTTAGCCATTTTTGCCTCCTTTATTTTGTGTTTGTGGTGCGGGGATTATGTGATAGTCTTCTTTATGCTTGTGGATAAAGTCTATGATTTTATAAAACGGATTTATCCCCTCGCTTACACTCGCCCTATACAAAAACTCCATATCGCCTACGATGATAAGTAGCTTTTTTGCACGAGATAATGAAACATTAAGTCGCTTTTCATCAGCGATAAAGTCGATTTTGCCACCGCTTCTTTTTTCTCTATCCTCTTTGCTATTTTTTGCCTTTGATGAGCGGACACAATCATAGATGATTATATCCCTATCACTCCCTTGGAAGCTATCGACTGTGCCTATGTCAAAGCCATTGCGCAAGTCTTTATCATTACTTGCCTTATCTGCATAAAGCTCTTTAAATTCAGCTTTTATGCCTTTTAGCTTATCTTTTAGCAAATTTGTCTGCGCTCTATAAGGTGTGATGATTCCTATGCTGTGGCTTAGATTTTGCTCTTTTGATTTATCTAGCAAAATTTTTAGAGTAGATGAGATGATAGAGGCATTGCAGTGGTTTATTTTGCCTGTGCCTGCTTGGGTGTCCTCTCTATCATCTCTTTTGCTCGTATCTATCCACACCGCGCTGGATTTAAAGAGTGGAGAGAGATTATGCTCTCTTTTGCCTTTTATTGCTAGTGCTTCTTTTAGCTCACCCTCATAAAATGGCTGATTGTAAAGCTCGCAGATTTTATGCTCGGCGCGGTAGTTGTAGATAAGCCTATGGCGGAAATTTTCTAAATATGGCACTTCTGCTTTTTTCTCACTAAGTCGCTCGAAATACCGCTCAAAAAACGAAGTCCCCACCTCTTTTTTGGGGAAATTGCTATTTAAATTGCTAGCGATTTCATCATCGATGACAGGGGCTAACTGCTTGTGGTCGCCTACTAGC
This sequence comes from Helicobacter macacae MIT 99-5501, assembly GCF_000507845.1. Taxonomy (NCBI): domain Bacteria; kingdom Pseudomonadati; phylum Campylobacterota; class Epsilonproteobacteria; order Campylobacterales; family Helicobacteraceae; genus Helicobacter; species Helicobacter macacae. Next base: position 376,275 of record NZ_KI669454.1, on the reverse strand, counting down.
ACGATATGCCTAGCTTTGATGCAAGGCACACATAGCTCACTAAGCGTAGCTCTCCCTGCCTCATCGACAATAGCAAAATCAAAGACAATATCTCTAAAATCTTTCCGCGAGGATATGCCTAGCAATGTCCCAAAAATAACGCGGATATTTTTTAGAAAAAGTGTGGCTAGTTCGCTTTCTTTTGATTTTTCGCCTGTTTTTGCGCTCATTTTTGCCGTGATTGTTTGCAAGGCTTTGTCAAAGTCGCCTTGTAGCTCTTGTAGCTTAGTTTCTATACTTGGATTTTCATCGCTGATAGGATTTGCTTTGATTCGCGCTCTATTGTCTTTGATAAGCCTATCTAGCACTTTATTTGGGATAAATTGTTTTGCTATATCACTCATCTTGGATTCATCATTGCCTATGCGCAAGATTTTATCCTCATTTATGCAGATTTTTTCTAGCACATTATCCACAGCTTGATTGCTTTGAGAGGCTACCAAAATCTTGGCGTGTCTATGTCGCTTTTGAATTTGGCGAATCATCTCTGTGATAGTCGTTGTTTTGCCTGTGCCCGGAGGTCCTTGGATAAGCAGTATTTCACTATCACTATCTAAACTAAGCGTTTTTATCACCGCCTCTTGTTGATTTTCATCTAAATTTTCATCAAAAAAGCTAGGAATCTCTACAAGGACATTTTCTCTTAGCTCCTTTGGCTCATTTATCTTGCGCAAAAGATTGGGGATTTGCGTTTTGGCTTCTTTTAAATCGCTTAACGCCTTATCTTTTTTGCTCCACAAAATTTCTTCCATTTGATAATCATAAGCGATAGTAAGGATTGCGTTTTGCAATGTGTTTTGATTGACATCTTTATACTTGTCAAGTTGCACGATGATTTCTTTTTTGGCTAGATTTAGAGAGGATACTTCGCCTTTTAGCTCTACTGATAAGTCAGGCTCAATGGATTGAATGATGACTTTATCTGTGCTTTGAAAATCGCGCACTTTGGTTAAATCTCTTGGCTTTTTGCCTTTTTTAGTTTTGGTAAATTGATTATTTTGTGCTGTTTTTAAAATCTCGGTAAATTTTTCTCTATCCTTTTGGCTACATTTATCAATCTCGATTCGCTCAAATGTCATCGTATCTTTGCCTTTATTTACGCTTTTAAATTGCGCTAGGATTACATTTTTCTTTAAGTCGATAGTTTCTTTTTCAGCACGAAGTAGCTCCTCCTCTGTGGCGATTGCTTTTCTATCTGTTTCAAGCCCTCTGTTGCGGAGCTTTTGCATTTCAAAGTCGCGTTTTAGCTCGTCCTTTATATTTTGTATATTGTCGCATTCATAGCTATGATTATGTCCTGTGGTGATGATAAAGTCATTATCAAACTCCAAGCCATTTGCATAGAGATTTTCTAACATTTTTTGATTTTCTAAGATAGAGAAGCAAAAAAGATAGCTTGAGTCCTTAGCTGAACAGCAAAAGATTAAATCCCCGCAAGCGATTTTGATTTCCTCACGGTCTTTATTTTTATCTAGCCCAAACTCCCAAAAAGATTTTTTGCCCTCAATTCTGCTTTGGATATGCTCTTTTAGCTCATAGACGCTAAGCTCGTGTATCTCGCGGTATTTTTCCTCTACACTATTAGATAGATTTAGCTCAAATTTGTAGGTTTGCTTATTTTGCCTTAAAATCGCCCTTAATTCTTTACCCAAATCATCAAGTGAAATTCTATCCTGTGGGTTTAGTGCCGTCATTTTGCGGATAAGCAAAAAGATTTCATTCTCACTAGATTCTAAATCATAGTCATTTTGGATTTTTTCATAGATATTTTCCAAATCGCTTGGGTTTTTGTAATTTTTGTTGAATTCAAAATCCTCAAATGTCCCAAGCAGTAGGTTTAGCATACATAGCCCAAATGAAAAAATATCCGCCATTATGTCAATGTCAGCCTTTATCTCTGCTAGCTGCTCGGGGGCTTTGAAGTGCTTCTCATCATCGCCTAGTAAGGCATAAAAATAGCTTTTGCCAAAGTCTAGCAAAAACACGCGATTATCCCTAGTAACCAAAATCTTATTTGTGCTTATGTTGCCGTGATATAGCCCTTTTGAGTGGATATAGCTAATCGCATCAAAAATCTGCAAATAGCACTCTAATAAGCGCGTATAATCCACCTCATCGCTATTTTTAAATATTTCTGGGCTTAAGGGGCGATACTCCTCCCTCTCAAAGTCCTCTCTAATGGCATAGAAAAACTCATCATCTTCATCAATGCTGATATTGATAAGATTTTTGTGCCGAAAGTCTTGGAGATTTTGGGCTAGATGGGAGTGCATAGTCTCATCTAAGCCCTCTTTTCTAACGCGCTTTATGAAATAGTTTTTGTGCAAATCTCGCGCTCTAAACTCATCGCTTGAAAACTGCTCTATGATTTCATACTTGCCTAAAATTTTCATAGCTTATTCCCCTTTATTTAGATTTTGTTTGGCTTGGAAGTCAAGCGATAAAAAGCAAAAATCTTAGGCTTTTTATCACTTATTAGCAAAGAAGTAGAGGGGGAATCTTAGCCGTTTTTTTTTTTTTTGTCAATGTGGCTGCTTGGTGCTCTTGCTTGGTAAATCGCGGATTTAGCAACTTGAATATTAGACAAATGTAAGTAGTGGTTTTTAAGCGTGTTTTAGCGGATTTTTAAGAATCTTTTGGAGTCTTTTATGAAAGTTTGAATCGTGGATAAAAAGGCTTTATGGTATTTGCTAAGGCTTTTGGCTAAATCTAGGATTTTTGGTGCTTTTATGTGGGCTTTGCACAGAATCTAGCAGGGCGATTTTGCCCTCTTTCAATTCTATACAAGAAGTGGCTATTAGATGAGAAAGCACGCGCTTGAAAGCCTTTTTGCTTATGCCAAAGGTTTTATCCAAAATCTGTGGAGGACTATCGTAGTGAAACTCTAGCACTTCATTAGCCTTTTGCAGTGAGTGCAAAATCTCTAGCACTTTTTGTGCTTCATCTTTGGTGTTTGCCTTACTTTGTAGGGTCAAGTCCAGCTTGCCATCAGGGCGCACATTTTGTATAAAAGCACTTGATTTTGCCCCTAGACTTAGCCCTAGCTTTTTTAGCAGCTCGCTAGAATCTATATTGAGAGGATTTTGGCTAGATTTTGTGGGAAAATCCGTGTAATAAAAGTCTTTGCGAGTAGAATCTTTGCTAGCAAAATCCCTGTGAGTAGATTTTGCTTTAGGGCTACTTTGCGAAGTATATAGCAATCCATAGTATTTGCCCTCCACCACACAGCCCACACCAAGAGGACTTATCTCAAAAGGCAAAATCTCTACCTTCGTGCCTCTATGTTTTGCTTTGTAGGGCTTAAGCGTGTCTTTTATGCCCTTTTTTGCGATAAGTCGGTGGGACTTATCAGCGCAGATTTTCACTGCTACGAGCGAGTCTAGCGCGTAGGATTTGGGATTTTTGCTAGGCATAAATATATCTTTATCAAGCCCCAAGTCCAAAAACACGCCGTTTTGTCCCACGCTTACCACGCGCAAAAACGCGATTTGTCCTAGTGTGGCTAGCGGGGATTGTGTGGTGGCGATAAATCTATCTTGCGAATCCGTGTAGATAAAGACTTGCACTTCATCGCCCACCTTTGCACCGCTAGGGCAAAATTTATTTGGCAATAGCACTTCGTTTATGGGGATTTGGGCAAGAGTTTGTGAGGGGATTTGTGTAGATTTTTGCTTATATATTTTGCTTTTTTGTGTATTTGTGGATTTTGTATTTGTCGCGCTTTTGCCCAAATACGCACCATTTGGGCTAAAGCGCGTGATAGTAAGTGTTTGGATTTTGCCAAGCTGCATTTAGGCTATATGTAGATTTTGCTTAAAAATTGCTAGCTAAATTTACCTTAAATCTAGCCCAAAAGTGTCTTTACCATTTGTGAGATTCTACGCCCATCGGCGTTTAGGGATTTTGCACTAGCCATTACTTTGCCCATATCTTTTGGGCTAGTTGCACCCACTTCTTTGATTATGGATTCTAGCTTGGATTGTAGCTCACTATCGCTAAGCTGTGCAGGCAAATAAGAAGTGATGATGTCTAGCTCTTTTTGCTCCTTTGCTAGCAAGTCATCTCGCCCGCCTTTTTTGTAAGCATCTATGGCGTCTTGTCGCTGTTTGGCAGCTTTTTTTATTATGTCGCTAATCGCACTATCATCTAGGCTTGCCCTAGTGTCTACTTCTACGCGCTTTATGTCTGCATTTAGCAGTCGCAAAGTATCACGCAAAAATGTATCCCCTGACTTCATTGCTTCTTTTAAGTCATTGTTTAGTTTCTCTTTTAGATTTTGCATTTGGACTCTCCGTATTTGGTTTAGCATTTAGCCAAAATAAAAAAGCGCATTATATCAAAACAATGCCAAAAACTAAGAAAAGGGAGTTATGAAAAAAGACTTAAAAAGATTGCTATGAAGTTTTATAAAAGAAGTTTGGGAGGCTGGGCAAGTTAGATAAGTTAGATTTTGCGAGATTATGCAAAATTGCAAGTCTTGTTGATTTTGCTAGAGGTTTTGCGCAAAAATCGACACCACGATACGCGCCCGCCTTGCATTCACACAAAATCTTTATGTAAATTTTATGCAAGGCAAGGCGTGAGTAAGGCTATGAAACAAAATGAAATCTATCTACACTTGTGGTTTGGGTGTCTTTGGTGTAGAATCGGGTAGTTGTGGGTAGATTATCACAGGTTTTTTGCCCGTAAGAGTGCGCAAAAACGCTTCTATATCTTTGGCTTGCTTATCATCTATTGACACGCCAAGCTGGATTTTGCCCATCTCTTTTATCGCTTCTTGCAAACTCCAAATCGCACCATTGTGGAAATACGGCGCAGTCTGCTCTACATTTCGCAAAGTAGGAGCTTTTACTAGCCCGTCTTTATCGCCCCTAAAATCCCCAACTAAGCGGTGTTTATACTTTTCTACCACTTCAAAAGCCTGCATAGAGCCACCTAGATTTACTCCATTGTGGCAAGAAGCACAGCCCAAATCCATAAACAGCTTTAAGCCCTCTTTTTCTTGCGCATTTAGCGCACTGCTTTTGCCGCGCAAAAACTCATCAAAACGAGATGGCGTAAGCAAAGTTCGCTCAAAGTTTGCAATCGCATCAGCGATATTATCAAATGTTACGCCATCGGCATAGATTTTTTTAAACTCATTGACATATTCATCTATGGAAGCGATTTTTTGAACGGCTAGCTTTTGGGGAAGTGCCATTTCTGCATTGTCTTGGATAGGTCCTTTTGCTTGCTCTTTTAGGTCTTTTGCCCTCCCATCCCAAAACTGCGTGGCATTTAGCACGGAGTTATACACGGTGGGGGAATTTAGATGATGAGGATTTGAGCTCCATTTGTGTCCTATCGCTGCTTCTACGCCGTCTATCCCTGCTGTGCCTAGATTGTGGCAGGTGTTGCACGAGATAAGCCCGCTTTTGCTTAGTCGTGGCTCGAAATATAGCTTTTTGCCTAGCTCTGCTTTTGCTTTGCTAAATGGGCTAGATTTTATGCCATTTTGTTGCAAGATAGCATCTACTTCTTTTTGGTTTTTGGGTAGTGGTGCTAATCCTAAGTCTTTTGCCTGCTTTTGCAAATCACTTGCAAAGCTAGAGCACATAAGCGCACTCGCCACAATCACACCAAACATCATAAAACCTTTTTTTAGCATTTGTCCTGCTAGTATTGTTGCCATTTGTTCTCCTTTAGTTGTTGTAAGTTGTTTTGCAAATCTTTTGCGCAAATTTAGATTTGCTTAAGATTTGAAGCGCAAATGCTACCTAAAAAGAAATAATAAGTGGATAATTTTTATTATTTAGACTTTTTTATTTGATAAAGTCCAAATCTCTCCAAAATCTGCAAAATCACAAACACATATTGTGTTTTTTACAAAAAATCAAAAATTTTGCTATTTTTTTGCAAACACATATTGTGTTTTTACATTTTTTACGATAGAATGCGCTTCTAGGTTTTGCCAAAACCTGACAAAACCAAAAACCAAACGATGCCAAAATCACATTTGGCAAAATCTAAAAGGAGCAACAATGAGTAAGACACCCAAACAAATCAGTTTCAATGCGTTTGAAATGAATTGTATCTCTCATCTTAGCCCCGGGCTTTGGCGGTATCCAAACGACCAAGCCCTACGCTACAAAGATATAGAGTATTGGCAGACTATCGCTCAAAACGCCGAAAAAGGGCTCTTTGACGCGGTGTTTATCGCTGATGTTATCGGTGTGTATGACATCTATGGTGGCAATGATTTTGGTGCGCTAAAAACGGCTCTGCAAGTGCCTGTAAATGACCCTGTGCAGCTAGCCGCAGTAAGTGCAGCAGCTACCAAGCATATAGGCTTTGGCATCACTTCTGGTGTGCCTTTTGAGCATCCATTTCCTTTTGCTAGGAGGCTTAGCACACTAGACCACCTCACAAAAGGACGCGTAGGCTGGAATATCGTAACAGGCTACCTCCCAAGTGCAAACAAAAATATGGGAGAGAGCGAGCTACCTCACGATGAGCGATATGAAGTAGCTGATGAGTATATGGAAGTGATTTATAAGCTACTAGAGGGAAGCTGGGAAGATGATGCGGTGATTTTAGATAGAGAGACGGGCGATTTTGCCAATCCTAGCAAAATCCACCACATAGGACATCACGGCAAATATTTCAATGTCCCGGGTATTCATATCTGTGAGCCTAGCATTCAGCGCACACCTGTGCTATTCCAAGCGGGCAACTCCCCTAGAGGACGCAAGTTTGCAGCCACGCACGCAGAGGGTATATTTATCGCGCCACCGACAAAAGAATACGCAAAAATCGCCGTTAAGCAAGTGCGAGACGCGCTTATCCAAGCAGGACGCGACCCATATAGTGCCAAAATCTACCTACTAGCAACCGTAATCACAGACAAAACCGAAGAGTTAGCCCAAGCTAAATACAAAGACTTGCTAAAATACGCAAGCACAGAGGGCTCTTTGGTAATCAATTCTGGTTGGCTAGGAGTGGATTTGAGTAGGTATGAGCTAGATGACCCACTAAGCAATATCAAATCAAATGCCATAGTCGCTCAAGTCGAAGCTCTCTCAAACTCCACCACAGATGAGGGCAAAACTTGGACTTTGCGTGATTTAATCAAGCTAACAGGCATAGGCTGCCAAGGACCAAAAATCATCGGTAGCCCACAAAAAGTCGCTGATATTTTGCAAGAATTTATCGCTTATAGCGATGCAGATGGATTCAATCTCGCCTATGCCACTACCCCCGGAACTATCCAAGATGTAGTAGAATTTGTCGTGCCCGAGCTACAAAAAAGAGGTGCATACAAGCAAGAATACACTCAAGGAAGTCTAAGGCACAAGCTTTTTGGCAAGGGAGATAGACTAGATTCTAGTCATATCGCTTCGCAATACCGCGTAGGAGGACCAAAATCTAGCATAGATGACTACACGGGCACAGGTAGAAGTAAGGCAAAAAAGGAGGTAGATTATGTCATATAATGACTTACAAAAAGGGATTTATATCTTGCACGAAAATCCCGAGTGGATTCCGCCATTTAGAGAGGCTTTTAATCGTGCAGGGGTAGACTTTGGCGAGATTATCCTCACACAAGGAAGCATAGATATAGATAGAGAGCCACCACAAGGTGTGTTTTGGAGTAGGATTAGTGCTTCAAGCCATACGCGTGATAATGCTTTTTCTAAAGAATACGGACGCTCTATTCTTTCGTGGCTAGAGTCTCACAATCGCCGTGTGATAAACCCTAGCTCCGTGCTAGAGCTAGAAGTAAGCAAAGTGCGACAATACCTCTCACTATCTCAAGCAGGATTTCGCACGCCAAAGACCATAGCTGTATTTGGCAAAGCTACTTTGCTAGAGCAAGCCAAGAGCCTAAAAGCCCCCTTTATCACCAAGCACAATCAAGGTGGCAAAGGGCTAGGAGTTCGGCGATTTGATAGCTATGAGGAGTTTGCCGACTATGTTCAATCTAGCGAGTTTGAAGCACCAATCGATGGCGTTACGCTACTGCAAGAGTATGTCCGCTCTAAGGAGCTATTTATCACTAGGCTTGAGTTTATCGGTGGTAGATTTCACTATGCAGTACGCGTAGATACAAGTGGAGGAGCGTTTAAGCTATGCCCAGCTGATGCGTGTGCGATAGAGGACGCAAAATCCACAAGCGAGGTTGTCCCAGAGCTAGCAGGCGCAGCGTGTGATATAAGCGGTGGTGGTGCGAGCAAATTTAGCCTGCGCAAAGACATTAGCGAGGATACGCCACTTGTAAAGCAGCTAGAAGAGTTCCTAAAGCTACACAAAATCGAAGTCGCAGGTGTGGAATTCATAGAAACACAAGAAAATGAGAGAGGCGAGGGCGAAGTAGTGGTGTATGACATAAATACCAACACCAACTACAATAAAGCCGTAGAGGAAACGCTTAGAGCGCAGGGCAAACAAGCTGCAAGCGATAGAATCGTAGAATTTTTGAGCGAGCAACTACAAAAAATCAGCTCTAAGCAAACAGCTTAAATCTCGCAAAAAGCAAAATCTAAAAACACAAAAACCAAAAAAAGGAGACAAAATGAAAATGAAGTTTGGATATTGGACACCTGTATGGGGAAGCTGGCTACGAAATGTCGATGATGACACTACAAAGTGCAGTTGGGAATACATAAAAGACTTGGCACTAAACGCAGAGGAGCTAGGCTATGTGCTAACGCTCGTGCCTGAACTCTACCTAAATGACATAAAAGGCGAAAAAGCCCCTGTGCTTGATGCGTGGGCGATAGCAAATGGGCTAGCTGCTATAACCAAAAAAATCGAAGTCCTAGCAGCACTTCGCCCACAATACCACCAAGTCGCACTAACCGCTAAGCAAATCGCCACTATCGCACAAATAAGCGGGAATCGCTTCAGTGTAAATATGGTAAGTGCGTGGTGGGAAGAGGAAGCAAGGCAGTATGGCATAAACTTCGATGGGCACGATGACAGATATGCTCTTGTCAAAGAATACACCGATGTTTTGCGCGGATTTTGGAGTGAGACACCTTTCACACACAAAGGCAAGTATTACAACTTTGAAAACTCATACAACGAGCCAAAACCTACCAAAATGCCACTTGTGTATGCGGGAGGAGAGAGCGATGTAGGGCGAGCTACCATAGCACAATTTGCCGATAGGTATCTAATGCACGGGGGCACGGTAGAAGAAGTGTGGGAAAAAATCAACGATATGAAAGAGCGCAGAGCAAAGGCTGGCAAACCACCTTTTAGCGCGTTTGGAATGGCGACTTATATCATCGTGCGCGACACAGAGAAAGAAGCCCAAGATGAGCTAAAGCGCATAACCACAATCAAAAATTATGAGGATTATGCAAGCTCATATAGCGATTTTACGGGCAATTCACAGCTTGACTTAGAAATCACCAAGCAAGAATACAGCGTATCAAATCGCGGACTTCGCTCCAATCTCATCGGCACGCCCGAGCAAGTAGCAGAGAAAATCCGCGAATACCACAAAGCAGGGCTAAACCTCCTAATCGTGCAATGTGCTAATGTGAGAGAAGAGCTAGAAATGATTGCCAAAAAAGTGTTTCCTTTGGTTTAGTTGAGTTTTACGCATTTAGTCTTATGGATTTTGGAAAAGTTTGCATTTATTCATCGTGTCATTTAAGGAATCACAATGCAAACAAAATCTATCCATATCCCAAGCATAGTAGCAGCAAGCAGTGGAAATCTCATTGAATGGTTTGATTTCTACATTTATGGCTTTGCTGCGGTGTATTTCGCGCACAATTTCTCAAACGCCACCTCGCCCTTGCTAGCACAAATCGAAGTCTTTGGCGTGTTTGCGGCGGGGTTTTTGATGCTACCTGTGGGGAGTATCATCTTTGGGCGCATAGCCGATAGAGATTCTCGCAAAAAAGCGATGATAGTATCTATCTTGTGTATGGCATTTGGCTCATTTGCTATTGCGCTATTGCCCGATAAATCCTCCATAGGCGACACAGCTATCATATTGCTTCTGCTTGCTAGGCTTATTCAAGGCGTAGCTGTGGGTGGGGAGTTTGGCATAGTGGCAGCATATCTTAGCGAGATAGCCCCTAGTGGCAAGCGCAGTTTTTACTCATCATTCCAATACGCCACCATAATCGGTGGGCAGCTTCTAGCAGTGGCTAGCATTAGCTTTTTGTTTTTGTTTTTGGAGGAATCCCAAATGCAAGATTTTGGCTGGCGGATTTTGTTTTTAGCTGGTGGCGTGCTAGCACTAGGTAGCCTTATCTTTCGTGGATTTATGCGCGATGATTCTCACAAGGTTTTGGGGACATATAGCGATAGAGGTAGCCTAAGCGCACTTTTTAAATCGTGGAAAGGCTTAGCCCTAGTAGTTGGCACTACTGCTGGATGCACGATAGGATTTTATACCATAACGGTATATCCCAAAATCTTTATGATAAATAACGGCATAGACGCTTTTGTGGCAAACAACATTATGCTAGGCGCGCTTTGCGTGCTATGCGTGGCGATACCGCTTGTGGGCTACATAAGCGACAAAATCGGGTTTAAAACCTCGCTTAGCATTTATCTAGGATTTTGCATAGTGGGAATCTACCCGCTATTTTTGCTGCTTGGAAGCACCAAAGACTATTTGGTGCTATTTGGCATAGCTAGCTTTATGTGCTTTATGCTTAGCTTTTACACAGCAGTGGCTGGCATTTCTAAAACCGCGCTTTTCCCACCACATATCCGCGCACTTGGTGCAGGGCTAGGCGCGATGATAAGTGTGGGGATTTTTGGCGGAAGTGTGAACTATGTCGCTTTGCAGTTCAAATCACACGGAATCGAGCAAGGATTTTTTGTGTATTTTGGGGTGTTTGCGTTTATATCGCTTGTATGTGTCGCACTTATCCCCAAAAAGCGTGAGCTAGACTAGCCCCCTAAATCAGTGCCAAAATCAACAAGCTAAGCTAGATAGCCCTAAAACCTTAAAATGATTCTACGCAAAAGAATCTATAAAAATCTAAATAAGGAGCAGTAATGCACTCAAAAAAGAATAGCAAACATCACAAACACGAGCACGACAAAAACGAGATAAACGCAAACTTAAGCGATTCTAAGCGAATCTCAAGCGTTATCGCCGCAAGCAGTGGCAATCTCGTAGAGTGGTTTGACTTCTACATTTATGGCTTTGCTGCGGTGTATTTCGCGCACAATTTCTCAAACGCCACCTCGCCACTCATTCAGCAAATCTCGGTATTTGGCGTGTTTGCAGCGGGATTTTTGATGCTGCCTGTGGGGAGCGTGATATTTGGCTCGATTGCCGATAAAGTCGGGCGAAAAAGCTCTATGGTAGTTTCTATCGTGTTTATGGCACTGGGCTCTTTTAGCATTGCCTTTTTGCCTGATAAACACACTATCGGTGATGTGGCGATTTTGCTACTTCTGCTAGCTAGACTTTTGCAAGGTGTGGCCGTGGGTGGGGAGTATGGCATAGCTGCAGCTTATCTTAGCGAAGTCGCCCCCAAAGGCAAGAGGGGATTTTACTCATCATTTCAATACCTAACCCTAATCGGCGGACAACTTTTAGCAGTGGCTAGCATTAGCTTTTTGTTTTTGTTTTTGGAGGAATCCCAAATGCAGGATTTTGGCTGGCGGATTTTGTTTTTTAGTGGTGGTGTGCTAGCACTTCTAAGCCTACTTGTTAGGACATTTATGAGTGATGATTCTAGCGAGAAGCTAAAAAAATACGAGGATAGAGGTAGCTTCAAAGCGTTGCGAAAATCGTGGAAAAGTGTCGCCCTCGTGCTTGGAATCACCGCTGGGTGCTCGCCTGCGTATTATATCATCACGGTGTATTCCAAAGTCTATATGATAAACAACGGCATAGACGCGCACATAGCAAACAACATTATGCTAGGTGCGCTTTGTGTGCTATTTGTTGTCGTGCCATTTATGGGTGCACTAAGTGATAAAATCGGCTTAAAAGTCTCGCTTCTCATATTCTGCGTGTTTGCCTTTTTTGGCGTGTATCCGCTGTTTTGGCTGATGAAGGGAGTAAGCGACCCGCTTATTTTGTTTGCAATCGTAGGCTTTATGTGCTTTATGCTTGGATTTTATAGCGCGGTAGCTGGGATATTTAAAACGACTTTGTTCCCACCGCAAGTGAGGGCACTTGGCACGGGGATAAGCTACACCATTGGCGCAGCAGCATTTGGTGGAAGTGCCAACTATGTGGCATTGCAGTTTAAGGCTAGCGGGATAGAGGAGGGGTTTTTTGTATACTTTGGGGTGCTAATGGCAGTAGCGATAATCTGCGTGGTGCTTATCCCCAAAAAGCGCGAGTTAGATTGATTTTGTTGATTTTTGTTGATTTTGGTGGGGCTTAGTGAGATTTGGCAAGATTGGCAAGGGCAGATTTGGTAGGTTTTGGCAGGCTTGGTTGACTTGGTAGAAGCATAGTTAGGATTTCTTGCCTAATGAATCCTAACTATGCTAAAAATAATCTTTGCAAAGTAATTTTTGATATAATCCACTTTTATAATCCTAACTTATTAGATTTTTGGTGGGATTGCTAGCTATTAAATTATCTTGCCACAAGTTTTTATAAGAAATTTTTGAGATTGAAACAGAAGTATTACATTGACAAATTTTCACTTTCATAGCTCTAAGGACACAGATGCAGTATTTTAGCCAACCCCACCCCCTAGTATCTATCATTATCCCCATTTACAATGTTGCGCCGTATTTAAGCGAGTGTATCCAAAGTGTGCTTACCCAAAGCTATGAGAATCTAGATATTATCTTAGTTGATGATGGAAGTAGTGATGAGAGTTTAGAGATTGCACTAGAGTTTGCTAAAAAAGATAAGCGAATCTTTGTCATCTCTAAGCCAAATGGAGGACTTAGCTCGGCACGCAACACAGGATTTGAGTTTATCAAAGGCAGTGCATTACGAGAGTTTTTTGAAAGGCAAGATTCTTATGAATCACAAGCAACCTATCATACAACCTCTAATTGTCATACTGAGCGAAGCGAAGTATCCCACATTCAAAGCCTCTCACAAACCCACTCCTTTGCCAAAGCCTACAAATCCCTTAGCATTCAAGAAGTGCAAACCCACTTCAAAAAAATCCAGCCAAACTTTATCAAAAGCGATTTAGAGAGGATAAATGACTTTATCACCCAAGAGCTCCCCCAAGACGCACTTATCCACTTCATAGATAGTGATGATTATATAGAGCCACACTGCATAGAGATATGTGTGCAAAACTTGTGTGAAAAAGATTTAGATATTTTTGTGCATAATTGGAGTGATTTTGATGAAGCGACAAAGACACTTAGCAAGGGTGCATATATGGGCAACCTTAAAAAAAATAGCTATGAGAGTGGCTTAGAGCTCCTCTCTCACAATAAAATCTATAATTTCTTTTTTGCGTGGCAAGGACTTTTTAGAGCAAGTATCCTCAATCGCTACTCCCTGCGCTACACAGAGGGAATCTACCACGAAGACCACGACTTTGGGACATTGCTTTTTGCCCTAGCAAAAAGGAGTGCATATAGTAATGAGGCACTTTATGTGTATAGGAGGCGAGCAGGCTCGATAATGAATAATCAAAGAGATGTCGCTATGCCTCCTAAACTCCCTAGCTTTTTAGAGCCTTTGAGAGGAGATTTTGATAGCTATAAAGAAATGCGAGCGTATTTTAAGGCATATTGCTTTGTAGTGGTGGGGTTTAGGCTGTGGGAGTTTTATGAAGCTACGCTAGAGAAGTCGCTAGAAAATCAAGGCGAGGATTTTGCACATTTTAAACAGCTTAGAGAACGCGCAAGAAGCGCAAGTCTTGCAAAGGGCGGATTTTGTGGCGGTCTTTGTAAGGAGTATGAGAGCTTTTTTGGCAATATCACGCTAGGCTATGTAATGAAAGTGTTTAAAATCCCGCTAGATAAAGACCCTATGGGGCTAAAAACGATGCTAAAGCAAATCCGTTTCAAAAAGCCCCTAGTGTGGTGGCACTTCATCAAAGACTTGCATCGCCAGCCCAAAAAACTCCTGCATATCGCAAATATGAGCTATTTTGGCAGATAATCCACACAACAATATACGCACAAAAAGCATAAAAAAAACAAACAAAAAATACCACAGCAAATCTAAAAATCTAGCAAAAAACATCAAGCAGAACAAGCCCACGCCAAAATCCACACGCCCGGCCCAAAATCTTTAAAAATACCAAAAAAACTCCCTCACATAAACTTATGCAACGAATTTGCCTTGCTCATCCATTCTATTAACTCTTCCCACTTTTCATTTTTGATGAGGCTTTCTGCATATAGCATTTCTTTGCCAAAGGATTCTATGGATTCTAGCAGATTTTCTTTGTTTTGGGCAAACACATCGCGCCACATTATAGGCGAGCTTTTTGCGATTCTGCTCATATCTTTAAACCCACCACCTATTAGGGCTAGGATATTTTGTGGCTCTTCTTGGGCTAGCACGGTATTTGCAAGCGCAAAAGAAATGATATGAGGCAAATGAGAAATATACGCGGTGTGTTTATCGTGCTCTGTGGCACTCATTTTGATTAGTCGCATACCTATGGAGATAAAGATTTGCTTGGCTAGGGCGACTTGGGATTGCCCACTGTGCTCTTCATCTGTGATGATTACGATTTTGTTGTAAAAAAGCCCTTTTATCGCGGCATTTGGACCAGAGTTTTCTGTCCCGCTCATCGGGTGAGCTGCGACAAAGTTTTTGCGGATTTGCGGGGAGATAGAAGCGATGATTTTTTGCTTAGCCCCACCCAAATCAATGATAGTGCAATCTTGCTTTATGTTTTTTAGCTTCCCTAGAGTGTCGATGATAGCATCAAGTGGCGTAGCCAAAAATATCACATCGCATTTTTCAATCTCACCAAACTCCACGCACTCATCGACAAGCCCCAAAGACAAAGCCTGCTGTGAGTGCAAAGGATTGGTATCATAGCCAAAAATACGACTAAAGACAATCGGCGAAGTTTTTGACTCGCCAGCCTCACGCAGGGCTAGCCCCATAGAGCCACCGATAAGCCCTAAGCCGATGATTCCTACGGATTTTCTCTCTTGCATTTTTGTGCCTTTTGGGATTGATTTTGGTATTATTTGGATTTTTGTTTTATTTGTAGGGGTTTGGGCAGAAAGCGATTATTAAGATAGATTTAGAAATGGTGTGCTCGGAGGGATTCAAACCCCCGACCTACAGGACCGCAACCTGTTGCTCTATTCAGCTGAGCTACGAGCACATTTGGTTATTTGCTTCTTAGGCAGCCATTCTGATAAATTTTGCTAGATTTTGTAGAAAATCGCAAAACGCAAATTGTATCTAAGATTGCGTAAAATTTAGTTGAAATTTATGCGATTTTTGCTAAAATCCCGCACTTAAAGTGTTTTTTGGATTTATTGTGTTTTGGCTTAGAGATAGCTTAAAAATCCAAAATCTAAAACAGAAAGGTGGTGAGGAATATGCCCGGTATCAGAGTAAAAGAAGGCGAATCTTTTGATGAAGCCTATCGCAAATTCAAAAAGCAAACCGATAGAAATCTAGTCGTTACAGAATGCAGGGCACGCAGGTTTTTTGAAAGTAAGACAGAAAAACGCAAAAAGCAAAAAATCAACGCTAAGAAAAAAATGCTAAAACGACTTTATATGCTACGGCGATATGAGTCTAGACTCTAGGCTTTTTCTCCCAACGGCTACTTTATAGCTACAAGGCTAGATTTGATTCTAGTTTTGTAGCTCTTTTGACGCACTTCTTGGGGCATTTTTATAATAGCTTTTGTTGATTTCCTTTCTCCCTACAAAATTCCCCCCATATT
This sequence comes from Helicobacter macacae MIT 99-5501, assembly GCF_000507845.1. NCBI lineage: Bacteria > Pseudomonadati > Campylobacterota > Epsilonproteobacteria > Campylobacterales > Helicobacteraceae > Helicobacter > Helicobacter macacae. The sequence goes on along the minus strand of NZ_KI669454.1, from coordinate 360,418 downwards.
TCCTCCCAAATATTTTTTAGTTTTTTGTTTCATAAAGTTACCATTCATTGAAAGATTCCACAAAGGTAAGCAAAAATATCTAGTAATTTAGGATTTTAAGCTAGAATCTAGTGCTTTTTCACAAAAGTCCTACAAATCTAAATTAAGGAGCAAAAATGGACAAAACAGCACAGAGTAATCAGAGGGCAAAAACAGCCCAAAGCCTATCAAGTAGCTTTTCAAATGGCTTCTCTCGCAAAATCTACAAAGCATTTCGCACAAGCCTGCTAGGCGGCGCACTTATCGCCACAGCTAGCTTTTTTGTAGCGTGCGGGGACAAAGCCCAAGACGACCCAAACAAAACCTACACTATCAAATTTGCCCACGTAGTGAGTAGTGGCACGCCCAAAGGCAAAGCCGCAGACTTGTTTGCCAAGAGAGCAGGCGAGCTAAGCAATGGCAGGCTAAAGGTAGAGGTTTTCCCTAGCGCACAGCTTGTCGATGATGACAAAGTATTCCAAGAGCTAAAGCGCAACAACATTCAGCTAGCAGCCCCTGCATTTTCCAAATTTACGCCCATAGCAAAAGAGTTTAATCTATGGGATGTGCCTTTTATATTCCGTGATAATTCCCACTTACACGCAGTAATGGACGGCGAAGTAGGCGAGATTCTAAAGCAAGCAATCGCCAAAAAAGGTTTCATAGCACTTGATTATTGGGACTCTGGCTTTAAGCAATTTAGCACAAACAAAAAGCCTATCATCATTCCCGAAGACGCAAAAGGACAAAAGATGCGCATAATGAGCTCCAAAGTCCTAGAAGAACAAGTCAAGGCAATGGGAGCAAATCCACAAAATATAAACTTCGGCGAAGTGTATAGCGCACTACAAACAGGCGTAGTCGATGCTGCTGAAAATCCACTCTCAAACCTCTACAACTCTAGATTTTATGAAGTGCAAAAAAGCGTAACAATGAGCAATCACGGCTACTTGGGATACCTTGTCATCGCAAGCGAGAAGTTTTGGCAAGAGCTGCCAAATGAGCTAAAAGAAGTGGTGCAACAAGCAATGAGAGAGGCGACACTTTTTGAGCGCGAAGAAAGTGAGCGCGATGAAGCAGTGCTACTCCAAAACCTCAAAGACTACGCTAGCAAAAATCCAAGCAAGCTGACTATCTACACGCTTGATGAAGCCCAAAAGAAGCAATGGCAAGAACTTATGGTAGGGATTTATCCTAAGTTTTATGACTTAGTGGGCGAAGAGCTTATCAAAAAGACACTTGATACCAAGTAGTCCAAATACGGCTAAGCAGGCAAAATAATCACTTCTGTCTATATTGCCTCTTTCAAGGTAAGCTAAGATTTTAGCTTACCTTGATTTTGGCTTTGGATTTTGTGTTTTGGATTATTTCTTGGGAATCTTTCGCTTGGATTCTTGCGCACACCACCAGCTTGCCAACACTTATCAAGGCTACATTTCGCTACATTTAAAACCTAAACCCCGCTCATCTTACAAAACAAAATCTAGCCTTGCTTATTACATTCTGCTTTATTGCATTCTTGCCTTGCATTTTCTTACTTTTTGTCGCTTTTTAGATTACTCTTTTTGGCATTATCATTTGCCTAACAATCGCAAACACTCCGCCACAAACAATCTACAAAAATCAAACTCGCAAAAATGCAAGCATAAGCCCCTTAAAAATCAAGGCTTAAAATCAAAGCGTTTAACAAAAGCTAAAAATTCCACAAATATTGTAGAGTAAGTATGTGTGAGCTGTTTTTGGGCTCATAAAGTGCGATTTGCTTC